>CAITPF010000142.1 GCA_903894155.1 uncultured beta proteobacterium | reverse complement strand
TTTGCGTATTCAACAACGTGGTCGTGGTGCCGGAAAGTTCGCCAATCAAGACGCTGCCCGAGCTGGTCACCGCAGCAAAAAATAGCAAGCAGGGGCTGAACTACGGAATCGCCGCCATTGGCTCTTCGCCGCATCTGGCGATTGAGCTCTTCAAACGTGAAGCCGGCTTTTCCGCCCAGGGCATTCCCTACGGCGGATCGTCAGCTGCGGCCGCGGATTTGTTAAGCGGCCGGCTGGACTTCATGATGGATTCGATACTCAGCGATCTGGCCAACATCAGGGCGGGCAAGTTGCGTCCCATCGCCACGCTGGGCGTAGAACGGTCGCCGGTACTACCCGACGTGCCGACGGTAGCCGAACAGGGATATCCAAATTTTTCGGCTGCCGGCTGGGTCGCGCTGTTCGTGCCGATGAACACGCCTGACGACATTGTCCAAAAACTGTCTGATTCTCTCGAGCGTGTTTACGCCAAGGGCGACCTGCCCAGGCGCTTTGACGTGCCCGGTATCGATCTGGTCCAGATGACCCGTCCGGAGTTCAATGCCTTCTGGAAGAAAGAGCAGGTCAAATGGTCGAAGGTCATTAAAGACTCGAATATCCAGGCCGAGTAAGAATGGTCCGATTGGCAACGGCTTGGCGTTGCTGCACGGATCCAGCTGAAGGTGAGGTGACCCCTACCCCAGAGCGGCTGATGCAGACACGGTTCAATGCAGAAAAGTGAAGCGCTGTCAGGTCGAATCCAAACTTCAACTAGCTGGCCTGCTTTCGATTGCGTCCGACTCTGATCGACGTTTTGACGTATTCCAGCCGTTCCTCTTGTGAACCAAAATGCAAGGAATCGGCTTCTTCCCAGAAGTGCTGCCATAAGCCGATCAGATCCTCCCAAAATGGATGCGGCGCATTCAGCTCAAGCCATGCCGTAACGCCAGCCACGGAGGGGGGCGCTGCGATCTTGTCGGCAATTGCCTTGGCCTCAGTCAGGGTCAGTGATCGCCTTGCCTTTTCAAAGAAGACTCCGGACAGCATCAGCGACAACAATACATCTTCATCGTGCGTGCCTCCCGACAGCTTCAACCAGTGTGATGTGCACATTTCCTCAGCGCTAAACGAAGGGGCCGCGGCACCTGGCGTAAGGATGAGGGAAGCGAGCTCACTCGACGCGGCGAGCTGGTGAATCTCCCGCTGCTCATCCAGAATTGTCGCGAAGATTTTCATGCTCGAGAGCTTCCATTCTTCCGCAACCACTGACTGAAGAGCTTCCGGAACATCCTTTGGTACGGATGCCTTCTTGGTTCTCGCCTTCGATCGCACGGTCTGAAGCATGGCTTCGAAGCCCACCATGTCCCCAGCCCATTGTGTCCTTGGTTTGAAGATCATAAATAGCAATGCTGTACGGATAGCCAAACTGGCATACTCGGGCTCGATCGACTCCGCGTATCCAATGGCATGCAATGCCCACTGTGCAGCCTGTACTCGTTTGACTGACTTCTCGTTCTCGTCAATCAGGCTCACATAGCTTTCAAAATCCATGTGCGCACGAGTCGTCACGATCCCCCTGACATCGTAGCCTGCGGCTTTCATGTGGCGCGCAGCCTCGCGTGTGTGATGCCCAATCCCGTTCGCCGCAATGGACCGTGCGGCTAACCTGACATCGTTACCGGCTTCGTACTCCAGGTTTAAATTGAGAAGTGCGAGCATCGAACGCATCGCTCGCTCCAGATCAATCCGAAGGTGATCCGATCCGAGTAAGGATGCAAATTGAAGAATTGCCTTGGCCCCATCGCGGGCAATGCGCTCGGAGACATCGTTGTCAATCACACCCGAAGCGATGCCATACGCCCACGCTTTCTCAAAAAGCGTGCTGGCATCGTGGCTAACTAAACGGCTCAAAGGAAACTTTCCTCTTTATCGCCGCCAGAGGCTTTCCGGGGCTTGCCTTTGCCATCGCCCAACCCGTCAAGACGAGCGGCTTCGCTGCGAGCCCGTCCTCGCAAAGTCTTTAATACTTCTGTAAATACACCGTAATGTTCGCAGCGCAAACGCCAGGCTAATTCGCGCCAGTCCTGATCCCTGATTTCCTGAAGACTATCCGATGGCTGACGATATTCAGATCCCATTTCTGATTCTTCAAGATCACTGTCATCTGCAGATAGCTCAATCGGATCGGAATCCAGAAAATCAAACGAACCGTGCTGAAAGAAGGATTCAACTTCGTCGTGATAATCCGAAAAATAGTCGGCGAAGGCCAGAATTCCGTGCTCAGAGTTTCCCATGGCCTCTAAAAATGCATCAGGCTCATCCCCCCGAAAAATCACCATGTTCATCATGCCCCGCAAGGCCTCATGCGTAACATCGTTGTACTTGGCTTCCATGGCAAGGACTTTGACAAAACTCGCCGGTGTCACCAGCTCTCCGGCGATCGAAGGGTGCGAGGCGTCATGCTCGCGAAGAATCGCGACCAGGTCGCGCGCAGGCATCGCCTCGAGCACTTGCATGAGAGCAAAATCCCCCTCTTCATCAGCCACCGCCACCAAGGCACTCTCGGCCTTGGTGGGGTCGCCTTCCTGAACCATACGTGAAATTAGAGCAATTACAGGGTGATTCATGATGGTGTTTTCCTATCAAAGCCTTGATCGGCTAGCCAATTGTTAGCGTGCTCGTCATCTTCCGGCTCATCGCCATCTTCATCGGAGTTTTCTCCTGCTTCATCAACAGGCGAGTCAGGCGCGTCATCCCCCACATCGTAGATGAACTGGAGACAAGCCATTGTGACCAGAAACTCATCCCCGCCAGCCGAACTCAGCGCAAGCTGTACTAATGGATCCTGATCACCACAAATGGTCAAGTTTCCTGACACAACTTCCCATGACTCGAGCGTACCAGGGCCTTCAAGCACGAATTGTTCCATCAATGCCCGATCATTCACGGTAATGAGGCCATGGAATGTAGCGGCGACCATCTCAGGTGCGTCCTGCATCATTGGCAGAATTTCTTTGAACAACCGTCTTCTGTCAGCTAAACGAGCACTTAGTACGTCTCTTCCTTCAGTATCAAATCGCAAGTCATCAATTTCGCTTTGATAGGAATCCTTCAATTGAGAAAAATAGGGTGACATGATCATGCTTGTATCCCCCCCAGATAGGTTCTCCAAATAGCTCTCGCGACAGCGTCTGGATCCTCAAGCAACTGCTTCTGACGCTTCTGGTCAAATGCCTCGCGGCGCGACTCATCAGAAAGCAAGTTGTAGGCATGTTTGACTTCGCGAAAGCGCGAGGCAGCATCGCCGGAAGGATTTCGATCAGGATGATAGAGGGCTGCATTACGCCGAAAACTCTGCTTTATCTCCTCCGTCGTCGCGTTTGCTGCGATTCCGAGAACGTCATACGGGTCTCGCACGGATTGAGACATACCATTCGCTCCTTCAACTGATTAAGTTTGATTATCTCCACCCACCGGCGCAATTGAACACTGCCCGCCAGCAGCTTTAGCCGCGGCATTGAGAAGGCAGTATGTGGACGGTTGACTTACTCAAGACTGTCCGGCTACTTGAGTCGTAGCGCTGTGTGCAGCCCGTGCAATTCGCAAAACACCACCCGTAAGACCTCAAAGCCTGCCTGATACAGTCAGGCGAGCATTTGCGAAAGCCACCAGCCGGCGATCGTTGCGACCAGACATCCTGCGATGATGCGGTGATCCTTGCGTATCAGGTCAGGGCCAACACCCTCCATTTTACCTGTAAGCATCGGCATGGCCTGGTTCTTCCTGCGCAACACACTCAGCAGCGCAATCAGGGTCAGGTGTCCGATCACCAGCCACAGATAAAACTCGCCGGCACCTTCATGTATTTGCTTTAACCACTTGCCCCCCCAGTCGTTCAGACTCGCATAGCCTGTTAGCGTCACAGGGATGACTGCGAACAGCAGTGCGACCACCGCTGCCGACATCAGCAGGTTCTGGCCCTGGCGCCAATTGATAGCCGAAGGTGACCGCGCCCGTTTCAGGGACTTGAACCAATCAGGCGCGCCGGTCAGTTTTCTCCACAGCAGTCCCAGGCGAACGTGACGGGGGCCGACTAATCCCCAGATGATGCGAAACGCGAATAACCCAGCCATGGTGTAGCCCAGTGTGACATGCACCAGGCGCAGTTTCTCACTCTCTGAGGTGATATAGGCACCCAGAAAACATAAGGTAAAGCCCCAGTGAAAAATGCGCGTCGGTGCATCGATCACTTTGCGCGTTGCAGCCCGGGCGGCGTGAGACAACGGCTTTACGACTGCTGGGAAAATGCGGTCGGGGCTTGAGGGTGTGGCGGTAGTCATGGTTTTGCGCTTATGACGATTCGGTCGATTTCTTTTGGGATGCGGATATTGCGTTCGCTGTAATTGCCCAGTTCGGCCTGTGTATGGCAGGCAGCACAATTGACTGGTCCGTTGATGGAGGGGCGCGCCCATACCTCGGCGCGGACCTTCCGATGTTCGCGTACAAACCAGGCTGATTCTGTAATGCGGTTGCCGGGCGGATGTGCATCAACGCGCTTGTAAGTGCCGCCGTTTTTTTGCAGCCAGGTACTGATGTCCGTTGTGGTCACCGCATCGAGCGAGGCGTCTGTGCCGTAGTGTTTTTCCAGACCCTGCATGATCCGGGACCAGGTTGCCGGGGCAAGCATGCCGGGCGGAAAGGCCAGATGGCATCCCGCGCATTCCTTCTGGTATGACGGGAGCATGGTGGCGGGTTGCAGGTTTTTCTCACCTGCCTGTGCGCTGGGCATGCCGACCAGGCTGACGGTCAAAAACAGTGCCGACCAGGCCAATAGCCAGGAGTATCTGTGCGGTGTTGAGGTGCGCGTGCGTGCGCGAAGAGATTGCATAAACATGTTTAATCCTTGCAGTGTCCGGATGATTAGCGACTGAGACTTAACAGGTACGCGATCACATCCGCTTTTTCTGTGGACGAGCATTCCCGGCTGATGACATCTTTGCAATTTCTACGGAACCATTTGTCTATATTGGCCGTGTCGGTGAACACTTCCGGGTTCACGGCCGGAGCCATGGGCTTGATGGCTTTGCCCGTAGAGGCGTGCTTGCCCGTCGCGGTCGCTGGCTTACCGTGGCATGTGGCGCATGACCATTTGTCGCCATGCGTGCTGTTGAAAAAGACCTCTCCCTGCGCCGCATTGCCCGGCTTGCCCGACGCGGCCGACCAGCGTGCCAGTTGTGCGGCGGCAGAGGTGTCCGCAGCGACTACGGTCAGTGGAAGGCCCAGGCCCAGGCTCAGGGTGGCCGTTAGGGTCCAGGCCCACAACCGGGTCAGCTTTCGAACGCCGGTTGGGCGGGAGTCGTGTACCAGACTGAAATCAGGCAAGTGCATATTTGGCTCGCATAGGGAAGGAGTGACAATGGCATCGGCACAAATCTGGATTCGTGCAAGCTGTGTGCATCTTGGCGCAACTGTCCTGTATGCAGTCTGAATAGACCGTTCATGTGCTGTTCAGAAACTTGGTTCATCCTGTGCGTCTGGGCGTTTTTGGTTCATCCTGTGCGTCCGGGCGTTTTTTATGTGCGCCTGGGCGTATTGCCTGGCCCTCGCATCACCACCACTGGCGAGCGTCCGGCCAATGGTGCGAAGTCACTGATCGATGAATACTCCGCGATTTCAGCCCCTTTTGCCCATCACCGCGTCTCTGTTCTCTGTCGACGCGAAGGTCGTGCCTGCGGCCACATCCAGCAATCATGCGGGTTAGCGCCGAGGCGGTTTGAACGAAACGTTATCCGCCCAACAGGCAGGCAACCAACCCGCACTCTCAATTTGCCTAGGAGGATTCGGCCATACGATTGACTTGAATGACCATCGTTATGATCGCTGGCAAAGAGAGAGTAAGCTGCACCAACAGTGATGTTTGGTTCAGCTATTCAGAACGCATCAACCACAATGGCCTTTGCTATTTGCACACCGTCAGCAAACGCGCCACCGCAACCAACGAATATCACAACTTGCCAGGGCTCACGTAGTCATTAGCACTATGTAAGGCCCGCAAGGAATATGCCCTTTAATGAATGTTCTAAACCAGCATAAAACTGCTCGATTTACTGCATACCTCGTGTTGATGCTGGTGGTGTTGGCTGCGTTTGCCGGCGTCTTTGCTTTTTATGTGCAAGCCGAAAAGCAGATCGACCGTGCCAACGAAACCCGGATCCTGTCCCTTCACCTTGCCCAGGAATTTCGACAATCGTCTGACGACTTGACGCGCACGGCCCGCCTGTTCGTGGTCACAGGGGACCCGGTCTACAGGAAGCAATATCAGGACATCGTCGACATCCGTGACGGCAATAAGCCCCGGCCTGCGTTTGCGGGCAACCAAGGCCAGAGTCTAAAAATGGGTAGCGACTACCGGCGCCTGGGTGCCGGGGCTGCGGTGCCGCTCCTGGATCTGATGCAACAGGCCGAGTTCACCGAGCAAGAGAAGGCAGAACTTGCCGCGGCCAAAGCCAGATCCGACGCGTTGACCAAGATCGAGTTGGCCAGCATGCAGCAGATTGCATCCGATATCCCGCCTCGCGCGGCCGAGCGCGACCAGGCTATCCAGGCGCCGCACGACGCGGCCTATCACCAGGCTAAGGCGCAAATCATGTCGCCCATTAGTCGCGTCGAGGACTTGGTCGACGAACGCACTCTGGAGTCAGTTCACCGCAGTGAGGCCCGCGCACTACAGCTGCGGTACCTGCTGATGGCCCTGGGCCTGACCCAGATAATCCTCCTGTGGAAGATCCACAGACAGCTGCTTGTGATCCTGGGCGGCTCGGTGCAGGACTTGCAATCCGCTATCGCCAGGATAGGCTCGGGTAGTGTCGCCGATTCGATCGACTTACCCGCGAAGGGCACCGGCAGCGTTCTGGGATGGCTGATTGAGGCCGACAGCAAAATCTCTACCTTGGAGCAACTCCATCACAAGGCGATCGTCGATTCGACCGACGATGCGATCATCAGCAAGGATTTATCCGGGACCATCACCGACTGGAATCCTGGTGCAGAGAAACTTTTCGGCTATGTCGCCCGCGAGGTCATCGGTAAGTCGATTCAGATCATCATCCCGCCCGAACGTCATAATGAAGAGTCGGAAATCCTGGCAAGGATCGCACGCGGTGAACGCATCGACCACTATGAGACCATCCGGGTCTGCAAGGACGGTCGTCTGATCAATATATCCACGACCATCTCGCCCATCCGGGATGAGGGTGGGAACATCATCGGCGCCTCCAAGATCGCGCGCGACATCACCGAACGCAAGCGCGCCGAACTCGTCTTGGGCAGGACAACCCTGGCACTGAAGGCGCTGAGCGCCTGCAACGCAGCGCTGATCGATGCCACCGATGAAACCGAACTATTCGCTTTGATTTGCCGCCTGATCGTGGTGAATGGAGGCTACCGGATGGTTTGGGCCGGCAGAGCCGAAAACAACGCCGAGAAAATTGTCCGACCGGTGGCGCAGTTCGGGGCGGGAACCGATTACCTGTCGGAAGTGAGAATCACCTGGGCTGACGACAAATGGGGCCAGGGGCCGGTCGGAACCGCCATCCGCAGCGGACTCGTCCAAGTCAAC
The DNA here is from genome assembly GCA_903894155.1 of uncultured beta proteobacterium. Lineage (GTDB taxonomy): Bacteria > Pseudomonadota > Gammaproteobacteria > Burkholderiales > Burkholderiaceae_B > Zwartia. Next base: position 2,514 of record CAITPF010000142.1, on the reverse strand, counting down.
CAGAACTACCTCACGAACCCGGCAGTCGCAATCTGGCGGGCGCGTGCGATCGAGCATGGCTACCTGGCGAGCATTGCCCTGCCGCTGAGGATTTCCACCGGGGACGCTGCCGTATTGGCGATCTACGCCCCCGAGATCGACGCCTTCGACCCCGCAGAGGTCAAGCTGCTCGAGGAGCTTGCAAGCAATCTGGCCTACGGCATCAATGTCATGCGCAACCGTGCCGAAAAGCTGGCCCTCGTCGACCAGATCCGCAAGCTCTCGCTCACCGTCGAGCAGAGCCCGGAGAGTGTCGTCATCACCGACCTTGAGGGCCGCATCGAATACGTCAATGAGGCCTTCCTGAACAATTCCGGCTACACCCGCGAAGAGGTCGTCGGCCAAAACCCGCGCGTCCTCCAGTCGAAAAGGACGCCGCCCGAGACCTATGTCGAACTTTGGAGATCCCTCCAGGCCGGCCAGGTTTGGAAGGGTGAACTTTTCAACCGGCGTAAGGATGGCAGCGAGTACACGGAGCTGGCCATCATCAGTCCGATCCGGGACTCGGCTGGCAAGGTCACCCACTACGTGGCGATGAAGGAAGACATCACTGCCAAGAAGGAGGCCGAGGAGCGCATTCTGCATTTGGCCTACTACGACAGCCTGACCGACCTCCCCAACCGGCGCCTCCTGATCGATCGTCTGCAAATAGCGCTGGCGGCTTGCACACAGGGCGGGCACTTCGGCGCGCTGTTCTACGTCGACCTCGACAACTTCAAGACCATCAATGACACACTGGGCCACAACCTTGGTGATCAGTTGCTACGGCAGGTCGCCACGCGCCTGTCCGAATCCGTCACCCACGCCGACACGGTGGCCAGTGTGGGCGGGGACGACTTCTACATACTCTTGCCTGACCTGGGTGCCGACCTCGGGCAAGCCGAGACGCTGGCCAGGGCACTTGGCAACCGGATTTTTGCCTGCTTCCATGATCCCTTTCCGGTCGGCCATACACAGTGCCGTGCCACCCCCAGCCTCGGCGTGGCCCTCTTCGGCCGCCCTCAGGACACGGTCGAGGATCTTCTCAAGCAGGTCGATCTGGCGATGTACGAAGCCAAGCGTGCCGGGCGCAACACGCTGCGCTTCTTCGACACCCAGGTGCAGGCCACGGTGGTTGCCGCGGCGGCCCTCGAGGCAGACCTGCGTGCGGGCCTCGAGCGAGAGGAATTCCGCCTGCACTACCAGATCCAGGTCGACGACTCGGGCAAACCCATCGGCGCCGAGGCGCTCGTGCGCTGGCAGCATCCGCAGCGGGGGCTGCTCGCCCCCGAGGCCTTCATCGGTCTGGCCGAGAAGACGGGCCTCATCGTGCCGATCGGCGCCTGGGTCCTGGAGGCTGCCTGCGCCCAGCTCACCGCCTGGGCCGCCCAACCGGGGATGCGGCAGTTCACTCTGGCGGTGAATGTCAGCGCCAAACAGTTCCGCCAACCCGATTTCGTCGATCAGTGTCTGGCGATCTTCGTGCGCACGGGGGTCAACCCCAACCAGCTCAAGCTAGAGCCCACCGAAAGCCTGCTGCTTGAGGACGTCGATGACACCATTGCCAAGATGACCGCCCTGCGCGCCCAGGGCGTGCGCTTCGCCCTGGACGACTTTGGCACTGGCTACTCGTCGCTGACGTATTTGCGGCGCCTGCCCCTGGATCAACTGAAGATCGACCAGTCCTTCGTGCACGATGTTCCGGACGAACCCAACGCCTGTGTCATTGTCCGCACCATCATCGTCCTCGGGCAGAGCCTGGGCCTGGCAGTGATCGCCGAGGGCGTCGAATCCGAGGAACAGCGCAAGTTCCTGGCCGATAGCGGCTGCCGTTTGTACCAGGGCTACTTATTTGGCAGGCCAGTGCCGGTTGATGCGTTTGAGGCTGCAGTGAACTGCAATCACCGCTCATGATGCCAAACTCTGCGCAGCCCAATCGTCACCACCCTGGCGATTCACAACCATGCTGACGGATCGATCCGATAAGGAGTTACAAGGCTTTCAGCACTCGTTGCTCAAGGCGCTTCTCGGCGCGTGTCTCGTATTTAGCGGTCTGTTTGTAATCGGTGATGTGACGAAGATCAATGTCGTCGGTAGCCCGCAACTGGAAGTGACTGTCGCCTGTATTGTTGGCTGCATCGCGATGCTGATTGCACTGGTCAGACGGCCCATCCTGTTCAGGCCGATCGCCGCTCTGCTCATGTGTCAGACTTTTGTGTTGTTCACCTCGGCATTCATCTTCGTGCCACAGGACGAATTGCGAATCGTCTGGTATTTTTTGCTGATCGGTGGCGGCTATATCTTGTTAGGTAGTCGCGCCGGCATCGCAGCCACAGTGCTTTCGATCATCCTTCTGATATCTGCCAATCCACTGCTGCTTGTGCCGTACTCGCATAATGCAGTCGTCACGTGCTCACTGGCACTGGCATTAAACGGCGTGCTCTTTCACATATTCAACAGCTTTTCGAGTCGGCTATATCAACGATTGCGAACGCT
>CAITPF010000141.1 GCA_903894155.1 uncultured beta proteobacterium | reverse complement strand
GGGCGAGCCGCGAAGGGCTCTGCGCTGACTGGCAAGCCTGCGGCCTCCCAGGCCGGCAAGCCGCCATCGAGAACGGCGACGTTCGCGTGGCCCGCACGCCGCACGAGCCACCAGAGCCTGGCCCCGTACATGCCGCCATGGCTGTCGTAGCCAACGACCAGCGTGTCGCCGTTGACGCCCCACTGCGCGAGCGCGGCAGCGAATACCGCCTTGTCCGGCAGCGGATGCCGTCCGTTGCGGCCAGTCTTCGGGCCGCTCAGTTCAGTATTCATGTTGACGAATCGCGCACCGGGAATGTGCGCCTGCGAATACAGCTTCTGGCCGAGCTCGTAATCAACCAGATCGGAGCGGCAATCGCACACGAGCACGGATTCGGGGCGGGTGGCCATGCGCTCTTGAAGTTCGCGCACGGATATCAGTGGATTGTTGGTGGTCATAGAGGGCTTTGTCGGAAAAAGTCGATGGCGTGAGGCGCACGGTGCAGCATACCGAGTCTGCTATGCTTTTGTCTTCGAAATCGACTCATATTGTGACCTATGTCCAGCGCGGCAGGTAGCGTTTTTCTGGTGGTGGCACCCAGCGGGGCAGGCAAATCCAGCCTCGTCAATGCTCTGCTCGCCCAGGATTCATCGATACACCTGTCGGTGTCCTGTACCACCCGCGCGCCACGTCCGGGCGAAGTCGATGGCAAAGACTACCGTTTCGTCACGCGCGAAGCGTTCGAGCAGTTGCGCGCCGGCGACCAGTTGCTCGAATGGGCACAAGTCCACGGCAATTTCTACGGGACGCCGCGCGATGCCGTGGATGCGGCCACCCGGGCCGGCAGCGACGTCCTGCTCGAGATCGACTGGCAGGGCGCGCGGCAAGTCAGCAGCCTCTACCCGCGCGCGATCGGGGTTTTCATCCTGCCGCCTTCCATCGCAGCGTTGCGCGAGCGGCTGACGCGACGCGGCCAGGATGCAGCAGACGTCATCGAGCGTCGGATCCACGGTGCCGCCGTCGAAATCTCGCACGCAAGCGAGTTCGAATATGTTATTATTAATCAAGACTTTAGCGTTGCCCTGCGCGAGTTGTCGCTGATCGTTGGCGCGGCTCGGCTGCGGCGCGAAAGCCAAGCCGCCCGTCACGCGGTGCTATTCGCCTCGCTCGGAGTCCCGGGGTAGCCGCTATACTGCCCCGAATCCCCTTTTACCTTCAGGATCACCATGGCCCGCATTACCGTTGATGACTGCCTCGCGCAGATTCCCAATCGCTTCAAGCTCACGCTTGCTGCCACGTACCGCGCCCGCGAACTGGCCCAGGGGCACGGCCCACGCATCGAAACGAAGGACAAGCCCACAGTGACCGCCTTGCGCGAGATCAGCGTGGGCGTGACCGGGATCGAAATGCTGCGCAAGGTACCCTCCTGATCGCAAGGTAATCCATATGGGGTTTCCCGGACTCAAGTCTGCATCATCCGGGTTGCTCGCTGCCCTCAAGGCCAGTTCTCGGCTTGCCAGGCGCACCCCAAAGCCGAGCGTTGCCCCCCAGCCGCCCGGTGCGGCAACCCCGGCCGCGACCGAAGCCGAACCCGCAGTCGCCTCCATGGCGCGCCTGCAGCAGGTTCTCGAAACCTATCTCGATCCCAAGGATATCGCCAAGGTTCGCGACGCCTACCGCTTCGCTGATCAGGCGCATCTTGGCCAGTTCCGATCCAGCGGCTCCCCGTACATCACGCACCCCATCTCCGTGACCGAGATCTGCGCGGGCTGGAAGCTTGACGTCAACGCGCTGCGCGCGGCGCTTCTGCACGATGTCATGGAAGACCAGGGTATTGCCAAGCAGGAACTGATCGAAAAATTCGGCACTGAGGTCGGGGACCTTGTTGACGGGCTTTCCAAGCTCGACCGTCTTGACTTCGCCACAAAAGCCCAGCAGCAGGCCGAAAGCTTTCGAAAAATGCTGCTGGCCATGGCGCGCGATATCCGCGTCATCCTGATCAAGCTCGCCGACCGTTTGCACAACATGCGCACGCTCGATGCGGTGAGCCCTGACAAGCGCAATCGCATTGCACGTGAAACGCTCGATATTTACGCGCCAATCGCGCACCGGCTCGGCCTGAACGCGCTCTACCGTGAGTTGCAAGACCTTTGCTTCGCCGGGATCTACCCGAATCGTTACAACGTGCTCGAAAAGGCCGTCATGGCCGCGCGCGGCAATCGCCGCGAAGTGCTCGGGCGCATCGACGAAGCGGTACGCAGCGCCCTGCCCGCCGCCGGTGTCGAAGCGGATGTCACCGGGCGCGAGAAGACGATCTACGGCATTTACCACAAGATGGTCGAGAAAAAGACGTCGTTCTCGAACGTCCTGGATATCTACGGCTTTCGCATCATCGTCCACACCCTGCCCGAGTGCTACCTGACGATGGGAATCCTCCACCAGCTCTACCGCCCGGTGCCGGGAAAATTCAAGGACTACATCGCCATACCGAAGGTCAATGGCTACCAGTCCCTGCATACGACGCTCGTTGGCCCGTTCGGCACCCCGATCGAGTTCCAGATCCGCACACACGACATGCACCGGGTCGCCGAAGAGGGAATCGCCGCGCATTGGCTCTACAAATCCGATGCGGAATCGCTCAACGACATCAAGGTGCGCACGCGCGAATCGCTGCGCTCGTTACTCGATATCCAGAGCCAGACCGGGGACTCGGGTGAGTTCATCGAGAACGTCAAGGTCGACCTGTTTCCCGACGCGGTCTACGTCTTTACGCCCAAGGGCAAGATCGTATCGCTGCCCCGCGGTGCCACGCCCGTCGATTTTGCCTACTCCATCCACACCGACGTGGGCCACAAGGCGATCGCCTCCATCGTCAATGGCGATACGGTGCCATTGAAGACCGAGTTGTCGAGCGGCGATACGGTCGACATTGTCACATCGCCTGACGGGCAGCCCAGCGTCCAGTGGCTCAATTTCGCCCGGACGGGACGTGCGCGATCCGAAATCCGGCATTATCTGCGCAACATGCAGTACGGGGAATCCGTCGAACTCGGGGCACGCATGCTCGGCCAGGCGCTGGCGAATCACGGCATCAGCCTGCCAGATGAAAACGATCCGATGTGGGAGCGGCTCGCGAAGTCGAGCGGCGCCAAATCGCGTGATGAAATCCTCGCCGACATCGGGATCGGCAAGCGACTTGCCGCTGTCGTCGCGCGCCGGTTCGCGCCGGAGCATCCGCTGGTGGCGACCACCGCCGCTGCGGCCGACGAGCTCGCGCAGGCGCGCAGCTCGTCGATTCATATCCAGGGCAACGAGGGCCAGGCCGTGCAACTTGCGCCCTGTTGCGGGCCACTGCCTGGCGACACGATCGTCGCCGGCGTTCGCATCGGTCACGGCCTTGTTGTGCATACCTCTGACTGCCCGGTAGCGCAACGCGCGCGTACCAAGGAGCCGGAGCGGTGGATCGATGTCGCCTGGGATTCGGAAACCGCAAAGCATCTGTCCGCGCGAATCGACGTCACGGCGCGTAACGAACGCGGCGTGCTCGGCCGGATCGCGGCAGAAGTCGCCCAGGCCGAATCAAACATCGTTCATGTGACCATGCAGGATGATTCAACGTCGGCCGTCGTGGTGAACCTGACGGTACAGGTTGATAGTCGAAAGCACCTCGCGCAGGTGTTTCGCGCGATACGCCGGGTACCGCAGGTTCAGAAGATCGTCCGCGTCAGAGGCTAAACCCCGCGCCCCCTTGCAGTAAGGTTCTGCACGAAGCAAAAATCGTCTCGTGGGCGGAAAACTCCCTACTTCTTCTTGGCAGTCACGCCGGCGATCTTTCCGACGGTCTGGTTGAAATCCGCAACGCACTGCGCGGAACAACGCGCCGCCCATTTGGGAAGGACTTTCTGCGCACTCAACTGTTTGAGCGTTGCCAGATCAGCCTGCGTTGGCTTGACGAGAACCATCTTGCCCTTCGCCGCGAGCGTGCAACCCTTGGCGCCAGTGCTGCAGTCGATTCCCAGGTGGCTTTGCGCCACGGCGTATGCCCAGAGGCTATCAATCAGTTGATCGATGTTGGTCGTCAGGAAATCCTGGACTTGCAGGTCGATCTGGGACCAGGCCTTCTGGCCTACCGCGTGAATTTCCTGGTTCCAGCCCAGCGGCAACGCATAGAGATGCGTCGAGGCTTCGTACCACTTCGCGTTGTAGGCCGACATCGAACCAGAAATCGCGCAGTCGATCTTCTTTTTTCCGAACGCAGTCGGCACGTCGCCAAATGGCACGCTCACGCTCTGGCCGCCAAGCGCCTCGATCAATTCGCCCTGTGACCGCGTCACCGTTCGGACCTTCTTTCCCTTGAGATCGGCCAACCCACTGATGCGCGCATTGCAAAACAGCAATTGGGATCCATAAGGGGAAATGCCAAGCAGTCGTACCTGATAATTGGAGGCGTACACCTTGCTGAGCATGGGCAGAAATGCGTTGGCCATCGCGCGCGCGGTCTTGGCATCTGTTGCCAGGCCAGCGATATCGATGGCTTCGCTTGCGGGAAGATCATCGACAAAGTACGAAAGCGGTACCGCGCCGAATTCCACCACGCCCTGTTTCATCAGGCGCAGCACATCAGGGCCTTTCAGGCCTCGTTCGTCGAATCCCTTGACTTCGACCATGACGCGTCCGTCCGAATTGGCCGGAATCGTTTTGCTCCAGAAAGGCAATTCGACATTGATATACGCATCCCGCGTACTCAGGCCGGCAAGCACCGTGATCTCGACGGCGGGAAGATTTTGCGCTGCAACATGGGCAGACAGCAACGCCGCGACCACTTGAACCGCCGCGACGATCAGGTGTTTCATGCGTCTTGCTCCAGACGTGGTGTGCCTGCATTCTACCAATGCGCGGCGCAGACTCAAGAACAACTGACATCGTATGATCAAAGTTGTAACCAAAGTAACCGTCCCGACGAGACGCACAGGGAGAAGTCAGCAGTGGGAGAGTTCATCGCAAGCAGGCCGGGCACCGCCTCGCGCACACTGCGTCAGGTGCCCGCAGCACGTCCCCTGGCTGGAATCCTGCTGCTGATCGTTTCCATGTGGACGCTCAATACCCTGGACGCCAGCGGGAAATGGGTCATGGGCATCGGCATGCCACTGCTGGTATTTTGCTGGGTGCGTTACCTCGTGCATTTCATCATCGTGCTTGCTGCGATGCTTCCCACGCAAGGCGCGCGTGCCTTGCGCAGCTCCCGTCCCGGGTTGCAATGCGTGCGGGCTTTTGCGATGCTGGCCAGCACACTCACGTTCTTCACGGCGCTGAAGTATCTTCCCCAGGCCCAGGCGACGGCGATCATATTCCTCGCGCCGCTCATCATGCTGTCGGTGGCGCCGCTGGTGCTCAAGGAGCCGATGCGCAAATCCCGCTGGATCGCGGCGTTGATCGGTTTTGGTGGCGTGCTGATTGTCATTCGCCCCGGCGCGGGACTGGATCCCGTTGGCGTGGCAGCAGGGCTTGCCACAGCGGTCCTGTTTGCGGCGCAGCACCTTGCCACGCGCCTGCTGGCTGGCGAAAACGCAATGACCACGATCGTCTGGAGCGGTGCCATCGGAACCCTGACGCTATCGCTGGCCATGCCGTTCGCCCTGCCGCTGGCCTGGCCTGCCCTCGCCGGGTTGACGCCCTGGCAGTGGACGGTCATGCTGTCAACCGGATTGACGGGGTCGCTGGGCCACTTCCTGCAGATCATGGCCTACCGCCGCGCGCCGGCATCGCTGCTCGCGCCCTTCATCTACCTGCAAATTACCGGGGCGGCAGCCTGGGGATGGCTGATTTGGGGGCAACTGCCCGACGCACTGACGTGGGCGGGCATCATCGTGATCTGTTCGTGCGGCGTGGCAAGCAGCCTGATCGAGTGGCATCGCGCAAGGCCGCGCACGCCCTGACCCGCTGCGCGACAAGCCCCGCCGTTCAGGGCGGGGAGGATCTCAACGCGGTATCCTGATTCGCACCGCGCTAGTCGGCAAGACGTCCGGCGTGCAGGCGAATCTGCCGCTCGCACCGCTCTGCAAGCGCGAGGTCATGTGTCACCAGCACCAGCGTCGTATGCTGGGCGCGATGCAGCGCGAACATGAGATCGATGATCCGCTCACCTGTCACTGCATCAAGGCTGCCGGTGGGCTCGTCGGCGAACAAAAGCGCCGGATGCATCACGAACGCGCGGGCAAGCGACACCCGCTGCTGTTCGCCTCCGGAAAGCGTCGAGGGGTAGTGATCGAGGCGATGTGCGAGCCCCACCTGGTCAAGCATTGCAACAGCGCTGTTGCGGGCGTCGCGGCCCGCCAGTTCGAGGGGGAGCATCACGTTTTCAAGGGCAGTCAGGTTCGGCAGCAACTGGAACGACTGGAATACGAAGCCGACCATGGAGGCACGCACGGCGGCGCGCCCGTCCTCGTCCAGCTCGAAAATGGACTGCCCGCCTAGCCGCACGGCGCCCGTGGTTGGAAGGTCCAATCCGGCGAGCAGACCAAGTAAAGTCGATTTTCCCGAACCGGATGCGCCGGTGATTGCGACGGATTGCCCCGCAGACACCGTAAAATTGATGTCATCCAGGATCGTCAGCGTGCCTGTCGCATCCGCAACCTGTTTGCCTAGGTGCGTGACCTCAATCGCGCTTGTGCTGCCCATGTCACAAATCTCACGTTATCGCCGCGGTTTCGCGGCATTGATTACCCTGCTGGCGCTGGCGCCCAGTCTGGCGCTGTCCGCCGACTCTGCGCCCGCGACGCCAGTGCGCATTCTAGTCGTTGGCGACAGCCTCTCGGCCGAATATGGTATCGCGCGCAATTCCGGCTGGGTGTCCCTTCTCAAGCGCGAACTGGCGAGCGCGGATCCGTCGGTTGACGTGGTCAACGCCAGTATCAGCGGGGACACTACTTCCGGGGGACTCACGCGATTTGCACCGCTCCTTGATCGTCTTGCACCTGCCATCGTCGTCATCGAGCTCGGCGCAAATGACGGCCTGCGGGGCCTGCCGGTGACGATGGCGCGCTCGAATCTGAAAAACATGATTGACCTTGCCAGGAGCCGCGGCGCGCGAGTGGTGCTGGTCGGCATTCAGGTGCCTCCCAATTACGGGCGCGAGTACTCGGAAGGATTCATGGCGATGTTCAGCGAGCTCGCTGCAGGAGGCCAGGCCGCGCTGGTTCCATTCCTGTTTGCAGGCCTGCAGGATAGCGCCGAGTACTTCCAGGCTGACCGGATGCACCCGAACGAGGCCGCGCAGCCAATTCTGCTGCGCAACGTCATGCAAGTGCTCGGCCCCGAGATTAAAGCTGCGCAGCGTCCAGTTCGCCCGAAATAACCTTTGCCGCATCGGGCAGCATCTTGACGGTGTACACCTGGCGCAGCGTCTTGAGCGCGGCCAATTCCTCGGAGGCGCCCCATGCCTGCGACAACTGCCCCCGGAACTGCGCGATCTGACCAGCCTCAGGTGCGGGGCCTGACTCGATCTTCGAAAGCTGCATCACCGCGTATCCCGCGTTTCCTTCCACCCCGATATATGCCGGCAATGACTTTTCGCGTGCCGTCATCACGGCCTCGAGTTGCTCGCGCGTCAGGCTCTGGGGATCCTGACGCGTGACAGTCACCTGCGCGTCGAACCCCAGCGGATTTGCCTTTCCGTCGCGAAGCGCTTCCAGACGCTTGACGCCGGCATCACGCGCCGCGGCGAGCGCGCGCTCTGAAACCAGCAGGCCGCGAATGCGTGACGCCACATCCGCAAGCGCAGGCACGTGGGCAGGGTGGATTGCGTTCACGCGCAGGGCGACGATTGTGTCGGGAGAGAGTTCGATCGCGCCGGAATTGAGCTTTTCCTTGAGCACGTCGGACGAAAACGCTGCCTGGCGGACCTTGGGATTGCCCAGGATTGCCTGCTCGGCGCCTGACGGTGCCGCGGTACCGCCGGTGGTCGGAAGCAGGCCGTCACGCGTCAGGCCCAGGCCTTTGTTGATCGGCACGCCCAGCGCATCGGCGATCGGTTTGAGGCTGTCACGCTGGTCATAGACCAGGCTGGTGAGCTTGCCCGCCTGCTCCGCGAAGCGCGCGGCAGCAAGCTGTTTACGAATTTCGAGCGCGATATCTTCCCTGACTTCAGCCAGTGGCTTGACGGACGCGGGTTGCAGATCGGTCACCAGGATCACATGCAAACCGAAGGGGCTTTCCACCACGCCGGAGGGCACGCCCTTTTGCTGTTTGAATACGGCATCCTCGACCTGGGGCACAAGCATGCTTTTGCTGATCCAGCCCAGATCGCCGCCCTCCTGGGCCGAGCCGGTATCCTGGGAAAACTCCTTGGCGAGCGTGGCGAACGCCTTGGGATCGGCAGCGGCGCGTTTCGCAAGATCGGCGGCCAGTTCGCGCGCACGTGCTTTGGCGGCGTCATCAGCCGATGATGGAATTTCGATCAGGATGTGGCTGACACGGCGGCGCTCGGACTGGCCGTAGCGCGCCTGGTTCTGCTTGTAGAAGCTTTCGATATCCGCGTCGTTCACCTTGATGTCGCGCGTGGCGGCGACTTCGTCGATCACGATGTAATCAACATCGACGTTTTCCGGAACCTGAAGCTTCGCTGCATTGGCGCTGTACCAGGCCTGGATGTCGGCATCCGACACCACGATGCCCTTTTCGAAGGCATCCGGTGCGAAAAGTTGCCGCGCAACAGTACGCTGCTCGGTCAGCAAGGCGAAGAGTTTTGCCGCGACTTCCTCGGGCACGGCCGCCGACGAACCGATGGGCTGCAGCACCTGGGCGAGCGCCAGATCGCGACGCATGCTGGCTTCGAACACGGGCGGTGTCATGCCCTGAGCTGCCAGCACCTGGCGGTAGCGCTCGTTGGAGAACTGGCCGTCTTGTTGCACCGCCGGGATCGAGGCAATTGCACGGCGAAGGGTCTCGTCGGACACGGTATAGCGCCCCTGGGTGGCTGCGGCGGCGATGACGCGCTGGTCGATCAGCGAATTCAGGATCTGTTCGCGGAATTCCGGGGTATCCAGTGCGGCCGCATCAAACTGGCCTCCCAGCATGCTCCGGTACTGGTCGAGCTGCGTGCGCCGGGCACGGTTGAACTCGCCCAGCGTGATGGACTGCCCATCCACGGAGGCAAGCTCCGGCTCGCTTGACATCAGCCGGGTGTAGCTCTGCACGCCGAAAAAGGCAAACGACGGGAGGATCAGGAGCAGCAGGATCAGCTGCATCCAGCGTTGGTGATTGCGAATGAAATCAAACATGGACGGGGCGCTGGCCAAAGGTCGAAGGGACGGATTTTACCATCGGGTGGGGTATGCTTGCGCTTTGGCCCACGCCCTGCGCAAGGAAGCCTGCATGCCCGTATCGAAAGCCTGGCCTTATCCACGCTGGGTTGCCCACCGGGGCGGTGGGGTAGCCGCGCCGGAAAATACGCTGGCGGGAATGCGTGCGGCGGTTTCCAACGGCTACCGCATGGCCGAGTTTGACGCCAAGCTCAGCCGTGACGGAGTCGCGGTGCTGATGCACGACGCGACGCTCGAGCGCACGACGAACGGGCAAGGCCCGGCTGGTGACCTGACATTTGCCGAGCTGGCCCGGCTCGACGCCGGATCCTGGCACTCCCCCGCCTTTACGGGCGAACCCGTCCCCACACTGGAGGCCGTCGCGCGCTACGCGCGTGCCGTTGGCCTGGCCTGCAACGTCGAAATCAAGCCCACGCCCGGCCTGGAGTCGGTCACCGGCACGCAGGTCGCGCTCCAGTGCGCCAGCCTGTGGGAAGGGTGCGACGTCGCACCGCTCCTGTCGTCCTTCTCGCTCGAGGCGCTCGAGGCCGCCCGGGCCGCGTGCCCGCAGCTTGCGCTGGGGATCATCACCGCGAAGTTCGAACCGGGCCTGGTCGACGCGCTCAAGCGCCTCGATTGCGTCTCGGTGCACCTGCTGCACAAGGAGCTTACGCGCGAGCGTGTCGCGGGTTTACGCGACGCCGGCTTTCGCGTCGCGGCCTGGACGATCAACGACCCGGCGCGCGCGCTTGAACTGATCGACTGGGGCGTGGACGCCGTCATTACGGACGAAATAGTTCGCATCGACCCACGCCCGCGCACGTAGCGGCCTGTACCGGGCGCCCTCGCGCCCCTGCCCTTTTTCGGAGAGTCCTTTTGTTCAGTTACCGCCACGGCTTTCATGCCGGCAACCACGCCGATTTGCTCAAGCACATGGTGTTGCTCCAGATCCTGAAGTACCAAAGCGAGAAACCCGCTGCGTACTGGTTTATCGATCTGCATGCGGGGGCTGGCCTCTACGACCTGACGGGTGCCTGGGCGCAAAAACGCGGAGAGTTCGAAGAGGGGATCGGCGCGATCTGGGATGCCACGGACGCGCCGCCCATGGTCGCCGAGTACCTGGAGGTGATTCACGCCCTCAACCCGGACGGCAAGCTGCAGGTCTACCCGGGATCGCCCTGGATTGCGCTGCAGGCGTGCCGGGATGCGGATCGCCTGCGGCTCTTTGAAATGCACCCGAGCGAAGTGCACGTGCTGCGGCAGAATATCGATCAGCTGGGCTCGCGCTCGGCGCGCCAGGTCGCGGTCTATGAATCCGACGGGTTCGCCGGGCTGCGCGCACACGTGCCGCCGCCCACGCGACGCGCGGTTGTCCTCATCGACCCCTCCTATGAGGACAAAAAGGACTACCGCCGCGTGCTCGACACGATCCGCGACGCCCTGGTTCGCTTTGCGACCGGATGCTATGTCGTGTGGTATCCGCAAGTCCAGCGGCGCGAATCCCACGAGTTGGCCCGCTCGCTGGAACGGCTGGGCGTCGCAGACTGGCTTCACGTCAGCCTCACGGTGCGAAAGCCGCCCGAGGATGGCCTTGGCCTGCACGGCAGCGGGATGTTCATCATCAATCCCCCCTGGACGCTGCGCAAAAGCCTGGCTGCGACGATGCCATGGCTCGCGGACAGACTCGCGCAGGACGACCGGGCCGGCTGGCGGATGACCTCCGCAGCAAAATAGCGGCCCGGCGGGCGAGTCGCCTTGCGTCGCGCGCCTCAGAAGCGCTCATCCTCCCGCAAGTAGCGCCACTGGCCCACCGGTAAGTCGCCGAGTCGTACGCTGCCGATGCGCACGCGTTTGAGCCCGACCACGCGAAGGCCAACCAGCTCGCACATGCGACGGATCTGGCGCTTGCGGCCTTCGCGCAGGATGAACTGCAGCTGATCATCGTTCTGCCAGCGCACCTGGGCACGCTTGAGGCGCTTGCCGTCGAGCGTCAGCCCTTCATTGAGCAATTCCAGCGCGCCAGGCGAAAGCTTTCCCTCGACCCGCACCAGGTACTCCTTCTCGACGGCGGAATCCTCCCCGATCAGCTGGCGGGCGACCCGGCCGTCCTGCGTGAACACGAGCAACCCGGTTGAATCGATATCGAGGCGGCCTGCAGCGGCAAGCCCGCGCAAATGCTCTCGTGAAAACCGCAGGGGCGAACGATCGGTTGCCGACCGCGCGCCAGGACCGATCAGGGCGATCGCGGGTGTGTAGCCATCCTCTGCCTGTGCGGATACGTAGCCCATCGGCTTGTGCACAAGGATGGTCACCTGAGCTGTCTGGCGCTCTGTTGCCGACCGATCGAGCGTAATGGTCTGCGACGGCAGCGCCCGGTCGCCGAGCTTGACCGTCTCGCCGTCAAGCTTGACCCAGCCACGCTCGATGTAGCTATCGGCCTCGCGCCGGGAGCACAGGCCGCGCTCGGCCATCAATTTGGACACTCTCACTTTTTCCATTCTTGCGATAATACCGCCATGACGCAAACTTCTTTCCGCTCGTGGTGGCGACCGGCGCCCCCGCCGTCGCTCTCGCCGACCCAAAAGCAATGGCTGATGCGCGCAGGCGCCCTGACCCAGGGCCTGCGTGCGATCGGGCGCCTTGACCTGCGCGTGCTGCGCGAATTTCCCGCCGGATTGACGGCGGACGAATCGGTTGGTCTGCACCGACCGCAGCGCAGCGCGGTCTGGGTTCGGGAGATTGCAATGCGCATTGATGGCCTGGACGTCGTCGTGGCGCGCAGCGTCGCCCCGCTATCGTCGACGCACGGCGTCTGGCAGGGCGTGCGCAAACTGCGCACCCGCCCCCTGGCCGACATTCTGTACCACGACCCCGCCATCCGTCGGTCGGATTTCGAAGTCGCGCGCGTCCATTGCCTGATGCCGATGCTATGCCCCGTGCGCCGGGTGTTGCCAGGCGCGCAACGCTCGGCGTTCGCCCCGCCTCTGCTGCTTGCGCGCCGTTCGGTGTTCTGGAGATCCGGTGAGCCCCTGATGGTTGCCGAATGCTTCTTGCCGGCGTTCTGGTCCTTGCTGAATGATCGCGCAGGAGCCTGACGGCGAGGTCGCCATCGTTCCGAAACTTCTGGACGAGGCGATCGCGCGCTCAGAACGTCATGACGGTGGCATCGGGCCCAAGGCATCGCTCGAGCATCGTCACCATGCCCAGGATCTCGCCAAACCCGTCGATCATCCTTTCGGGATACAGGCCGCGGTCTCGCATCGCCGTACTGCAGGCATACACGCGCGCCCCCGCGCGCAGCGCATCCTCCACATAGGCACCAAGCTCGCGGCCCAGCGGTGGCACAGGGCGCTCGCGCGACGGATTATCGCGAACAAACAGCTCGACGCTTGCGCCCAGGGCGTGCAGTTCGACATCGATGTCCATTGCTGAGGCCGAGGCGGCCAGCATGAATGGGGTTGCAGCCAGTTGCGGATGATCCGGCGAGGTTTGCCACAACTGGATGATCAGCTTATTCATGGCGGTGCTCCCGGGCCCTCTTGGCGCGACCCATCAAACGCGTTGAGGTCCATCAGGGCAATGGCGCGGGGGATGACCGCGTCGCCCTGGATGAGCGTGTCCAGCGCAGTCTGACAGGCGATCGCGGACGCCGCGGCGAGGCGACAGAGCCAGTTTCCGTAAGGATCTTTATTCAAGGGCGCTGGGCGAAGCGCGAGCGCAACGTTTGCCGCCTCGATCGTGCAATCGAACGGGCAGCGCATGGCGAGCACGGTCTTGGCAACTTCGATCACCGCGAAGGCGCGGCCTGCCTCGACAAGCCGACCGACCGGCCGCGGATTGAACATGTAAATCTCGCCGACGCGCAAAGAGCCGAATTCGGTCACGCCGACTTCCCAAATCCCTGCGCCGACATCGCGAAACCACAGATTGAGATCCTCGTCGTAGGCGAGATCATCGGGAAATGCACACCCACGCACGATCGCCATAGATTCAGGTCCTTCGTATCCGCAATGCTGGCGGAAGAGTATGGGAGTCGAACCCACCAAGGACTGTACGACAGCCCTTCCCGGATTTGAAGTCCGGACGTCCCACCGGGGATCGCAACTCTTCCTTTGACTCTAAACATCCCCCGAGGCAAACAGATCGGGGTTGCGCATTATTCTATGATCCTTTTCGCTTGTTTTGTTGATCCGTTCGGCGATGACGAGCCGGCGGGTCAATCCAAGGCGATCGCAAGCCTCCAGAATCTGGATCGCGCGCTTGCGCCCGATTTGCAGCGCATCGCGAAACGGGATGACCCCGAGAACTGCGTCGCGTTTGATGATCATGCGCACAACGCCCGCGATTTCGCACATGGTTTGCTCAGGATAAAACAAGTCGTTGACGACCTGGACCAGATGCGATTGACGCGCCTGTTTGCGCAGCACTGCGCGCATCGCATCCTCGCTCGCGCCGAGCGCACGGGCAAGATCGCGCACCCAGGGCGCATCGAAACGCCCGGCGAGCAGCAACGGCAGCGCCTTCTCCCATAAGACGCGCTCGACAGCGTTCAATTCGACGCGATGCCCGGGGCGATGCACGAAGCTGCCTGTCAACCCAAGACCGCCCCCGGCAATTGCATGCTGGACCCAGGCCCGAAAGATGGGCTGCGGCATGCCAGCGGCGCTCATGCGACGCAGGCGCTCGATCGCCACCCCGGGTTCGTCCGGTTCGTCTGCATGAAACTGTGCCAGGGTTTCGTTGACCCGCGTCTCGAGCGCTGCCCGGCCCGACGCCCCAAGAAGCCAGATTTCAGCTCCGGCATCCAGGCGCAGGGCGTCGGGCGGCGCGCCATCCAGAAGCGTCGAAAGCCCGGTGTTCATCGCGCGTGCCCAGTGGGTCGGGCTTACGGGCGCGTGCCAGCGCTCGAGCATGCAGGTCAGGACAGCCGGCGGATCGGTGCCTCGAAGGCAACCCAGTGCAGCGATCCGTTCAGGCCGCTTTCGCGCCCGCGCAGGCGGTTCGATATCGAGAACCGTGGCGCCGGCCAGCGTATGACGGGCGCTACCATCGCGCAGCACCATCCTGTCGTGCCAACAGGCATGGATCGGGCGATCCAGCACACACTGCGCCAAGCCGGATTGGCCGGGCTCGACCATTGCGCAGTCGAGCAGGATCAGCCGCGCACTGCGATGCGCAGTTCCGTGATGAAGCAGGACAAGTTCACCGTCTCGCACGGCCCGCTCGGCATCGGGTGGCACGGTCAGCGTGCAATCGAGTCGCTGCGTCAGCATCGCGAGCTCCGGAGCCACGAGCCAATCGCCGCGCTCGACGGCGGCGAGCTCCACCCCTGAAATCACCAGGCCGCAACGCATGCCGCGGCTCGCCGCTTGCGCCGGCGCATTCTGCGCATGGATAGAGCGCACCCGTACCTCCGCGCCCTGCTGCGCCAGCCGAAGCACGTCGCCGACCTGAACGCGGCCGGCGATCACCGCGCCCGTGACGGCGACACCCACTCCGCGCACGACGAACACCCGGTCGATCGCAAGCCGGAACCCCTGGGCCGCGTGTGCGATCGGTTCGGGCGACTGCCGCATGAATAGCGCTGTGCGCAGCGCGTCGATGCCCTGCCCGGTGCGCGCCGAGACGAGATATGACGGCACAGTCCCAAAGCGCGTCGCCGCGACCAGGGTCAGCGCTTGCCCGCTGACTTCCTCGGCGCGCGCGGGATCGACCTGGTCGACCTTGGAGATCACGACCGTGACGCCCGGCACGCCCAGCAAATCCAGCACGCGCAGGTGTTCGCGCGTCTGCGGCATGATGCCGTCGTCGGCGGCGACAAGCAGAATCGCATGATCCATGCCCACCGCGCCCGCTGCCATGGTGTGCACAAATTTTTCATGGCCGGGAACGTCGACGAACCCGACGATTTCGCCCGTGGGCGTATGCGCGTAGGCGAATCCGAGGTCGATGGTGATGCCGCGCGCCTTCTCCTCGGGCAACCGATCCGCATCGATACCGGTCAGTGCCTTGACGAGCGCGGTCTTGCCGTGGTCGATGTGCCCGGCGGTGCCGATGATCACCTGGACTTCCCGATTTGGGATGCTGCGTCGCACACGGACCGCACGAGGACCTCTTCGTGGTCGGGCCGCAGGCAGCGCAGGTCGAGCAGCAGCGTCTTGTCCTGAATGCGCCCGATGACCGGCGTGGGCGAAGCCCGCAATTTGCGCTCGAGCAGCACGACGTTGCGTTCACCGGCGCGACCGCGCCCTGCAACCGACAGTGCCACCGAGGGCAGGCGCTCCACGGGCAGCGAGCCGGACCCGATCTGGGAAAGCGCGGGCACGGCGCTTGCGACCAGATCCACGGCGTCCAGCGCCGCGCTCACCCCGGGCAGCAAGCGCAGCGCCTGCTCCTGCATGTGCGCGGCGGGGCGCGTCAAGAGCGTCAGAACAGTCAACCGACCCGGAAGGCTTGCCGGATCACGATAGAGTCGCAGTACCGCCTCCAGCCCGGCCAGCGTGATCTTGCCGACACGTAGTGCCCGCTTGAGCGGATTTTTCTTGATCTTCTGGATCAGATCCTTGCGCCCGACGATGATGCCGGCCTGCGGCCCGCCCAGCAGTTTGTCACCGCTGAACGTCACCAGGTCGGCACCCTGCGCGATGGAATCCCGGGGCGTCGGCTCAGCCGGCAATCCGTATTGCGTCAGGTCAATGAGCGTACCCGAACCGAGGTCCACGACGAACGGCACGCCATGGGCATGCGCGATCGACGCGAGTTCGCTTTCGGGTACCGCAGCGGTAAAGCCCTGGACGATATAGTTGCTCGTGTGGACTTTCATCACGAGCGCGGTCCGCGCGCCGATCGCCGCCTCGAAGTCGCTGGCGTGGGTGCGGTTGGTTGTTCCGACTTCGACCAGCTTGGCCCCTGCCCGCTGCATGATGTCAGGAATCCGGAACGCCCCGCCGATTTCGATCAGTTCACCACGGGAGACCACGGTTTGCTTGCGGGAGGACAGCGCATTGAGCAGGAGAAACACCGCCGCCGCGTTGTTGTTGACCACGGTTGCGGCTTCGGCGCCCGACAATTCGCACAGAAGCTCCTCGACCAGTTCGTCGCGATCGCCGCGCCGCCCTTCGCCCAGGTCATATTCGAGGGCGCACGGCTCTGCAGCCGCAAGCGCCATGGCCTCGATGGCCTCCCGGGGCATGACAGCGCGTCCGAGGTTGGTGTGCAGGACGGTTCCCGTCAGGTTGAGCACCTGGCGCAGGTTCGGGCGCGCGCGCGCGTCAAGCTCGGCCGAGGCCGCGTCAAGCAACGCAACGAGCAACGCATCGTCAGTCGCCGTCGCCGTCGCCGCCAGCCCGCCGGGCTTGCCGGACCGCCACTGCGCCCGCGCGGATTCCAGTACGTTGCGCACGGCGCGCAACACCTCGTCTCGCCCGTGCGCCTTGATCAGGTCGCCCGCGCGGGCGTGGGTGACCAGTCGGTCAACGGAAGGAAGGCTGGATAAAAGATCTGAAAGGGGCGCACGCGCCACGCGTTTCTCGGTCATCGATAGTCATCCTGCTCATGGTGACAAGGCTTTCTGACGGCAGCCTTAAAAGAATTGTCTCGTTTGGACAATATAGCGGCAATGCTGCGGGCTCGTCCGGATTTCGACCACCGAACGGTATAAAATACCGCTAAGTTAATCACTTGTTTAGGAAACCGCATGAACGCTGGTGTCGACGCCACCATGGCCCCCAACCCTATCCGGTTCGGCCAACACGCCCGGCGCACGGCGTTGCTCGGCGCAGCCATGCTGTTGTGGGCGGGGTCCGTGCCTGCCCAGGGCAATTCTGGCCCTGCGCCCGCCCTACCCGTCTCGGTTGTCGAAGTGACGCCCACGACCCTGCCCAATACGTTCGAGATCACCGCGCAAGCCGAAGGTGCGCGCGAGGCCGAAGTGCGGGCCCGGGTCGGCGGCATCCTCCTCAAGCGGCTTTACGACGAAGGTGCCCGTGTCAAGGAAGGCCAGCCGCTCTTCCAGATCGATCCCGAACCCTACCGCAATGCGCTGGAAGAAGCTGCGGCCAAGGCACGACAGACCGCTCGCGAGACCGCACGCCTCAAGCCCCTGTTTAACAAACAGGCCGTCAGCATGAAGGAATACGAAGACTCCGTCTCGGTCAACGAGATCGCGCAGGCCAACCTCAAAACCGCGCAACTCAACCTCAAATGGACGACGGTCACCGCCACCATGGATGGGGTGTCTGGGCGAGCGCAGCGCTCGGAGGGCAACCTGATCACGACAGCAAGCGACGGCAGCCTGCTGACCTCCATCTATCAGGTCAATCCGATCTGGGTGCGATTCGGGCTTTCCGAAAGCGACACGGCGCGTCTGCCAGGCGGGCGGCTCGACCCCAAGCAGGAAACCTCGGTCGAAATCCTGATGCCCGGAGGCGGCGTCTATCCCCATAAGGGCCGCATCAATTTCCTGTCGGTCTACATCGATCCCAAACTGGGCACGCAACAGTTGCGCGCAGAATTTTCGAATCCGGATTCGCATTTCATGCCAGGGCAATTCCTGAGAGTCCGGGTCACAACCGGCCAACAGGAAAACGTCTTCCTTGTTCCGCAGGCCGCAGTCATCCAGACTGAGAAGGGATTCATGGTCTGGACAGTCGGCGAAGGCGACAAAGTCGTCCCGACACCGATACGGACAGGCAACTGGATCGACCGGAACTGGGTGGTGCTTTCCGGGCTCAAGCCCAATGATCGTGTGGTCGTGGATAACCTCATCAAGATCCGTCCGGGCGCAGTCGTTGCACCCAAAGTCGTGCCGCTCGACACGACGCCGCTGGTTCCCGTCACTCAGTCTGGCGACAAGGGCGGGAAATGAATCTTTCACGCTTTTTTATCAACCGTCCGATCTTCGCGTCGGTCATCTCCATCACGATCGTGATCGCCGGTTTGATGGCGGTGCGCGGTTTGCCGGTCGCGCAATACCCCGAAATCGCCCCGCCGACCGTCATCATCTCGGCCAACTACCCGGGTGCGTCGGCCGAAACCCTGACCCGGACGGTAGCCGCGCCGATCGAGGAGCAGCTTTCGGGCGTCGAAAACCTGCTGTACTTCAATTCGACCGCAGCCTCCAACGGCTCGCTGACGATCACCGCCACGTTTGAAGTCGGCACCAACATCGACATCGCGACCGTCAACGTCAACAATCGGGTCAAGATCGCCGAACCGCGCTTGCCTGACATCGTGCGGCAATACGGCGTCACGGCGCAAAAGCGCTCCAACGACATTCTCCTGGTCACTGCGATCACCTCGCCGACCGGGGAGTACTCGTCGCTCTACCTGTCGAACTACGCACTGATCAATGTCCTTGACGAACTCAAGCGGCTTCCCGGCGTGGGTGACGCGCAGATTTTCGGTGCCAAGGATTACTCGATGCGGATCTGGCTCAAGCCCGACCGCATGGCACAGCTCGGGATCACCGCCACCGATATCGCCAACGCCATTGCCGCGCAAAACAAACAAAACGTGGCGGGAAAGATCGGGCAGGAACCCGCCCCGAGCGGTCAGCAGCTCGTCTACACCGTCATGGCCAAGGGCCGTCTCCTGACGGCAGACCAGTTTGGCGACATCGTCCTGCGATCCTCCGGACCGACGGGAGTGCTGCGCCTGAAGGACGTGGCGCGCATCGAACTCGACGCGGCAAACTTCGACGCCAATACCACCTTGCTCGGCCAGCCGGTCGCCATCGTGGGAATCTTCCTGCAATCCGGCGCCAACGCGCTGGCCGTGGCCGAGCGCGTGAAATCCACCATGGAGGAGGTCAAAAAGAAGTTCCCGCCAGGGATCGACTATGTGATCCCGTTCGATACGACCAAGTTCGTCGATGCGTCCATCCACGAGGTCGTGGTGACACTCATTGAGGCCATGCTCCTTGTCGCCGCCGTGGTATTCCTGTTTCTCCAGAACTGGCGCGCCACGCTGATCCCGCTGATCGCGGTGCCGGTGTCGCTCATCGGCACGTGCGCGGGGCTGTGGGTTTTCG
This sequence comes from uncultured beta proteobacterium, assembly GCA_903894155.1. Lineage (GTDB taxonomy): Bacteria > Pseudomonadota > Gammaproteobacteria > Burkholderiales > Burkholderiaceae_B > Zwartia. The sequence goes on along the minus strand of CAITPF010000141.1, from coordinate 8,795 downwards.
GCTTTTCAATCAATACCCTGACGCTGTTCGCGATGGTGCTTTCCATCGGCATTGTGGTGGACGACGCCATCGTGGTGCTTGAAAACGTCGAGCGTCTCATGTCCGAGCACCACCTTGCGCCCAAGGAAGCCGCGCTGGCCGCGATGAAGGAAGTGTCGGGTGCGGTGGTGGCCATCGTGCTCGTGCTGATGGCTGTGTTCATCCCGGTGGCGTTTCTGGGCGGAATCGCCGGCAAGCTCTATCAGCAATTCGCGGTCACAGTCGCCCTTTCGGTGTTCCTCTCGGGCATCGTCGCGCTCACCCTCACGCCGGCGCTGTGCGGCGTGCTTCTGAAGCCCTCGGATGTCGAGCCGCACACTTTCCGCTGGTTCAACCGGGGTTTCGCAAAATTCACTGACCGCTATGTCTTGCTCGTCGAGAAGACCCTGCACCACAGGATCATCGGCACGACTGTTTTTGCGCTGGTCATCGCCGGGTCCGTGGTGATGTTCCGCCTGGTTCCCGGCGGCTTCGTTCCGCCGGAAGATATGGGCTACCTGATCAGCGCGCTGGTCCTGCCGGACGGCGCCAGCCTTCAGCGCACGCAGGCCACCGGTGAGTCGTTCCGTGAAAAGGTCGTCCAGGATCCCGCCGTTGCGCGCGTGTTCGTGATGGCCGGCAACGACATCATCGGCGGCGGCGTGAAATCCAACGCCGGAACGATCTTCGTCCCGCTGAAGGATTGGAATGAACGCACCACATCTGCCGAAGACCTGGCCAAGAAATTCACCGGAATCGGCATGGGCATGCCCGACGGCATGGCGCTCGTGTTCAACCCGCCCCCGATCCGCGGGCTGGGTAGCGCCGGAGGATTCGAGTTCTACGTGCAGTCCAAGGTCGAACCTTCCGCGGCAAGCCTGTCGCAGGCGGTCAACACCTTTGTCGATGCACTTCGCAAACGTCCCGAACTCACGGGGATCAACACGTTCTTCAGGCCGACCTCGCCGCAAATCTACGTCGAGGTTGATGAGTCCAAGGCCACGTCACTGGGAATTCCGGTGGCGGATGTCTACCTGAGCCTGCAGACGATGATGGGGACGCTCTACGTCAACGACTTCAACGTCAGCGGGCGCACCTATCGGGTCCAGATGCAGGCAGATGCCCAGTATCGCTCCAAGCCAACCGATATCGGCGAAATCTACGTTCGCGCCGACAACGGCAGCATGGTGCCCGTCTCGGCGCTGATCAACGTCAAACAAGTCGTCGGGCCGGAGCAGCTCGAGCGGTTCAATGGTTTTCTCGCTGCCAAAGTGCTTGGAAACGCCGTGCCTGGGGTCAGCTCCGGCGACTCGATCCGGATCGTGCAGGAAGTCGCGCGCGAAGTCCTTCCGCCCGGCTACGAGCTCGCCTGGGCCGGACAGGCCTACCAGCAGATCCGAACGGGCACGACCTCCGCCGTCGCCTTCGTCTTCGGCCTCATCATGGTCTTCCTGATTCTTTCGGCGCAATACGAGAAATGGTCGTTGCCGATCGCGGTGCTGCTTGCCGTTCCCTTCGCGGTGTTTGGCGCGCTCTCGGCGGTGCTGGCGCGGAACATGCCCAATGACATCTACTTCCAGATCGGGTTGGTGGTGCTTGTCGGACTATCGGCCAAGAACGCCATCCTGATCGTCGAGTTCGCCGCGCAGAAGCGCGAACAGGGAATGAGCATCTTTGATTCGGCGCTCACCGCTGCACGATTGCGTTTCAGGCCGATTGTCATGACTTCACTCGCATTCATCCTGGGCGTATTCCCGCTGGTCATTTCCAGCGGCGCTGGTGCCGCAGCGCGCCGCTCGATGGGCACCGGGGTCTTCGGTGGCATGCTGGCCTCGACGTTCATCGCGACGATCTTCGTACCCATGTTCTTTACGTGGCTCTCGCGCGGGATCAAGAAGCGCGGCTCGGATCCCGAGGATGAAGCCACCGTCATCCACCCGAGCGTCAAAGCCCCCGAGACTGGCGGGGGGAAGTCGTGATGCGCTCCCCACTTGACCTCAAACGCCGGGCAACGCCTTCCCGCCTCACCCTGAGCGCGCTGGCGCTTTCCCTGGGCCTTGCCGGCTGTACGCTCGGCCCTGACTATGTCCGCCCGGACACCCAATTGCCCGCAGACTATCGCCCAGGCAACGTGTCGGCCACGCAACCGACGCCCGCCGATCAGGCGGCAACCGCAGCTGCCGAGCGCGCGCTCGTCAGACAGGATTGGTGGACGCTCTTCGATGACGCGAAGCTCAACGACCTGATGGAGCAAGCGCTCAGGAACAACGCCGACATGGCGATTGCGCTCGCGCGCATTGCCCAAGCCGAGGCCCTCGCCGCGCAAGCCGGCGCGCCGCTCTACCCGACGCTGGGCGTGAACGCGGGAATCGTGCGTGCGAGCTCCGGCGCCCAGGCGACTGTCCAGGGAGTGGCCGTCCAGGCCAACACCTCCCAGGCGGCGATCGCGACTTCATACGAAATCGATGTGTGGGGCCGCGTGCGCCGCGGCATCGAATCCGCCGGCGCGATTGTCAATGCAAGCGTCAACGATCAGGCCGCCGTGCGTCTGACCGTCGAGGGGCTTGTGGCAAGCACCTACTTGCGGCTGCGCTCGCAAGATGCCCAGATCGATGTGTTGCGCGACTCGATCCGGACACGCGAGCATACGACGCGCATCGCCCAGGCCAAGCTGGAAGGCGGGCTGGTGTCGCCAATTGACGTCAACCAGGCCACCGCGTCGCTTGCGGCGGCACAGGCTGGCCTGTCGGAGAATATCCGCCAGCGCGACGTGGCCCAAAACCTTCTGGGCGTGCTCACCGGAAATCTCGAGGTCGTGATTGCCCCGGGCGACGTGCGCAAGCTACCGGTCCCGCCCGTGCCTCCGCCTGGCTTGCCCTCAACCTTGCTCGAAAGCCGGCCGGATATCGCCAAGGCCGAGCAGGATCTGGTCGCCGCCAATGCCCGGATCGGCGTGGCGACGGCAAACCTCTTTCCGGTGTTTTCGCTGACGGGCTTGCTCGGCGTGCAGACGATTGATCTCAGCCAGGCGATTTCCCCCCAGAGCACCATTTGGCAGGCAGGGCTGGGAATGGTCGCGCCGATTTTCGCGGGCGGTTTGCTGCAAGGGCGCCTTGACTACGCGCGGGCGCAGCAGCAGGAAGTCCTCGGCATCTACATCAAGGTCGTGCGCAACGGCTTTGGTGAAGTCAGCGACGCCCTGGTCAATGTGCGGCAGACGCTCACGACCGAGGGATACCTGTCGACGCAGGTCGCCGCATCGACCAAGGCGCAGGAGTTCGCCATCATGCGTTACGAGGCCGGCTACGTGGATTTCCTCACCGTGCTTCAGGAGCAGCGCACGACAAACGACGCGCGCCTTGCTTACGTGATTAACCGTGCTGCGCGCCTGCAGTCAGCGGTCGATCTCTTCAAGGCGCTGGGCGGAGGGTGGACAGCCACTGCGGCATCGGGCAGCAATCCTCCCAGCGTCCAGGCTCAGGCTCAGGCTCAGGGCGCCACGGCGCTGTCGGACAAGCCCAAATAGATCTTTCGCACCTGGGGGTCGTCGGCCAGTTGGTCAGCGGCCCCCTCAAGCACTGTATTGCCGGTTTGCAGGACGTACGCGTAGTCCGCTACGTCGAGCGCCAACTGGACTGACTGTTCGGCGATCAGCAGCGTCAGGCCCGCTGCATGCAGTTGCTGCAGCGTGTCATACATCGATTCGACGATTGCCGGGGCAAGGCCCAGACTGGGTTCATCCAGAAGCAGAATGCGTGGCTCGCTCATCATCGCGCGGCCCACGGCAAGCATTTGCCGTTCGCCGCCCGAGAGGGTGCCCGAGCGCTGGCGGCGACGCTCCTTAAGGCGCGGAAAATACGTAAAGACCCGCTCAAGAAGATCCGGAATGCGTTTCTTGTCCGTGAGCGGCGTCGTCCCCAGCATCAGGTTCTGCTCTACGGTCTGTTGCGTGAACAGGTGCCAGCCTTCCGGTGACAGTGCAATGCCTTTGCGCACGATCGCGAAGGCGGGAAGACCTGCGATCTGCTCCCCGTCCCAAACAATGCGCCCCGAGGCCACAGGCACCAGCCCCGCGATCGCGTTGAGCGTCGTGGTCTTTCCGGCGCCATTGGAACCGAGCAAGGCGACGATCTTTCCGGCCGGAACCCGCACGGACACATCGGCGACACCGACCAGGTCGCCATAGCGCACCTCGAGGTGTTCAACCACCAGGTCAGAGGCCGCGCTCATGGGGTCCCTCCGCGCGTCCTGGTTCGGGGGCGTCCCAGGTAGGCCTCGATCACTGCGGGGTCGTTGACCACGTCGGCGGCCACCCCACTCGCGATGACTCGACCCTGGTTGAACACAAGGACCCTGTCAGTGAGCGACAGGATCACCTCCATGATGTGTTCAACGATTACGATCGTGACGCCGGTCTTGTGAATCCTGCGCACAAGATCGATGGCACGCTGGACTTCGACGGGCGTCAGGCCCGCAAGCGCCTCGTCAAGCAGCATCAGTTTGGGCTGCGTCGCAAGCACCCGGGCGATTTCCAGACGCTTTCGCCCAGGGGTTCCCAAGCTGCGCGCCTTTTGACTGGCGAGCCCGGATAGTCCCGTCAGCTCAAGGATCTCGTGCGCCGCCTGCGTGGCATCTTGCGTGCGCGGATGCCTCAAAAAGGCACCCACCATGACGTTTTCAAGAATGCTCATGTCCTCGAAGGTCGCCGGCAACTGGAACGTGCGACCGATCCCCCGGCGCGCGTGCTCTTCTGGCGTCGCGTTGGTCAAATCCACGCCGTCGAACCAGACCTGACCCTGCGTGGGGCGCAGATCGCCGACAAGGCAATTGAAGAACGTCGATTTCCCTGCGCCGTTCGGTCCGATCAACCCGACGATTTCGCCACGCTCGACCGAAAGCGATGCGTCCGAGACAGCCTTGAAGCCGCCGAAGTCCATCGTGATCCCTTCCGCCTTAATCAGCACGATGGGGATCCCTCACTTCAGGAACCGCCTTGGGGCCAGGTGCAGCCTCGCCCCCTGAGGTGGGCGTTGCAGCAGCCCGGCGTGCCGCGCGACGATCGCGCATGCGCTCCCAAATCTCCAGAATGCCTCCGGGCTCGAATCGCGCGATCACCATGATGATCCCGCCGTAAAGGATGAAGGTGAACCCGGTGCCTCCGCCGCCGAACAGCGTGTTGGTTTCCGACTGCAGGGGAATCAGAATCGCGGCGCCGAGCAACGGCCCAAACAAGCGCCCTGCTCCACCAAGCGCAGCAATGATCACCATATTCACGGACACCAGGATTCCGAAGCCGCTGCTTGGATCGATGAACCCGAACTTCACCACGTACAGCGAGCCAGCGAGCGACGTAAAGGCGGCGCTCAGCATGAACACGTACAGTTTGTAGCGGTTCACAGGCACGCCCAAACTGCGCGCCGCGCGTTCGCCCGCGCGAATGGCGCGCAGGTAATAGCCAAAACGGCTGCGCTCGATCCAGGCAGTTACCCCAAGCAGCACCGCAAGCACCGAGAGAAACATGTAGTAGTACGGGATCGAGCTGCGAAACACCAGATCGGCCCAGTCTCTTCCGATGGCCGGGCCTGTCAGTCCCAGTGACGCACCCAAAAAATCCCAGTTGCCCACGACGATGCGGATCAATTCCGCCACAGCGATCGTCGCCATGCTGAAATAATGGCCGCTCAGGCGAAACGTCGGTATCCCGATCAACACGGCAATCAGGATGCTCACTACGATGCCGGCCGGAAATCCCCAAAGCGGGCTGACCTGCCAAAGCTTATAAAAAAGCATCGGCATGTAGGCGCCCGCGCCGAAAAACACCGCGTTGCCAACGGACACTTGTCCGGCGTAGCCGCCGATGAGGTTCCAGGCCGATGCCGAGATCGCGGCAAGCAGCACCAGGGAGCCGAGTTGCTCGTAGTAAGGGTTGTCAAAACTCAGCGGAAATGCCAGCAAAAAGAGCGAAAGGACGATGATTCCGGTATGGCGCATCATGCCTTCCCCATGAGCCCGCGCGGCCGGATCCAGAGGACCAGGACGAAAAGCGCGTAAACAAAGACGTCCTGATAGACCGGCCCGAAGTAAAAGGCAGAAAGCGACTCGATCAACCCGATGATCAGCCCCGCGACCATCGCGCCCGGGACGCTGCCAAAGCCGCCGAACGTCACCACCACGAAGGCAATCAGCCCAAGCGATTCGCCCACGGTCGCCGAGATCGGATAAAAGGTCGCGATCAGCGCCCCCGCAATCCCTGCGCTGGCACCGGAAAGCCCCCACGCAATGGCTTGCATGCGGTCCGGGCGAATGCCCATCAGCATGGCCGCATTGCGGTTTTCGGCAACGGCCAGGATGCGGCTGCCCAGCATCGTGCGGGTCAGCAGCAGGTGCATTCCAATCGTGATCGCCAGCGCAACCACGCCTGCGACCAGTTTCGGTGCACTGAGCAGAATTCCACCGACGTTCAGGCTCGGCCCGAGAATATCTTCGGGCAAGCCGACGAAGTTGGCGCCGAACGCCCAGAATGCCGAGTAGCGAAGCACCAGCAGCAGGCCGAAGGTCGAAAGGATCTGCCCAATCATCGGGCCGCGCATCACGTGTCGGATCAGCGCAAAATAGACAATGACACCGAGAGCGAAAAGCAGCACCGCTGCCGCGACGCTGAAACTCGCCACGCCAAAGTGCAGCAGTCCGAAGGCCCAGAATGCGACGTACATCCCGAGCATCACGAACTCGCCGTGCGCAAAATTGATGACATTCATCATGCCCCACACCAACGTGAGGCCCGACGAAAAAAGCGCGTAGACCGACCCGATCAGCAGGCCGGCCACGATCACCTGAAGTAGCACCATGAGCCGTGTCGTCCGAATGACGTCAATCGAAAACTGTGGCCGGCTTACTTCCAGCCCTTGTACGGATAGACCAGCGGCTTTTCGGCCGTTTTTTCGGGCCAGATCGAATAATAGTGATTCCCGGTCAGTTGGATCAGGTAGGTCGCTGCGAGCGTGTTCTGCCCCTTGTCGTCGAATTTGACGCCCTTGTAACCCATCATCAGCTGGTCGGCCTTGAGATCGGTGGCTTTCAGCGCGGCCTGAATGGCCTCCGGCTTGGTCGACTTCGCCCGATTGATTGCATCGACCAGGACGAAGAACCCCTGCATGTCACGTCCGCTCGTGTCATCCAGATCCTGGCCAGTCTTTGCCTTGTACATCTCGTTGATGCGCCAGGTCACGCTGTCCTTGGGCCCAGTGCTCCAGGCGCTGCGGTTGACGACGCCCTGGGCAAGGTCGGCCGCGGCCTTGATGAAGGCGGCGTCCGAAAAGCCGGAATCGTCGCCGATCACCAGCGGCGGCAGGTAATCCAGACTCTTCATGGTCTTGACATACAGGATCGCGTCCGACGTGTAGGAGATGAAGATCACTGCGTCAGGCTTCTTGTCCTTGAGTTGCAGGACTTGGGCAGACACGTCGGCGCCGTTGGCGTTGTAGGCGATGTCGGCCACGATGTTCAGGCCGCGCTTCTTGGCGATTTCCCGCACAGTGCCCGATACCGAGGTGCCGTAGTCCGTGTTCTCGTACACGATCGCGATATTGTCGGCGGGGTGCCCGGCTTTCTTGAGATCGCTCAGGTACTCCACATAGTTATTGGCAAAGTCGCTGGCGATCGGCGTCGTGCGAAACGTCCACTTGAATCCCCGTTCCGTGATATTTGCCGCAACGCCGTCACCAATGACGAACGGGATTCCATAACGCTCCGCAGTCGCGGTGGCGGTCAGCGCCACGGCAGACTGGTATGTGCCGACCATGCCAACCACCTTTTCCTGGGTGATCAGCCGCAGCGTCTGTGCCTGCCCCTCGCTTGGGTTGCCCTGATGGTCGGCCGCAATGATCTTGACCTTGGCCCCACCGAGATTGGGCAGGCCTCCGGCCCCGGCGAGCGTCAGCGGCGCCAGTTCGGGATGAGGCTCGTTGATGATCTGCGCAGCGAGCTCGATCGCGGCAAGCGCCGATTTGCCCGCCCCGGCCGAATTGCCCGAGAGCGGGAATATGACGCCGATCTTGATATCATCCGCGGCACGGGTCTGCGCGCAGAACACGAGCCCGACAAAAGCAGTCAAGCCCACCAATTTCTTGAAGATTGTCATGTCTTGTCTCCTGGATTTTTGTGCCTTGAGTATAGACGCGCGTTGCCCGTCTGGCGCACCTGTTTGAAGCGAGGGCAATCACGCCTTGCATTGTCTGCTGCGGATGTGTTAATTGCTTAAGCGTCAGTTTGGCTGGCGAAGCGCAAAAGTGGAGACAAAGCCTTGAACACCAAATTCCTCGTCCAGTGGGCAATGGCCTTTGCCGTTCTGGCGCATTTTTCGACAGCCGCCCAGACCTATCCCGACAAACCAGTGCATATCGTCGTGCCGTATGCGGCAGGTGGCGGTGTCGACAACATCACGCGGGTGGTCTCGGATCGTCTTGCCGCGCGCCTGGGCCAGACCGTGGTCATCGAAAACAAGCCCGGCGGCAATGGCAACATTGGATCCAACCTGGTTGCGAAATCAGCACCGGATGGTTACATGCTGCTGATGGGTGCCACTTACCTCACCACCAATCGGGCGAGCGAAAGCAACCTTCCCTATGACGCACTCACTGATCTGATACCCGTCGCGCGTGCGGGACGATCAGCGCAGATCCTCGTGGTGTCGGCCGCCTCCGGCATCAAGACGGTGGCCGATCTCGTGGCGTATATGAAGGCAAACCCGGCCAGCAGCGCCTACGGGACGGTGGGCG
>CAITPF010000140.1 GCA_903894155.1 uncultured beta proteobacterium | reverse complement strand
GTCATCTGGCGGACATTTTCGGCGCAAGCCTGCGCACGATCTACGCCACACGGGCTGCGATTGAAGAGTCCGTGCTGAAGTCGGACCTGGTGATCGGTGCCGTGCTCGTGCCGGGGGCGGCAGCGCCCAAGCTGGTGCGCCGCGAACACCTCGCGAAGATGCGGCCGGGCTCGGTCCTGGTCGACATTTCCATCGATCAGGGCGGATGCTTCGAAACGTCACGCGCCACCACGCATCAGGATCCAACTTATGTGGTCGATGGCGTGGTGCACTATTGCGTCGCCAACATGCCGGGCGCGGTTCCGCGCACCTCAACCTTTGCGCTGAACAACGCGACCTTGCCCTTCACGCTGGCGCTGGCCGATCTGGGTTGGAAGGAGGCGTGCCGCCGGGATCCGCACTTGCGTTCTGGTCTGAACGTTCATGCCGGCAAGCTCTACTGCGCGGCGGTTGCCCAGGCGCAGGCGCTGGAGTTCCAGCCTGCGGAGCAAGCGCTCGCCTCGTGAAGGGCGATTGGGCGCTCCCGCGGCACGTTGGGCTATGATCAGTGACGATTCGCCCCTGACTAAGTGTTTTGCCCACTGTGATGTCGACCTGGTCTTTTTTGTTCCGGATGCGTGGCGCACCCTGCCCATTCGCCCGCATCGCCCGCCACTGGATGTCGCTCTGGGCTCTTGCGATCGCCAGTGCCCTGCCAATGGTTGCGTCCGGCGCCCTTCAGGACGAGATCCAGGTCTACGACGACGAAATCAATGAAAAGGGCGAGTACAGCCTTGAGGTTCACTTCAACACGACCCCCGACGGCCTCACCGCACGTTCCTACCCAGGTCAGGTGATCAATGCGGGCAATACCCGCCTGACGCCGGAACTCGCGTACGGCCTCGGACACGATCTCGAGGCGGGTCTCTACGTTAATACCGTCTTCAACAGCGGCCAGTGGAACTACGCGGGCTACAAGCTGCGCATGAAGTGGTTGCCGATCCTCGAGAAATACGGCTATGACTTCTTCGGCGGGGTCAACATCGAGCTTTCCAACACGCTCTACCAGTACGAACAATCCCGCTATGGCGTGGAGGCCCGTTTTATCCTCGGAAAGCACATCGATGAGTGGCTGATTGCGCTGAACCCGATTCTGGCCTGGCCGCTTTCCCAACCCTATGCCGATGGCAATCCGAACTTCTCACTGTCTGCCCGCGTTTCGCGTGAGGTCACGAAGGAGCTGGCGCTCGGTGTCGAGTACTACTCGAACGTTGGCGTGCTCAATCAGCCGATCAATTACCAGAACACCGGCCAGATGGGATTCCTGATGGCCTATTGGGATGGGGAGCCCATCGCGTTCCAGGCGGGTGTCGGCAGAGGGCTGTCCCAGTCGAGCGACAACTGGACGATCAAGGCGATCTTCTCCATACCGCTGCCGTAGTATGCTTTCTCTCGCAGGCCTTGCGCGCAAACAGCGCCCCGGCCGTGAAAACGAATAAATAGAAACAGGGGACAGCATGGCGCACATGCACTTTATCGACGCGGATCGTCTGCGTGCGGCAATCCGGTATCTCGTCGCCGGGTTCGGGAGCGAGCCCCGCGAAATCGAGCTTGTCACGGAAAACCTGGTGCAGGCCAACCTCACCGGGCATGATTCGCACGGGGTGGGGATGCTGCCGCGCTACGCCGAATCGTTGCGCGAAGGCGGGCTCAAGCCCAATGCGCACATCGAGACGCGGATGGATTCTGGCGCAATGATTGGCCTGGACGGGCAGTCGGGTTTCGGTCAGGTGATCGGCCACGAGGTCATGGAGCTCGGCATCGAACGGGCCCGCGAACACGGCAGCTGCATCATCGGCGTGGCGAATTCGCACCATCTTTGCCGCATCGGGGCCTGGGCCGAAATGGCGGTCGCGCAGGGCCTGGTCTCGATCCATTTCGTGAACGTCATGTCGCGCCCGATCGTGGCGCCATGGGCTGGCGGCGATGCGCGTTTCGGAACGAATCCGTTTTGCGTCGGCATCCCGGTGAAGGGCGAAGAGCCCATCCTGCTCGACTTCGCGACCAGCGTGATCGCGCAGGGCAAGGCGCGGGTCGCGCACAACAAGCGCGAGGCGCTTCCCGAGGGCCAGCTGATCGACCACGAGGGCCGCCCGAGCACCGATCCTGCCTATGCGGTGCACGCGCCCTACGGGGCGTTGCGGGCGTTTGGCGAGCACAAGGGCTACGGGCTCGCACTGGTGTGCGAGATTCTGGGCGGGGCACTGGCCGGTGGCATGACGCAACGCCAGCCCGCCGACGGTCGCCGGCGCGTCCACAATGGCATGCTGACCATCATTTTCGACCCTGCACGGCTTGCCGATGAATCGGTATTCGAGCGCGAGATGAAGGGGTTCCTGGAGTGGGTGACGGCCTCCCCGCGCCAGCAGGGCCACGATCGCGTTCGCGTCGCCGGAGAGCCTGAGCGCGAATACCGTGCCAAGCGGCTGGCCGATGGTGTGCCGGTCGACGAAAACACCTGGAAGGAATTGCTGGCGACGTGCGACCTGCTGAATCTGAATCGCGCCGAGTTTGGCCGCCTGGCAGGCGTCATCTAGCCTGGTGCTGCCCGCCTTTTTAAGCGTATTTATCCCGGCCCGCGCCGCGACGGCAACAGGGCCTTAACACGAACCAAGCCAAATCATCATGTCACTTCAAAATCTGACCGGTCGGGCTGCCTTCATCAAACTGCTGCTTGACGAGGGCGTCACTCATCTTTTCGGCAATCCCGGCACGACCGAACTCGCCATCATGGAGGCGGTGCCGCAGTTTCCCGAACTGAATTACGTGCTCGGCCTGCAGGAGTCGGTTGTTGTGGGGATGGCCGACGGGTTTGCGCGCGCATCCGGTCGGCTCACGGCGGT
>CAITPF010000139.1 GCA_903894155.1 uncultured beta proteobacterium | reverse complement strand
GCCGGGCGCCGGGTGGCAACTGAAGCCGGAGGCAATACCACGTGGAGCGCCCTGATGGGCGATCTGGTATTAGATTGCCGCGGTGACGACGATCTCGACTTTGTAGTCGGGACTCGCCAGGCGGGCCTCGATCGTCGCGCGGGGCGGCGCGTTGCCATCGGCAACCCAGGCATCCCAGGCCTTGTTCATCCCGTCGAATTCTTTCATGTTCGCCACGAAAATCTGCGCCATCAGAATCCGCGTCCTGTCCGTGCCGGCCTCCGCGAGCAACTTGTCGATCGTCACAAGCACCTGCGCCGTCTGCCCCGTCACATCCTGGGAGACATCGTCGGCCACCTGCCCGGCCAGATAGGCCACATTATTGAAAACGGCCATATCGGAGAGTCGCTTGGCGACGTTGACGCGCTTGATCGTGCTCATTGAAGTTCCTTGACTGGATTGAAATAAAAACGTGAAGAAGGATATCAGGCAGGCGGCAATTCGAACACCTGCCGCAAGTAGGCAAGGTATGCCTTGTCGTCGCACATCGTCTTTTCCGGCGCGTCAGACACCTTTGCCACCGGCTGCCCATTGCAGCGAACCATTTTCATCACGATCTGCAGAGGCTCGTGGCCCAGATCGTTCGTCAGGTTCGTCCCGATACCGAACGCCGTCTTGCATCGGCCCGCAAACCGACGGGTCAGTTCGATCGCCCGCGGAAACGTCAGCGCATCCGAAAAAATCAGCGTTTTGGTTCGCGGATCCACCCGATTCGAATCGTAATGCGCGATCATGCGCTCGCCCCATTCGAACGGATCCCCGGAATCATGGCGCGCCCCGTCAAACAGCTTGCAAAAATACATATCGAAATCGCGCAGGAACGCCTCAAGCCCGTAGACATCCGACAACGCGATCCCAAGGTCGCCCCGGTACTCCTTTGCCCAGGTTTCGAGCGCGAACACCTGCGAATCCCGCAGCCTGGGGCCCAGCGCCTGACAAGCCTGCAGATACTCATGCGCCATCGTGCCCAGCGGCAGCACACCGTGCTTCATCGCAAACCAGACATTGCTTGTGCCCGCGAAGTGCTCCCCCATCTGCGCCTTCATCGTGAGGATCACCTCCTCGTGCCAGGCGTGGGAAAAGCGCCGGCGCGTCCCGTATTCGGCAACCCGGAACTCCCGCAGATCCGGCGCGTCAAGCACCAGCGCCATCTTGCGCTGCAGGCGCTCGCGCCCTTCGGCCCATCCGGGATTTTTGCAAACGTTTCGGAAGTAGACCTCATTGACGATCGCGAGGACCGGGATTTCGAACAGGATCGTGTGCAGCCAGGGCCCGCGCACCGTAATGTCGATTTCGCCGTCCCTTTGCCCCTCGGTCACCGCGATGCACTTGCCCGGAAGGTGAAAAAGCCCAAGGAAATCAATGAAGTCGCTCTTGATAAAGCGCAGGGACCCGAGATAGGCCAACTCGTCAGCCGTGAACTGCAGCCGACACAAGGCGCCGATTTCTTCGCGGATCTCGTTCAGATAGGGGCGCAGGTTGACGCCGGGCGTACGGCAGCGGTAGCGGTACTCGACCTGGGCAGCGGGAAAGTGATGCAGGACAACCTGCATCATCGTGAACTTGTACAGGTCGGTGTCGAGCAGGGACTGGATGATCATGGAAGGCGCCAACTTTGCGTCAACCATAGCACGCCGGTCTGGCGAGTAGGGGCTTCCGACACGCTTTCGCAGGAATGGGTAAAATACGCGTTTTCCCTGACTGATACCAGGCTGGTGATCCAGAATGACGCACGTCGTTACCGAAAACTGTATTAAGTGCAAATTTACTGACTGTGTGGATGTCTGCCCGGTCGACTGTTTTCGCGAGGGCCCCAACTTTCTCGTGATCGATCCGGACGAATGCATCGACTGCGCGGTCTGCATCCCGGAATGCCCCGCCAACGCCATCTTCGCCGAAGAAGACTTGCCCCAGGATCAGGTAAAGTTCATCAAGATCAACGCTGAGCTCACCCCGGTGTTTGACAGCATCACGCGCTCCAAGAAGCCGTTGCCCGATGCCGACGACTGGAACGGCAAGCCCGATAAACTGAAGCAGCTCGAGCGCTGATCGCGCCGTTGCACCCTGATGAGCCAGGATTCCACAGGTCTTCCCGGGGCCCGCTACACGAGCCAGACAGTCCTGGATAAAGTCGTCTGGGTGCCCGGCCAGCTTTGTTCCCTGCGCGTTACCCGCGACCCGGACTATCGTTTTACTCCAGGGCAGTTCGCACGCATCGGGTTGCCGATCGCCGGCGGCGCCGAGTCAGGCCCAACGCCTGAGTGGCGCGCCTACTCCATGGTGTCGCGCGCCGATGAGGATGCGCTCGAGTTCTATTCGGTGGTCGTGCCTGATGGCAAATTCAGCCCTGCCCTGGCGAGCCTCGTCCCGGGGGATACGCTTTGGGTCGACAAGACCGCCTTTGGCTTCCTGACGCTTGAGCGGTTTGTCGATGGCGAGGATCTCTGGCTGATCGCCACGGGAACCGGCCTGTCGGCCTACCTGTCGATGCTTCGGGATCCCGCGACCTGGCAACGGTTTTCCCGGATCGTGCTCGTGCACGGCGTTCGACATTCTGGTGAGCTCGCCTACCGCGCCGAATTGCTCGACCTGGTTGCGCGCCACAGCGGCGGCCCGTCTGGCCTGCTCACCTACCTTCCCGTCACCTCGCGCGAGGCCACGAATCCGTTCCTGTTCAATGCCTTGCGCCCGGATCTGCTGTCACCGGCCCGGATCACCTCACTGCTCGATTCCGGCGAACTCGAGGAGCGCGTCGGGCTTACCCTGGATGGCGCCCGATCGCGTGTCATGCTCTGCGGCAACCCCGCGATGGTCACGGATTTGCGCGCAATGCTTGGCACACGGGGCTTCGCTGCAGGCCGGCGCGGGGCCGCCGGCAACCTGGCGGTCGAAAACTACTGGTAACCCTTCGCGGGTCGATTTGGCTGCAGTGATGCATTCCGCCGGCAATCCGCAAAAACCCACCATATGCGGGGTAACCATTAGGAATTCACACAACATCTTGTGTGACACGTCGCAGTTCTGCTACAAAACGACGTCGTAAGGTCCGTCCGGGCAAAACAAACCGACCCGAACCATCCGATAGGGTCATAATCGTCAAACTGCAAATCATTAACGGAATCGCACCCTATGCTTTACCAGCTGCACGAGCTTCATCGGGCGATCATGTCGCCAATCGCAGCGTTCACGGATGTCGGATCCAAGCTCTTCTCCCACCCCGCCAGTCCGCTGGCCTATACACCGGGGGCGCGCCAGTTCGCCGCCGGGTATGAACTGATCCACCGGATCGGAAAGAAATTCGAAAAACCGCAATGGCAGCTTCCGACGACGGAGATCGACGGCGAATCAGTCGCCATCACCGAAGAAACCGTCCTCGAAAAGCCCTTCTGCAACCTGGTGCACTTCCTGCGGGACTTGCCCGCGTCGAAGCGTGCCGCCGATCCGCGCGTGCTTCTGGTTGCCCCGATGTCCGGGCACCACGCAACGCTGCTGCGCGACACCGTGCGGGCCCTGCTGCCCCGGCACGATATCTATGTGACCGACTGGATCGATGCACGCATGGTGCCACTATCCGCCGGCCCCTTCCATTTGTCCGATTACGTCAAGTACGTGCAGGAGTTCGTTCGCCGCCTTGGGCCGGATGTCCACGTGATCTCGGTCTGCCAGCCGACGGTTCCGGTGCTCGCAGCGATATCGCTCATGGCGTCAGCCGGGGAATCCTGTCTTCCACGCAGCATGGTCATGATGGGCGGCCCGATCGATCCGCGCCGATCGCCCACCCAGGTCAACAGGCTGGCAACGACACGCCCGTTCGACTGGTTCGAGGAAAAGCTCATTCATACGGTGCCGACAAATTACCCGGGCGCCGGGCGGCGGGTCTATCCCGGATTTCTGCAGCACGCCGGCTTTATGTCGATGAATCCCGACCGACACCTGAAATCGCATTACGACTTCTATCTTGACCTGATGCGCGGCGATGACGAAGACGCCGAGGCACATCGCCGGTTCTATGACGAATACAACGCGGTGCTCGATATGTCGGCCGAATTTTATCTGGATACGATCGACACCGTGTTCCAGAACTTCGATCTCCCGAACGGCACCTGGATGATCGATGGAGAACTCGTGCGGCCAGCCGATATCCGCGGCGTCGCACTCTTCACCATCGAAGGTGAGCTTGACGACATCTCCGGCGAGGGCCAGACACGCGCGGCCCACGACCTGTGCTCCGGCATCCCGGCGCGCCGCAAGAAGCACTACACGGCACCGGCCTGCGGCCACTTCGGGATTTTTGCCGGGCGGCGCTGGCGCGAAACGATCTGCCCGCAGATCGCGGAATTCATCCGCAAGGCCTGATTCGCGCGACCGGACCTCTTTGGCACACCCCGCAGGCGCGAGGCGCTAGACTGTCGCCTCGCACCCCTGTTGGGGTCAGAGACGACCGCCTGTCCCATGCCTACTCTTGCCGAACGCATCAACGACCTGCTTCCCCAGACGCAATGCACCAAGTGCGGCTATGCGGGATGCCGGCCCTACGCTGACGCGATTGCCTGCGGCGAAGCGCCGATCAATCGCTGCCCGCCGGGTGGCGCGCCCGGGATCGTCAAGCTCGCCGGATTGCTTGAATGCGAGGGACTCCCGCTAGATCCGGAATGCGGCGCCCACCGGCCCTTTGAAGTCGCCGTCATCGATGAGCCGCACTGCATCGGCTGTACGCTCTGCATCCAGGCCTGCCCGGTCGATGCCATTGTCGGCGCCTCTCGCCTGATGCACACGGTTCTGCCTGGCTGGTGCACCGGTTGTGAGCTCTGCATCCCTCCCTGCCCTGTGGACTGCATCGTCATGGTCCCCGTGCAGCCGCCGCGGGAGTGGCTGCCAGGCGATGCCGCGGTTGCCCGCACGCGCTATGAAGCGCGCCAGGCCAGGCTGGCAATCCATCCTGAATCGCTCAGGCAACCCGAGAACCCGCAAGACCGATCCGCCGCCCCGGCTATTCCCACCCCGCCCCCACCCGACAGGCAAGCGACCGTGATGGCCGCGCTCGCCCGGGCCAGGGCGCGCAGGGCAAAAGGCTCAGAAACATGAATCCCGCCAAACGCACTGAAATTTTCCAGCGCCTGCGCGCCGCCAACCCCGAGCCGCAAACCGAACTCGAATACGACACGCCATTCCAGTTACTTGTGGCGGTGACCCTCTCGGCGCAGGCGACCGACAAGTCGGTCAACCTGGCCACCCGAAAATTCTTCGCGCAACACGGCACGCCCGAAGGCATCGTCGCGCTGGGCGAAGCGGGCCTTGCCGAATTCATCCGCACCATCGGGCTGTTCCGGACCAAGGCGCGCAATGTCGTTGGCGCCAGCGAGATCCTGATCCGGGACCACGGATCCCAGGTGCCGGACAGCCGAGAGGCGCTCGAGGCATTGCCCGGCGTGGGCCGCAAGACAGCCAACGTGGTGCTCAACATCGCCTTCGGCCACCCGACCATCGCCGTCGACACGCATATTTTCCGGGTGGCGAACCGTACCGGTCTGGCGCCGGGCAAGGATGTGGTCGCCGTCGAACAACGGCTCAACAAGGTCGTTCCAAAGGAGTTTCTTCTCCACGCGCACCATTGGCTGATCCTGCTGGGGCGTTATATCTGCGTGGCCAGAACGCCCAAATGCCCCCAGTGCGGCATTGCCGACCTCTGCGAGTACAGGAGCAAAACCAAGGCCCTCTGACTTTCTCCCCGCCCTGAACCGCGGCGCTTGTCGCGCACCTCGTCACAAGGTTTACCTATGACAAACCCTCATAGTGCATGTTGCTGCACCTGCGTCATACTCCGCTACTAACAAAATCCCACGACAAGAAGCAGCATGAACGACATCATCCTTGAGACGCACGGCCTGACCAAGGAATTCCGCGGGTTCGTCGCAGTCAACAACGTCTCCCTGCGCGTTCAGCGCGGGCAGATCCACGCGCTCATCGGACCTAACGGTGCCGGGAAAACGACCTGCTTTAACCTGCTCACCAAGTTCCTGGCCCCCACACGCGGGCGGATCGCCTTTAACGGCGTCGACATCACCGGTGACAGGCCGGCCCAGATCGCACGCCGGGGCATCATCCGCTCGTTCCAGATTTCGGCGGTGTTTCCGCACCTGACCGTGCTCGAAAACGTGCGCATCGGACTTCAGCGCCAGACAGGCCTGTCGTTCCATTTCTGGAAAAGCGAGCAGGTCCTCAACCGGCTCAACGACCGGGCGTTCAACCTGCTTGAGCAGGTTGACCTCGGAGCCTTTGCCGATGTGGTGACCGCCAGCCTCCCTTATGGACGCAAGCGGGCGCTGGAAATCGCCACGACGCTCGCGATGGAACCCGAAGTCATGCTGCTCGATGAGCCCACGCAAGGGATGGGGCATGAAGACGTCGATCGCGTGACGCAACTCATCAAGCAGGTCAGCGAGGGTCGCACGATCCTGATGGTCGAACACAACATGGGGGTCGTTTCAAAGATCGCCGACACGATCACGGTGCTTGCGCGCGGCGCCGTGCTTGCCGAGGGCCCGTATTCAGAGGTCTCGCGCAATCCTGCCGTCATGGAGGCCTATATGGGCACGACCGATGGTGAACTTCAGGGAGCGCACGCATGAGCACCCCCGCGCTCGAAATCTCCCGGCTGCACGCCTGGTACGGCGAATCGCACATCCTGCACGGCGTCGACCTGACCGTGCACAAGGGCGAAGTCGTCACGCTGCTCGGGCGCAACGGCGCCGGGCGCACCACGACGCTGCGCGCGATACTGGGCCTCACCGGCGCGCGCAAGGGCTCCATCAAGATCCATGGGACCGAAGCGATCGATATGCCCACCTTCAAGGTGGCGCACCTCGGGATCGGCTACTGCCCCGAAGAGCGTGGCATTTTCGCAAGCCTTTCCTGCGAGGAAAACCTGCTGCTGCCGCCCCCGGTCGGGCCGCTCGGCGGCGGGATGTCGCTCTCCGAAATCTACGAAATGTTTCCCAATCTGCTCGAGCGTCGGCATTCGCCGGGCACTCGGCTCTCGGGCGGAGAGCAGCAGATGCTTGCCGTGGCACGCATCCTGCGCACTGGCGCGAACCTCCT
>CAITPF010000138.1 GCA_903894155.1 uncultured beta proteobacterium | reverse complement strand
TTGTGTCTTCGCTGATATCGGGCGCACCTGCACCGATCGATCTTCATCCTTTCCGACATTCGCGCTTCTGATACACCGCATACGAGGGTTGGCATGACTGAGTTGCAACGAGTATTCGCTCGAAATGGGCCCATTTCCGTCGGTGTTGACACGGGTGGAACCCACACCGATGTGGTGTTGGTTCATGACAAAAAAGTCGTGACACTCAAGGTCCCAACCACGCCGCAGGATCTGAATATCGGTATTCTCGACGGGCTGGAGAAAGCCTGTGCGGTCGCAGGCGTTGGCCTTGAGAGGCTCTCCCGGTTTGTCTATGCCACCACCTATGTGACCAACCTGATCGTCGAGGAAAAGGACACGAACGTCGGGCTGATTACGACGGCAGGATTTCGTGACGTGCTCGAGATCGGCCGTGCATCCCGAAAGCCGGATGTCTACGACATTCAATGGCGGCCAACAAGGCCATTGGTACCGCGCCACCTTCGCCTTGGCGTGCGTGAACGGATGGACTACCAGGGATCGGTTCTTACGCCGCTTGACGAGCGCGCCGCCCGGGAAGTGTTGCAACAACTTAAGGAAGCTGGCGTCCGAAGTATCGCCGTCTGCCTCTTGCATGCCTATGCGAATCCGGCACACGAGCGCCGAATTGCCGAGTTGGCCAGAGAGGTTTGCCCTGACGTGGATATTTCATTGTCGAGTGATGTCGTACGCGAGTTCCGCGAGTACGAACGAACCAGCACGACATGCGTGAATGCGTTCATCAAGAAGGCGATCGTGGAGCACCTGGATGCGCTGGAGATCGCGGCAGGCGAACGCGCGATCTCGGCCGGCTGCTACATCATGCGCGGCAACGGTGGCCTTTCGACTTTCAAGAAGGCATCAAACCTTGCCGCAGCGATTACACACTCGGGCGTGATGGGTGGAATCATCGGTGCAACCGCGCTCGCTACGCAATGTGGCATCAGGAACATTATCACTCTGGATATGGGGGGTACGAGCACCGATGTGGCGCTGGTCACTGACGGCACCCCGCAAATGACTCAGCGCAGCAAAGTGGGCGGCCATCCTTTGCTCATCCCCACGCTCGACATGATTACGATCGGAGCGGGAGGCGGATCCATGGCCTGGATCGAAGGTGGCTCCGGACTCCGGGTTGGACCCAGGAGCGCCGGCTCGGTGCCGGGCCCGGCCTGCTATGGATTGGGCGGCATGAATCCGACAGTGACCGATGCGAATCTGTATACGGGACGACTGAATCCGGAATTCTTTCTGGCCGGGACGCGGCCGCTCTATCCAGAAAAGTCTGAGGCGGCGCTGCGTGAAAAGATTGCAGAGCCTTTGTCGCTGAGTCTTGCCGACGCATCCATTGGAATACTTTCGATCGCGGAGGCGCATATGGCGAATGCGATCCGCCTGGTCTCCGTCGAGCGGGGTCTCGATCCGCGCGATTTCGCGCTCGTCGCGTTCGGCGGTGCGGGTGCCTTGCACGCCGTGCGTCTGGCCGAAGCACTCAGCATCAAGAAGATCCTGATTCCGCCCGCTCCCGGAAACCTCTCGGCAATGGGGCTGCTCTGCGCGGACATACGCCATGATTATGTCCAGACGATGGTGACGGACCTGGATCCGAATGTGACGGAAGTGTTGAGGCAAATCGTTCAGACCCTATTGGCACAGGCAAACGAGGCCCTGAAAGGTGAAGGGGTGGAACCAGACCATGCGCAGTTCCAGGCAACCGTCGATTTACGTTACCAGGGCCAGAACTACGACCTGAACATACCGTTGGTCGACCGCGACCTCGAGGGTGATTTCGCTGCCCTGGAGGGGCGCTTCAATGATTTGCATGAGCGTGTCTATGGTTACCGGTTGAACGCAAGAACGGTTCAGCTTGTCAACGTTCGCGTCACCGCAACAGGCTTTAACGAGAAGGCGTCCTGGCCTATTCACGAAGCTGGCGCTGGATCTCCGGTGCCGGCGGCACGGCGCGAAATCTATATCGAGACCCTGGGATGGCAGCTGGCTCCCGTGTATCGCTTTGAGGACTTGCATCCCACCCAGGAAATCGAGGGGCCGGCGATTGTCGAGTATCCCGGATCGACGCTATTTGTCGCACCAAACTGGGTCGCCCGGTTTGACGAATCGAAGAACGCGCATTTGACCCACTTCGATGCCTAATTCACATTGCGATCAGTCCCACTCCATGACCACAGAACCCGTCCAGTCAGCCAGAAGAGTCGATCCCGTGACGCTGGAGATCGTTCGCAACGCGCTCGTGGCCGTCGCCCAGCGAATCACCCGCCGGATGATTCGGTCGGCGAACTCATTCATCGTCAAGGAGATGGAGGACTGTTCGGCCTCGATTCTCGATGCCAGGGGGCAACTGCTGGCGGAGGAGGCAGGGCCTCCCATTCAGCTCAATACCGTCGGGATATGCCTTAAGACGATCCTGAAACACCACATGCCTGCGTCGCAGTGGATGCCCGGCGATGTCGTTCTGGTCAATGACCCGTACATTGGCGGCGAATCACTCGCCGCGACGCACACGAACGACTACATCGCCTTCTACCCGCTATTTTTCGGCGGCGAACTGATCGGCTTCTCGGGGCTGATGGTTCACCATCTGGATATCGGCGGCATGAATATGGCAACCCGCGGGTGGGGCACCGAAATCTATCAGGAGGGGTTGAGGCTGCCGCCCGTCAAAGTCGTCAGCAATGGGGTCGTGCAGCAGGTCGTACTGGACATCATTTTGAACAACACCAGGACGCGGGACATTCTGGAAAATGACGTGCTATCGCAGATTTCAAGCGTCAAGATTGCCCAACAGGATATTGACACCCTGTTCGCCAAGTATGGAAGGGATGCGATGCTCGGCTGTTTTGAAGAGCTGATCGATTTTTCAGAGCGCAGAACGCGCGAGGAAATCGCGTGCATCCCTGACGGTGTCTACGAGCATGTGGAATCTGTCCTGGATGATGGCGCTCAGGGCGGACCATATTATCTTCGCCTAAGATTGCACAAGGAAGGCTCCGACATCACGTTTGACTTTACCGGCACGGATCCGCAGATCGCCGGCCCTATTAATAGCCCTCTCGCCACCACGCTGTCGTCTGTCTATTATGTGATGCGCTGCATCACGAGCGCATCGATTCCGAGCACGGAAGGGTGCAAGCGACCGATCAGGATCATCGCGCCTTCCGGGACGCTTGTGAACGCGCGATCACCTGCCGCCGTATACCAGCGTATGGTGGTTTGCCACACCGTCGTCGATCTGGTCATGGGGGCGCTGGCGCAGGCGGTACCCGAGCGCGTCATGGGCGATTCTTGCGGCTGTCTGTACAACTACACCTATGTCACCGATCCCCAGACCGGGGCGCGTCGCATATTTGGCGAGGTTGTGCCAGGCGGTTTGGGCGCGACCTCCCTGAAAGACGGCATCAACGTCATGGCGTGTCATGTCACGAATTGTCAGATCCCGCCGATGGAATCACTCGAAATTGAAACGCCGGTTTTGTATACGCGCCGAGAATTCAGGACGGATTCGGGAGGTGCGGGGAAATTTCGCGGCGGAGTCGGTCAGGTCCTGCAATACAAAGTGCTTGGCGACAATCCAAAGCTTGCGCGGACTTCCCAAAAATCCGTGTCGCTGCCGCAGGGCGTCGTCGGTGGCAAACCCGCCGATGGCGGTGGATGGATTATCAACGAAGGAACCCCTCAGGCGCGAGCGCTTGCATTTGCGATCGGCGATATTGAGTCTCTCGACAAGGGCGATACCGTGACCCATTACACCCCCGGCGGTGGAGGTTACGGGGATCCTGGCGAGCGTCGCCCTGAGCATGTGGGCTCCGATGTCCGCGCTGGGCTGGTCACCGTGGATGCAGCATTGAATCACTATGGCGTTGAGGTAGACCCGATTACGTTTGAGGCAAGACGCGTGCGAGCCTGAGGCGCATTGTTTCCCGGTATCCCCGGAAATCGGCGCCCGATTAGATGTCCCAATGAGTCAACAGGAGTCATACATGAAAGCCGGAAATAAGTGGTTGTCAGTTATTGCACTGCTGTTTACAGGCATCGTGTGTCCGCAGGCCGTCGTGGCGGATGATACGTATCCGAGCAAGCCGATCAGGTTGATTGTGCCCTGGGTGCCAGGCGGCTTTACGGATATTTTCGCGAGAAACGTCGCTGAGCAGATGTCTCGCAGGCTTGGCCAGCAGATCGTCGTCGAGAACAAGCCGGGTGCCAACGGATCGATCGGGACGGACTTCGTCGCCAGATCGCCTGGCGACGGATATACGATCATCATGGAAACCGCCGATACACATGCGATCAACCCGAGCATCTACAAGGATCTCAAGTACGATCCTGTCAAGGATTTCAAGCAAATATCGATTTTGTCGTCGCAACCGCTGGTCTTTGCCGTTGCCGCGCATGTCAAGGCAAACACGGTTGCAGAATTCGTGGCGCTCGCAAAGCAGCAACCCGGCCAGCTCAGCTACGGGACCTGGGGTTTGGGTAGCGTTTCACACCTGGCGATTGAACGCTTTAGCGGTGAGGCGGGCATCAAGCTCAACCATGTCCCCTACAAGGGCGTGAGCCCTGCGATCGTTGACGTCGCAGCGGGACGTGTCGACGCGATGTTCGTCGGCTTCTTGTCCGTTGGCGACAATTTCAAGAACGGGAAGATCAGGCCGCTTGCAATGACGAGCGCAAAGCGTGCGAGTCTGCTGCCTGATGTACAGACGCTGCAGGAGCTCGGATACAAGGACTTCGACGTCAATCTTTGGTATGGGCTCGGTGTGCCGGTTTCTACGCCCGATCCGGTGGTGGAGACATTGAGCGCCGCAGCGCAGTATGCCGTTCAAAAGACCGATATCCGTACGATGCTTGAAAGCTATGCGATGGAAGCTCGCGGGACGAACACCGCCGATGCAAACAAGTTCGTTGTTGCGGAGCGGGAAAGGTGGAAACAGGCAGCGGCGATTGCGAATATTGAAGCTCAGTAAGCGCGGGCTCGATTATTCCGGCACATAACCAATCGTCTTGACGACCAGGGCCCACTTGTCGATTTCCCTGGCCTGATAGCTCGCCAGGTCCTGAGGCGTCCCGCCCTGTGGCTCGAGCCCGGCTTTTTCGAACGTCTCAAGCAGCGCCGGGCTCTTCAAGGCCTTGTTGGCGGCGGCATTCAGCTTGTTGACGATCTCCGGCGGTGTGTTGGCTGGCGCATAGAGCGCAATCCAGGATCCCGAATCGAATCCGGGTACCGCCACTTCAGCGACAGTGGGCACATTGGGGACAAGGCCTGAGCGCCTTGATCCCGTGACAGCCAGTGCCTTGACTTTGCCCGATTGGGCAAGAGGGGCGGCGGAGGGAATGTTGTCGAACATCACCTGGACATGCCCGCCCATGAGGTCGGTCAGAGCCGGCGCGCTTCCCTTGTACGGCACCATATTCATCTGCGTACCTGTCGCCAGGGCAAACTGTTCGGTGGTCAGGTGAACCGAGCCGCCGGCCCCCGTTGTGGCGTAATTCACCTGCTTGGGGTTTGCCTTCAGGTAGGTGATGAACTCCTTCAGGCTATTCGCCGGAACGCTGGGGTGCACAACGATCAGCAGCGGTGCATACGCCAGCAACGCAACGGGAGAAAAATCCTTGCTGGGTGAATATTTGAGATTGGCGAACGTGCTCGGATTGGTTCCGTGCGTTGCACTGGTGCCGACGAAAATCGTGTAACCATCTGGCGCCGAGCGTGCAGCAGCCTCGGCACCGATCGATCCCCCGGCACCTGACCGATTTTCAACGACGACGGGTTGCCCGAGCGACTCCGACATTCGCTCCGCGACGGCGCGGCCGACGATGTCGGTAATCCCGCCAGCGGGGTAGGGAACGATAAGCTTGATGGGCTTGGCCGGATAGGTCTGGGCGAGGGCGAGTTGAGCGCATGCGAACGCCGCGAGCCCCGCGAACGCCGCACGCTGGATAAGTTTCTTCATGAAGCGCCTCCTACGGAATACATTATTCATTTGACCCCAACCTGAAGGCCGTTGTTTGCCGCGCACCGACTTAAAGCCCGCGCCCGCCCGAGACGACGAGCGTTTGACCGGTGATGAAACTGGCGTGTTCGGAAAGCAGGAAGACGACGGCTTGCGCGATATCGACGGGTTGGCCGAGCCTTCCCAGGGGTGTCGATTTGCGGATGTCTTCATTGAAGTCCGCGCCGGCGACCGCCGACATGGCCGATTCGATACGACCCGGCGCCACGCCATTGACACGGATAAAGTGTTGTGCCACTTCACCGGCCGCCTGCCGGGTCAGGGCCTCGACCGCTCCTTTGGAGACCGCGTAGGCCGAACCCGCGATCGGCGTATAGCGACTACCCGCCAGCGAACTGATGTTGACGATGGCACCTTGCTTTCTCTGGATCATGTCCGGCAGCACGGCCCTGATCGTGTTGAAGTAGCCATTGAGATTGACGTCGACGACGTGTTTCCATTCTGCCGGGTCCGTTTCCCAGATCATGCGTTTGCGGCCATCGATATTCTTCGGGGAGATTCCGGCGTTGTTGACCAGAAAGTCGATCGGGCCGAATGTGTCGCGTGACGCTAGCGATTGAATCTCGTCGATGATGGCCGCATCGCTGGTGTCACCTCCAATGATGCGGGCGACACGGCCCAACGCCTGGATTTTTGCGACCGTCTCCTGGCATGCGGAGGTCGAACGATCCACGATACAGATATCGGCGCCCTGTTTGGCGAGCGCGAGGGCGATTTCCTGGCCGATACCCCTGCCGGCGCCTGTCACGATGGCATGTTTGCCAAGGAAAGGCAGTGCATCCGTACGCAATCCCGTTGTTTGCATCTTCATCCCCGTCGCTGCGATTCAAAGGCGGTAATTGGCGGGAACGCGGCGGGGTCGGTCTTGACGTCGATCACATAGGGCAGCGTACTTCGCGACGCGGCGTCAAGGGCTTGCGACAGCTCGTCAAGGTTGCGGACCTGCATGCCATCGCATCCGCAGGCTTTCGCGATCGCGACGTGATCAATCGGGCCGAAATGGCAGACGTCGGTGTGGCTGCCAAAGCGGCTCTCTTCCGCATTGATCTGAAAGCCCAGCACGCCGTTGTTCAGCACAACGACGGTCAGTGGAACGCCGTGCCGATTGGCTGTCTCCAGTTCCGCCCAGCAATGCGCGAATCCACCATCGCCGGTCAGGCAAATGACACGCTTGTCCGGCGATGCGAGCTTGGCGCCAATGGCCATCGGAAATCCCCAGCCGAGGCCGGCAATGCCACGCGGCGTCAGAAACCGTGTCCCTGCGCGCAGGCAAGGCAAGTACTGTACGAGCCAGATCGATGCGTAGCTCGCGTCGGCAACCCAGGCCACATCTTCCCGGATCGCCGCCAGGGCGCGAACGACAGTCTCTGGGTGCAGCAAATCTGCCGGCGTGTTGAGGGGCACGACAGATTCTTGCGCGTGCTTTTCACGCGCCATCGCAACGACCTGTTCGATCTGTTTTGTACGCGCGGCGCGTCCCGCGGCGGGTAACTCTTCAATCGCGTCATTCAGGACTGCAAGGGTCGCCTTCGCATCTCCCAGCAGCCTGAGCGCCGGGTAATTGCGCCCGAGTTCGTCCGGGTCAATATCGATCTGGATGAACTTCGCTGCGGCAGGAAACAGCGACCATCCGGATGTGCCGTTTTCGTTGGTTCGCGTTCCGACGAACATGACGAGGTCGGCACCCTGGATATAGTCCTTGAAGAATTTTGCCGGGGCCCGTGTCCCCATGCTGTTGCCAACGACGCCGATGGAAAGCGGATGGCTTTCGTCGATCACCCCTTTGCCCATATTGGTGGTCGCAATCGGCACCCCGGCGATTTTTTGGAGCCTTGCGACTTCCTGCACCGCGCCAGAATGGTGGGCCCCGCCGCCTACGATCACCAGCGGCTGCCGTGCATCGACAATCAGGCGGGCCGCCTCCTGAATGCCTGCGGCGGAAGGTACGAAGCGATCGGCCGGGTAGATCCCGAAGGGCGTATCTGCGCCGTGATTCAGGCGGCCGACGGCTGGGACTTCCTGGGTCAACACGTCGGGCGAGACAAGCAACACCACCGGCCCCGGGCGCCCACTGGTGGCGATTTGAATGGCTCGGGCTGTGTACTCGCCGGCGCGATCGGCCAGGTTGATTCGACGCACCCATTTTGCGCATCCCGCGAAAAGCTTTTCGTGGTCGAGCTCCTGAAAAGCGTTTTTGTCAGCGGTCGTGCGAGGTACTTCCTGCACGATGGCCAATATCGGGACGGACGCCTTCAGGGCCTCTGCCAGGCCGGCAACCAACAGCGTGGCCGCAGGCCCGTTTTGAGCCAGGATGACGCTGATTTTTCCGCTGATCCTTGCCGCAGCGTCGGCCATCGCGGCCCCGGCATTCTCGGTGCGATAACCGATTTGACGAATCCCCTTCTGGTCAGCCGCCATGCAAATGGCGGTCGGGCAGCTCTGACCGAATATTTCCCTGACGCCCGCACCCGCGAGTACGTCCACGATCGCGTGCGCGACCCGGTGGCCATCAAGATTCTGTCTTTCCCACGTCCCTCTGGGCGCCGAGCGCCCAGCCGCTTGATCGGACATGTCTCGATTCCCCCCAATTGCAAGTCAGGACCAAACCAGATGGTTTGCCAAGACGATGGTGAAGGTCGGCGAGCGAGATGTAAAGCCCATCGACAAACTCTGTGACGACAAGGCCCGGGTCACTCGTCAGGATATCGTGATCCAGCCTGGGGCAGCGGCGCGCGGTTGCCGCCTTGTCAGGCTGACCGGTTTCTCTTCAGAAAGTCGATCAACAGGTCGCTGACGGCTTCGGGCTGCTCCTGCTGCACCCAGTGGCCCGCCCCGTCAACCAGGACGGTTCCCTGGTACTGCGTGGTGAGGCGTCCCTCCACGCGCTCAAGCAGGCCAGGCGTCTGGTAGACGCCCCAGTCGTGCTTTCCGCCGATAAACATCGAGGGAACATCGATCGTTCGCCCGGCGAAGATCTCCAGGTCGCGTTCATCCGGATTGCTGCGATATCCCTGCAGCCCACCCTGGAAGCCCGTGCGGCCGTACTCCTCGCTATAGACTTGCAGTTCGCGCTCGGCAAGCCACTTGCAAGCGGAAATTTGCTGCTCGGTCGGCATTTCCGGTGCAACGGATTCGGCCATGCCCAGGTCGAGATCCATGACGTAATAACGGGGGAGCTTCTCCCACTCGCTGGCGGTGAGCGCTTTCAGGGGAAAGGGCTGGTTTGCAACCCAATCCGCGCTTTTCATGTGGTAATAAGCACGCAGAAAATTGTGCAGCCCCTGTTTGGCATGCCACATGTTCTCGTTGGCGGGCGCGGTGGTGTAGTACTTCATGTAGTACTTCCTGGGCGGCGTGAGGCGCGCCAGGTCATCGTGGATTCGATTCGGCTGCGCAGGCACCACCGCGCCGTTTGCGGTATTGAACGGCAGCGAATCGACCCCGCCGCGCAGGGGAGAGCTCATCATCACGACAGAGCGAAAGACATCCGGGCGCGTCATCGCACACCATCCCGCGAGCGGCGATCCCTGGTCGTGCCCGATGACTGCGGCCACGGAGCGGTAGCCGAGCGCGGACACAAGCGCCAGGAAGTCGTGAATCTTGTTCAGCGTGCCAAACGGACGCAGGTCGTCCTCATACTTGACGTCCGTGCCGCAGCTTCGTCCGTAGCCGCGGGCGTCCGGCGCAATGACGTGATAACCCGCTGCGGCCAGCGGCAGCATGACTTTGCGCCAGCTGTAGGCCAGCTCCGGAAATCCGTGGAGCATCAGGACGGCTTCGCGCCCCGGGGTTTCATGGCCGGCTTCAAGAATATGCATCGTGATGCCGTTCACATCACGAATCAATCTGGAGCGAATTCCGGCAGGAAGTACGTCGGCGCTGAGTGGTGTCATATTCCAATGGTCTCGCGAGTCATTTGGCGATTTTATGGGGTTCTCGACGATAATTGCTGATCGCCTCAGCGGGTGAAGACAATAATTTCAACGAAGGAGGATGACAATGCGCGTCAGGTCCATTGGCTTTCTTGTGTCGTGCCTGTTGTGTTCGGCAGGTCTTCTGCTCGGGACCGATGCGCAGTCACAGGGTAGCTATCCCACCGAATCGATCAAGATCCTCGTCCCGTTTCCGCCCGGCTCGGCACCGGACGTCATCACGCGCGTATTGGCCAAGCAGTTGCCGGAGTTTCTGGCCCAACCCGTTGTCGTGGAAAACCGCCCGGGTGCGGGCGGGATCATTGCCGTTGAAACCGTCGCCCGCGCAGCGCCCGATGGGTACACCTTGCTGATGGGCACGATCGGGACACATGCCCTGAATGTCGCCATCTATGGAAACAAGCTCAAGTATGACCCGGCAAAGGACTTTGTTCCGGTCAGCCAGGTCGGGATCGTCCCTCACGTTGTGCTCATCGATGCAAAAATTCCCGCCACGACGATGAAGGAGTTTCTGGCGATCGCGCGAAGCAAGCAGCTCAACTACGCGTCCGCAGGGAGTGGGAGTGGGATGCATCTGGCCACCGAGCTCATGAACTCGATGGCGAACCTGAATATGTTGCATGTGCCTTACAAGGGGCCTTCGGAAGCGATGACTGGCGTGATTTCCGGCGACGCAGCCCTCACGATCCCGGCTATCCCTGCAACGCTGCCGCTGATCAAGGACGGGCGGGTCAGGGCGATTGCCGTCACAAGTTCCCAACGCTCGGAAATGTTGCCAGATGTCCCTACGATGGCGGAAGTCGGATTTGTCGGATTTGATTTCAGTAACTGGAGTGGAATCTTTGCGCCGGCCGGTACTTCGCCTGAAATCGTCAATAAACTGGCGCTCGCCATCCAGAAGGCGCTTCAAAAGGAAGAACTGCGCAAGACGCTCTCTGGACAAGGCGTCCTGATCGTGGGGAGTTCGCCTGAGGCGTTCAAGGCCACCATTCAGGCTGACGTCGACAGGTGGTCCAAGGTGGCCAGGAGCGCAAACATCGAGGCGAATTAGCGGAATCGATCTGTTTGTTTGCGACGAGGCGATGACTGTCGGTTACCCGGTTCATGCAGGCGACACAAGGCATGACGCTATCGTGTGCGTTACCGACAGATCGCGCAATGTGGCGACTTCAAACGCGCGTGATGGAAATCGACCTGGAAGTCAACCAGGTCGCGTTTCAGTACTGGCGCAAATATGATCAGGCCAAAACACGAAAATGACAGATGTCGGCATATCGACGCAATCGGCCCTGCGCGGATTTTCCGTGTCGCGCCTTGGTCTTCGGGTTCCGACTGGGATGCGTCAACCGTTCCGACGGAGTGAACGCCGGATCTAGGCGCTCGCCTTCTTTTTAGCTTTCTTCTTTGCGGTCGACTTAAATGCTTCAAGCGCGTCAAGGGTCGGCTCGACGCCTTTGGCGCCCGTGGCCTCCGTCCAGGCGACGAGGCCGTGGGAGAACACGACAAACCCGCCGCCCAGGATCGTGAGTTCGATCGATTCCAGCACCGCTTCTTTCGTGGCGCCGAGCGCAATCGCGATCTCGATGTGCTGCTTGATCTGCCAGATCGGTGCGCGCAGCAAGGTCAGCCCGGCAATAAAAATCAGTTCCTTGGTCTTTCGATCGAGAACGCGGTCCTTCATCAGAATGTGCTGCGTCAGGTCGTTGGCTTTGACAATCATGTCAAAGTCATTTTCGATGCAGATCTTCTGATAATCCTGCGCGTAGCCTCGCGTTGAAACCTGCTGGTTAATGTAGTCGACCTTCTGCTTTTTCGTGGCCATGTAATCTCCTCAACGTGTGTGCCGATTTTCCAGTTAGGTGACGGGCTGCCGGATCTCCGCCTTCGCGGTCAGCCCGCGAGTTCGCCTAGCCTTTGAACTCCTTATTCCACCATTCGAGCCAACGCGCAAGATTCTTGGCTTGATAGGCATAGTCAACATTATTGAGTGATGCCGACTGCGCAGCAGTGAAGTCGATTTTTTCCTTGACCGCGGGCGGCATGATTGCGTTCGTGGTGGAGGGAGCATACATGGATGCGTCACAGAATTGCCCGAGCGCAGTCGGATCGAGAAACGAATTCAGGTAGAAATAGGCAGCATCCTTGTTGGGGGCCTTTTTGGGGATGATGGCACCGAAAACAACCGTAATCGCACCCTCTTTTGGATAGCTGGACTTGACGGATACGCCATCCTTTTCCCACTGGAAGAGGCGCGCCGAGTAGTTTGCCGAGATCCAGATTTCCTCGCTGGCGAAGGCAGCGGCCAGTTGCTGGTGGGTCGGGTAGATTCGGGGCTGCATCGTCTTCTTCATTTCGAGCAGTTTGGCGAAGCCCGGTTCGACATTGTCCATCTTGCCGCCAGCCACAAGTGCCGCCATGTAGATCCAGTTATAGAAGCTCTGGTCCAGTACGCCAAGCTTGCCGGCGTAAGCCACGTTCCAGAGGTCTGCAAAGGAGGTCGGCGGCTCCTTGATGTACTTGGGGTTGTAGGCAAGCGTCACGCCGCCGACGATGAAAGGCAGGAAGTAGGGCGACCTTAACGAGGGGCGAATGGCGGCGGCGTTAGGGATCTTGCTGTAATCAAGTGGCTCGACAATCCCCATCTCATTGAGTTCGTAGGCGTCTCCATGCGTGAACTGGGCCAGGCTCAGCGTCCCGCGGGGAAGGTTTCTCTCTGCCAGTAACTTGGTCTTGCGCTCTGGTTCAAGATTCAGGATGCGCGATATCTTGATACCCTTTTTCTCGACAAGGGGCGTTTCGACAAACTTCACGCACCGATCGTTCCAATCCCCGCCCCAGTTGGCGATGATGAGTTCCCCGGACTGGGCCAGTGCCGGCCTGCCTGTCATGACGAGTGCGGCTGCCGCGGTTCCGCCGATCAGCAGGCTGCGACGACTGGGAAGGAAGGTTGATGCCTCGGATTTATTGACCATGATGTACCTCTTGAATGAGAAGTTAACTTCGTGCCAAACGATAGAGCGCCACCGGAAATGTTCATCGCGTGCCGCATTCCCCGG
>CAITPF010000137.1 GCA_903894155.1 uncultured beta proteobacterium | reverse complement strand
GGGGTCATGAGGCGTGCGTCCGAGCGGTAATAGGTTCGGTAGGGCCAGGTCGTTCGATAGTCTCGCGGTGGCTCTGCTGTCTGGCGGTGCAGCGCGCGCAACTGGCCGTCGGTGATGTAGCGGCGTGTCCCGTCCGGTTCGACTTCGGCGGCGTATACGAAGAGCGCGGCGTCGGTCTGTGAGCTCGCGACTGAAAAATTGACGACGATATGGCCGCTGAGTTCGCTGTCCTCGCCGAATGGCTCCGAGGTGAAGTTCAGCAGGCGCTCATCCCGGCCGTTCCAGTCGAAGTAATAGTTCTGGACGTTGATGGTGCCCAGCCGCTCCCACCGTGTATCGGTTCCGGTGGTGGTGTCAAACCGGACCTGATAGTGCGCATGACCCGCGCCCGGCGCATCTGCTGCGAGGCCGCCATCCGGCGCCAGGTAGAGACGGGTGGCCGGGACGGGGGGCCAGGAGTCGCAAGCCTGCCACCGCTCGCCGTGCATGCTGAAGTAATGAATCGGCGCTTCGCGCCGAATGCCGGTATCCAGGCCCATCAGGTGTTCGTCAAAGAAGCGCAGCACCTCGGCGAGCAGGGGGAATTCGGGCAGTGGCTGGCTGCGCCATTGCGACACGTTCGTGCGTGCGCCGTGGTCCCAGGGCCCAAGCAGCAGGCGATCATCTGGCCCGCCCAGCGTCAGGAACCGGGTGATCGCGCCGTTCGAATACCCGCCGCCGTCCTGCCAGCCGGAGATCGAATAGATCGGCAACCCCGCGCGCACGCCCTCGAGCAGATAGTGATAGGGGCTGCAGGCCTGTGTCGTCAATGCAGGATCGTGCACCGTGCCTTCGTCGCGGAAGGCGAGCTCGGGCATCATGTCATGCAGCCGGAAGTTGTCGCGGTGCTCCTCGACGGCCTGCGCCGCCAGGTCGCCGGAGGGATCCTCGTCGACCGGCTGCGGCCCGACAAGCCGCGGATCGTTGAAGTACTGAAATTTGGCCCGGATGGCGGTGTCGTTGTGGTCGAGCGCCAGCATGAGTTCGTCGTACGCGCGGCTCCAGATGCGCGACAGTATCCCTCCCGGGAATAGTTGCTCGTTGTAGATGTCGGACACCGAAAAGAGCGGCGCGATCGCGCGCACGCCCGGGTGTCCCGTGCTCGCCAGAAAGCAGGCGGCGGCGCCCAGATACGAAATGCCCGTAGACCCGATCACGCCGTTGGACCAGGGCTGCGCGCAGATCCAGTCAGCGATCTCACGCGAATCCTCGCGCTCTTTCGGGGACCGGAACGATGCCCGTGTGCCGAAGCTTGCGCCCGTGCCCCGGACATCCACCGCGACCAGCGCGTAGCCATACTTGACGAAGAAATCGCGGTACTTGGCGATGTTGGGGGTACATTCCGCGCCGGGTGCGTTTACCGCGAACCGCCGGAAGTAGGGGGTAAAGATGACAATCGTGGGGAACTGACTCTCATCGGTCCCGGAGGGTACATAGGCGTCGACGGCAAGGCGGCAGCCGTCGCGCATCGTGACGTAACACGAGGTGGGTTGCGAAAGCTGATGGCGCGCGACGCGACCCTGCAGGTATGTTCCTGGCGCAATTGCCCATGCATCGGATCCAATGTCAGTGTCTGACATGGTGACTCCCTGTCGTATGTGTTTTGATTCTGCCAACCTTAGTTTTGATCCTGACGCGGGTCAAGGCCGTTCGCAGCACTGGCCTGGGTCAAGGCCGTTCGGGGCAAGGATCAGGCGAAAGCCGCGGTGCC
>CAITPF010000136.1 GCA_903894155.1 uncultured beta proteobacterium | reverse complement strand
TTTCAGGGGTGTTTCTATGAAATTTAGCAAAATCGCACAATGGACAGCCATCCTCATCGCGGCCAATTCGCTCTCCCTCACGCATGCAGCCAGCGATGGTGTCAGCCCTTACGCCGAAAGCGCCCCCGGGCATTTCCATCCACAAGGAAAGCCACCGTCAAAATTCACGCTTGAAATGAACGATCAGGTGAAGAAGTCTTTGCCATTTGAAGACACCCGTGATTTTGAAGAGTCACAAAAGGGCTTAATCGCGAAACCCCCTTTTAATAAGATCATGGCGGAAGCCGGAAACGTCGCCTGGGACATGGGGAGCTATGAGTTCCTTCTGCAGGGCAAGGACTTCACCAGCGTAAACCCCTCGCTGCAGCGCCAGGCGGTGCTCAACATGGCTTATGGCCTGTATGAGGTGGTGCCCGACCGTATCTATCAGGTGCGCGGGTTCGACCTGGCGAATATGACATTAATTAAAGGCGACACCGGATGGATCATTTTTGATCCGTTGACCGCAAAAGAAACCGCGGCGGCCGCACTGGCGTTCGCGAACGAAAAACTGGGCAAACGACCCGTGGTGGCCGTGGTCTTCTCGCACTCACACGGGGATCACTTTGGCGGCGTTCGTGGCGTGGTCGATGAAAAGGACGTGCAAAGCGGCAAAGTCCCCGTGATCGCCCCGGAGCATTTCATGCAGGCAGCCATCGCGGAGAACGTTTTTTCCGGTAACGCCATGTCACGGCGGATTCAGTATCAGTATGGTGTGTTGCTTGAACGCAGCCCATTTGGTCACGTTGATCAGTCGATCGGCAAGAATGTCGCCAACGGCAATACCGGATTGATTGCACCGACCCGAATTATTACCAAGGACTTTGAGGAATTAACAATCGATGGGGTCACGATGGTGTTCCAGAACACCCCCGACACCGAAGCCCCGGCAGAAATGAACACCTACTTCCCGCAGTTCAAGGCGTTCTGGGCGGCTGAGAATGTCACGGGAACCATTCACAATATTTATACGCTGCGCGGTGCTGAAATTCGCAATGCACTGAACTGGTCAAAGCAGATCAACAACGCGCTCCACAAGTTCGGTGAGGACGCGCAGGTTATGTTTGCCTCGCATAGCTGGCCACGCTGGGGCAATGCGCGCATCCAGGAAGTGATGAGGGCACAGCGGGATCTCTATGCCAACATGAATAACCAGGTGCTGCACCTTGCCAACCAGGGGGTCACCATCAATGAAATTCACAACATTTACCGGTCTCCTCCCAGCCTGCAACGGCAATGGGCCGCGCGCAGCTACCATGGCTCGGAAGCGCATAACAGCCGGGGGATCATCAACCGTTTTCTGGGGTACTGGGATGGCAATCCAGCCACACTCGTTCCCTTGTCACCGCGCGAATCGGCACCGCTTTATGTCGAGATGATGGGTGGCGCTGCCAGGATCCTGGCGAAAGGCAAGGAGCTCAATGATCAGGGTAAATACCTGGAAACCACCGAGATCCTGAACAAACTGGTCTATGCAGAACCCAAGAACCAGGATGCCAGAAATCTGCTGGCGGATGCGTTTGAACAACTCGGCTACCAGAAAGAGAGCCCGAGTCTGCGCAACAGTTTCCTGCAGGCTGCGTATGAACTGCGCTCCGGCCTGCCCGGCGGGTTGGCACCCAGGGCAACCGGCCCGGATGTCATCAGAGCGCTGCCCACAGCGCTCTGGCTCGATTTCCTGGCAATCAGCATGGATAGCCAGCGGGCCGATGGCATGAGTTTCACCATTAACCTGGTCACGCCGGATAACAACGAGAAGTATCTCGTCGAGATGAGCAATGCAACGCTGACCAGCATCGCCGGGTACCAGGCAAAGAACCCAACGCTCACGATCACCGTCGACCGCTCAAACCTCAATAGCGTCATGATGGGCCTCAGCACATTCGAAGACCTGGAAACCGCAGGCAAGGCCAAATTCGAAGGGGATCGCAGCGCGTATGAGAAGCTCAAAAGCACCATGGTCAAGTTCACGCCTAACTTCGATATCATGCCTGGAACATTAAACGCCAGCCCGACTCCGGCGTCAGGAAACACGAGCAATACGGCACCTGCCTTTAGTGCCAAGCCTTTCGAGTATGTTACCTATACGTCGGAAGTGGATTAACCTCATCGCTGATTCAGGTCTGCTTCCTGTGGGCGTAACGCCCATCGGTTGCGGATATCGCGATGATCACCAGAACCCATCACGGAGACACACACCATGTTCCTTGAGATTGCACACCTCGAAATCAAATCCGGCGAAGAGGCGGAGTTCGAACGCAACGTGGCCCTTGCCGTGCCGTATTTCATGGCCGCCAAGGGTTGCAAGGGAATTACGCTGCACCGCTGCGTTGAAAAGCCTTCGCAATACCAGCTCAACGTGATCTGGGAAACTGTCGACAACCACATGGTGGATTTCCGCGCATCCGAGGGGTTCCAGCATTGGCGCGCGCTGGCAGGCCCGCATTTCGCCACGGCCCCCTGGGTCGAACACACGCACGAAATCAAACTCTGACTGGAGCGACTCGCGATGCGCAATACCGACGACCTGGGCAAGTTGCTCCTGAGAGTTTCGCTGGGCGTGCTGCTGCTGTTTCACGGGACAGCCAAGGTGATGGGCGGAGTTCCCGCGAGCATTATGGCGAAGGTCGTTGAACACGGCTGGCCCGCCTGGATCACCTATGGGGTCTATATCGGCGAGGTGCTGGCACCTGCGCTCATCATTCTGGGGGTCCTGACTCGCGTTGGCGGGCTGATCATCGCCCTCAACATGGTCATCGCGGTGTACCTGGCGCATTTGCCGCAATTGACCGAACTCGCAAGTGCCGGTGGCTGGCGTTTGGCGTTGCAGGGCATGTACTTTTCGGGCGGCCTGTGCGTGGCGCTCCTGGGCGCAGGTCGATTCAGCCTTGGAGGCGCGCGCGGTCGCTTCAACTGAAAGCCCACGAGCGCAAGCCGTTACCGCCCGCCCTTCGCCGCCCCGACGCCAGGGCTTTATCACGCGATGCCGAACCGGGCTCTGATATCACCCATTTCCTGCTGGAAATCTGCCTTCGCCTGAGCAACGCAGGCAGCCTGCTCACTCGGATGCATTATTTTGCAGATGTCGAGTTCCACCTGATAGGCAGCGCGCGCTTCCTTTTGCGCCGTGGCGAGTTTTTCCTCCGGTGTGACGTCTTCCTGCGTCCAGCGCAAAGGCTCACCTGTTTGGGGCGTCGCTGGCGTTTGCGCGCTGGTGGCACCGCCGAGCGGAGGCAGCGGGCCGAGCATCACCTGTGCAGAAACCGGTGTCGCGATGCCAATTGCGAAGCTTGCCGCCGTTGCCAATAAAACCCTGCAGGTGACATGGATGATCGGCATGGCATTGCTCCTAGTGAGGAAAATGGGTCTGCACCTGGCGCTCTCGACCGGCGCTCGCCCCGCAGCAGATTTTATTACCTTCAACCAGCGATAACATCCCGAGGATTCGCCATGAAACTGAACTTGATCGCCCGCGCCTGCGCTGTGGCGCTGACGCTTTCCATTGCATCGATGCCGGCATTTGCGAAACTCGCCGCCGGCGCCCCGGCGCCCGATTTTTCAGCGCCGGCCGCGCTTGCGGGCAAGACCTTCACATTTGCGCTCGCGGATGCCCTCAAGAAAGGTCCGGTCGTCGTTTACTTTTATCCGAAGGCCTTCACGAAGGGGTGCACCATCGAGGCAAACCTGTTTGCCGAAGCGACAGAACAATTCGCCGCGCTTGGATCGACGGTCATTGGCGTATCGGCCGATGGAATGGAAGTGTTGAAGGAGTTTTCCACCGGCCCCTGCGGCAGCAAATTCGCGGTCGCGTCGGACGAAGACCGCAAAATCATTAAGGCCTATGATGCGGCATTGCTGGTCAAGCCCGACATGGCTGACCGCGTCTCCTATGTCATCACGCCCGATAACAAAGTACTTTACGCCTACGATAGCCTGAACCCGGACCAGCACGTCACCAATACGCTGGCGGCGATCAAGGCCTGGAAGCAGAACGCAACGAAATGAACGGTCGCTGGATCCCGATGCCCGGTGGTCACTGAGCCGGGGAATTGGGAGTTTGGACTGAATATGGCTTCACTTTGCTGGTATCGGTGCGATCTGCGCAGCGCGGATCAGCCAGCGCTTACGCAGGCCATGCAGGAAGACGACGCGATCGCACTCTACGTGATCACGCCAGGACAATGGCGAGATCACGGCGATGCGCCTGCAAAAGTCGACCTATGGCTGCGCGCGCTCACGGCTCTGCAAACGGAGCTTGAACTGCTTCGGGTGCCGCTTAAGATCCTCACGGTGGACTTTTGGTCGGATATCCCGGCCGCGCTGCTGGCGTTTTGCCGTGAGCACGCCATCGACCGCGTGCACTGCAACCGTGAACAAGGCGTGAACGAACGAAAACGCGACCGCGCCTGCTACGCGCTGCTGCGTGAGCACGGGATCGCGATGACAGGCCACGACGCAGCGACCCTGCTCGTGCCGGGCTCCGTGCTCACGGGTGCCGGAAGCTACTACCGCGTGTTCACGCCCTTTTCACGCGCCTGCCGCGCGCGACTTGGGCCCTCGCCGCCACGGGTGCTGCCCACACCCTCCCCGCAATCGCCCGCCACCGCGCTGCCAGCTTCGGATCCGGTCCCCAACGTGTTGCCCGGCTGGGATCAACCTGCGCGGGCGATCACCGATCTATGGCCGGCCGATGCGCTTTCCGTGCGCAATCGCCTCGATACCTTCGCGCTCGAGCGCATGGGCGACTATCACACCAACCGCGATTTTCCGGCAATCAATGGCACCAGCAGCCTTTCGCCTTACCTTGCCAGCGGCATGCTATCGCCTGGCCTTTGCCTGCACGCCGCACTTGCCGTCAATCAGGGTGAAGTCGACACGGGTCGACGCGGCGTCACGACCTGGATCAACGAAATCCTTTGGCGCGAGTTCTATCAGCATCTGCTGCACGGGTTTCCGGCGCTCTCAATGCACCAGCCGATGAAGCCGGAAACCAACGCCGTGGCCTGGCGCGATGCACCTGATGACTTTCACGCCTGGTGCGAGGGCCGCACCGGCATCGCGATCGTCGATGCCGCCATGCGGCAACTGCGGGCCACCGGGTGGATGCATAACCGCCTGAGGATGGTCGCTGCGATGTTTCTGACCAAGAATCTCCTGATTGACTGGCGGCAGGGGGAGGCCTTCTTCATGCGTCACCTGATCGACGGCGACCTGGCAGCCAACAATGGTGGCTGGCAGTGGAGCGCTTCGACAGGCGCCGACTCCGCGCCCTACTTTCGGGTTTTCAACCCTGTAAGCCAATCCGAGCGCTTCGACCCGCAAGGCGAGTTCATCCGGCTCTGGGTGCCCGAACTTGCCGACCTGCGGGCAACAGACATTCACAATCCGCCTGCCCTCGCCCGCCGGGCGCTGGGCTATCCTGATGCGATGGTCGATCTGCGGGTAAGCCGGCAGCGCGCCATCGATGCATTTGCGGCTATCCGATAAGGAAACAACCCCATGGAACTGTCCGACTTTTCAGCCGTCACGATCGCTGGCACAAGCCAATCGCTTGCCGCATACCGTGGCGACGTCGCGCTGATCGTGAATGTCGCCTCGGAATGCGGTTTTACGGGTCAGTACGAGGGGCTACAGGCGCTCTACACTGAATACGCAGCACAGGGGTTGACCGTGCTGGGGTTTCCCTGCGACCAGTTCGGCCACCAGGAACCTGGTGACGAGGCGACAATCAAAAACTTTTGCGAAACCCGCTTCGCGGTCACCTTTCCGATGTTTGCCAAGATCGACGTCAACGGTGCTGCAGCACACCCGCTTTACGATTGGCTAAAATCATCCAAACCGGGTTTGCTGGGCACCGAGGCGATCAAGTGGAATTTCACTAAGTTTCTCGTCGGCCGGGACGGAATCGTCATCAAACGTTACGCGCCGGCAGACAAGCCGCTGTCGCTGCGCTCCGATATCGAGCGCGCGCTTGCACAATCCCCGCCGCCCGGCACTGCGTCACGGAGCATTGCATGATCGATCTTTACTACTGGACCACGCCGAACGGCCACAAGATCACGATGTACCTCGAGGAGGCCGGGATCGATTACAGGATCATCCCGATCAACATTGGCAAGGGTGAGCAGTTCGTGCCCGATTTCCTGGCGGTCGCGCCGAACAACCGTATTCCGGCGATCGTTGACCAGGCACCCGCCGATGACGGCCAGCCGATCTCGGTCTTTGAATCCGGTGCGATCCTTCAGTACCTGGCAGAAAAGACCGGAAAATTCCTTTCATCCGATCTGCGTCTTCGGACCCAAACCATGGAATGGCTTTTCTGGCAGATGGGCGGACTCGGCCCGATGGCTGGCCAAAACCATCACTTCGGCACCTATGCGCCAGAGAAACTTCCTTACGCGATCAACCGGTACGTCAACGAGACGAATCGGCTTTACGGTGTGCTCAACAAGCAGCTTGCGGGCGGTGCCTTTATCGCAGGCGACTATTCCATCGCGGATATGGCCTGCTATCCGTGGATCGTTCCGCATGCGCGCCAGGGACAAAAGCTCGAGGATTTCCCGAACCTGTTGCGTTGGTTCAATACAATCGCGGCGCGTCCGGCAACCGTTCGTGCCTATGCCCTGACCGAAAAGATCAACGCCAAACCGACGGTGCACGACGATGAGGCGCGCAGGATACTGTTCGGCCAGACGGCCTCCAACCTTCCCGTAAAGCCCTGACCGCAATGCACAAGACACTCTCCCTGGCGTTTGTCACACTTGCACTGGCCGGGTGCGCTCCGACGATGCAATCCACGGCAGCGGGCGACATCACGCTGGCGTCATCCTCTGGCGCAACCGCCGCGGCCCCCATGGGCGCGCCAATCCGCCAGCAGTCGGTTCGTGGCAATTCGTCGCAGGCTTCCAGGACGACCGCTAGCACCTCGGCGACTGCCTCAGGCGCTACCACCAATGTGGTATTCGCCTCCGACGGCGGCGCTGGGCCTCCGGCGGGCGGCGACATTGTTGCCAGCACCGCATCGTCCGGCATCCCTGATGCACCGTCTTCTGGCGAATCAATCTTCTCCTCGCTGGTGTCGTTCTTCAAACCAGACGGTTCTGGCCAAAAATCTGCTTCGGGTTCGTCTGCAGACACCTCTGACGCGTCTGCGGCCAGTTCAACGCCCGAGTCGGACTCCTCACCCGGCGATCCGTCGGCCCGCGGCTCATCGCAATCTGACAGAATCAGCGTGTCCCCGGCGACGGGCGCGGCGGGCGTATCACATATCGGCCTTTCGCCACGCAGTGCCGGGCCGACACCGATCGGGCAAGCGGTTGCACCGGCGCGGGTGCAGAGTGCGTCCCCCGTTCCGCTTGCCAACGATACGCTCCCATGGCGTGTCATTGAATCCTCGCTGGTCAAACCGGGTTGCACGGGAGCGGAATGCCCGTCACTCAAGGTTCGGCGGCTCGCGTTCACCGGACGCGATCGATTCAACAAGTTCCTCGATGAGACACTCGTCTCGCTCGCTGAACTCGATACCAAGCAGACTACGCCTTTCAAGACACTGGCCGCATTTCAGAAGTATTTTTTCGCGGTCGCCAAGCCGCGCTGGGAAGTCGTGCTTGAGGCCGGCGTCCGGCGGGAGACCCCGGCACTCGTCGTCGTGCAACTCGACAGTTATGTCTTTTCGGGCGGTGCGCACGGCGCGTCGACCACGCAATACATCAACTG
This sequence comes from uncultured beta proteobacterium, assembly GCA_903894155.1. Taxonomy (GTDB): domain Bacteria; phylum Pseudomonadota; class Gammaproteobacteria; order Burkholderiales; family Burkholderiaceae_B; genus Zwartia. Next base: position 27,840 of record CAITPF010000136.1, on the reverse strand, counting down.
GCTTCCGAAAGTCGATAGACTGCTGACGCTGGAGACGATGATCCTGCCCAACGCGGCAAGCAAGTTCGAGCAAGCCCTTCGCCGTCAGCACGCCGAGTGGCTCAAGACGAATACGGTCGCGCAGGAAAACCCTGCTGCGTATAGCAAGACGTGGCCGTTTGCGATGAGCGACAACGTCGCGTTGCTGGCCGAAGGCCTCGCAGTCACCTATGACCCGTACGTACTGGCGCCCTATTCCTTCGGACGCCCAACCCTGGTCATTCCGTACAGTGAGCTGAATGGCATCCTGCGGCCGGAGCTGATGCCCGGCTAGGCGATCACTTCTGGCGGCGCGTGATCGGTGCCACCCCCGGAAGGCTGGTCACCGAGCAGGCGCCAGGCCAGGCGAGCCACGATGCGCGCGGTATGCCCATCGATATCGAACGCCGGATTGAATTCCGCGATATCGGCCACGCGCAGCTTGCCGCTGTTGCGAACACGGCAGGCCAGCGACTCCACGACGCTCATGGGGACACCGTAGGCTGCGGGGGCGGATACGCCGGGCGCAGCGTACGCCGGCAGCACATCGATATCAATAGTCAGGTAGACGTCGTCCGCAAGGTCAATTAATCCGTCAAGGCGATCAGTGGCGGACTGCAGGTGACGCTCCTGAAGCGCGTCGTCCTCGATCACATTGGAACCAATCTGTCGCGCCCGCATATAGAGCGCCGGTGTATTGGCGAGTCGGGAAACGCCCCAGCACGCGTACTGCAGCGTTCGCCCGCTGAGTTCGCAATCATGCGCGATCTGGTCGAAGGGCGTCCCGGAATTCCCCGGCCGGCTGGTACGCAAATCGAAGTGCGCATCCAGGTTCAGAATCAGCAGACGCCGTGTGCCGCCCGGCGCATGGCGCGGTATTTCCTGATCCCGCTCTGTAAGCCATCGCGCCAGTCCCTGATAGGTTCCCCATGCAACCTCGTGACCACCGCCCAGTACGACGGGCACGAGTCCCTGGTCGAGCATATCGGCGACCCGCGACGCCAGGCGTGCCTGCGCCGCTTCAAGGTCGCCGTCGGTGCAGGCCACATCACCATAATCCCAGAGAACCCGCAGGTCATGCGCGGGCAAACCGGCGAGCATTCGACGCGCGGCCACCGGGCCACCCGCTGCACCCACCCTTCCCTGGTTTCGCGCTACACCTGCATCGCAGGCGAAGCCGACCAGAGCGGGGTCGCCGGGCGACACGCGCTGGTCAGGTGCGCGCACGATCTGGAACAACCGTCGCACATCACCGGCTTCCGAACTGTCGTCCCGTCCGCGCCATATTGACCGATCAATCCCTTCGCTCATGCGGCCTCTCCCGCGCCGGCAGTCAGGATCGCCTGCAGGAACTCGCGCGTGCGCGGCTGGGTCGGCGCGCTGAAGATTTCCGATGGCGAACCGATTTCGATGATCTTTCCCGCATCCATGACAGCGACGCGGTCGGCGACTTCGCGCGCGAAGCCCATTTCATGGGTCACCACCATCATCGTCATCCCTTCGCGGGCCAGCACTTTCATGACCTGCAGAACTTCTCCGACCAGCTCCGGATCGAGCGCCGAGGTCGGTTCGTCAAACAGCATGACGCTCGGCTGCATTGCGAGCGCGCGCGCGATTGCCACGCGCTGCTTTTGCCCGCCCGAGAGGCTCGCCGGCATCGCCGTGACTTTTTCGGTCAAGCCAACCTTGTCGAGAAGTGCCAGGGCCCGTGATTCCGCCTGCGCGCGCGTCAATCCCAGCAGCGTGCGCGGCCCGACGGTAATGTTGTCGATCACCGACAGGTGGGGAAAGAGATTGAATGACTGGAAAACCATCCCGACCTGCATGCGCAGGCGGTTCAGTTCGCGCTCGGCGAGCATGCGCCCGTGGTCGAGCAGATGCGAGCCGCAGATATCGATCGTGCCCTGTTGCGCGGTCTCCAGCCCATTGCAGCATCGCAGCAGCGTGCTCTTGCCAGAGCCGCTCGGCCCGATCACCACAACGACCTCCGTTTCGCCGACGGAGAAATCGATGCCACGCAGCACCGCGTTATCCCCGAACGACTTGTGCAGGTCGCGTACTTCGATGATGGGCTTCACTGGACCATGCCCCCAGCGCGCAGTCGGCGCTCGATCAGACGCAGCGCCCCTGACGTCGCGCTGGTCAGCACCAGGTAAATCAGCGCCACTGCCAGGTAAACCTCCAGAGACCGGTATGACACGCTGATGATCTTCTGACCTTCGTGCATCAAATCGTGAATCGTCAGCAGCGAAACCAGCGCGGAATTCTTGATCAACGCGATGAACTCATTGCCAAGTGGCGGGATCATGCGCACGACGGCTTGCGGGATAACGATCTTGCGCATCGCCTGCCCGGCGGACATCCCGAGCGAGCGCGCCGCTTCATTTTGCCCACGGTCGACCGACTGGATCGCCCCGCGGACAATTTCGGATACATAAGCGCCGGAGTAGAGCCCTAGCCCGACCACGCCGCACGCGAATGCCGGCAGCATGAGGCCGAACTGCGGCAGCCCGAAAAACCAGATGAACAGTTGCACCAGCAACGGCGTGCCGCGAAAAAAGACCAGGTAAGCCGAACAGAGCCCGTAGACCAGGCGCCGGCGCGGGTTTAGCCGCCCGATTCCGACCAGCAGGCCAACCAGGCATCCAAGCAGCAGCGCAGCCGCAGTCACCTCGACAGTGACCGCCGCGCCCGACATCAGCATGCCCCAGTCCGCCAGGACCGGGGAAAAATCCAGGATCATTTGCCTGGCGCTTCAAACCACTTGACCACCAGCGCGTCGTACACCCCGTTCGCCCTGATCTTCTTGAGTGCCGCGTTGACGGCCTTGGTCGTCTCGGGCTGATTCTTGGGCAGCGCCATGCCGTAATTCTCGACGGTGATCTGTTCAGGCAGCACAATCATGTCCGGATGCGCCTGGGCATAGAGTTTGGCGGCCGGTTTACCGGTCACCGCCGCGTCGGCGCGCCCGATCTGCGCGAGATTAAACATCTCCTGATTCTTCTCGACCTCGACGCGCTCAACCTTCGGGAAGTTGTCCTTCAGGAAACTGACGGATTTCGTCCCCACCTGTACGGCGACCTTCTTGCCTTCCAGATCCTTGAGCGACTTGATCGGGCCATCCTTCTTGGTCAGCACCACGAGTCCGCCCGCGTAGTAAGGGTCGGTGAAATCCACGACCTTGGCACGCTCGTCCGTGATGTAGATGGCGGAATTGGCCATATCTGCCCGGCCTGCCTGCAAGGCGGGGATCAGGCCCTTGAAGTCGATGTCGATCCATTCGATCTTGCGGCCCATTTCCTTGCCCAGCGCCTCGACCAGATCGATGTCAAAGCCCGTGCGCTGGCCATCCTTGACGAACTCCATCGGCGGGAATGTCGCATCCGTCACGACGCGCAGCGGCGCGGTCTGCGCAAGCGCACCATTGCCCAGCCCGCCAGTCAGGGCCAGCATAGCGATCAGCAGGGTTCGGCGTGCAGTGAACATGGTGAGTCCTTTCAAACAGGGGTTGGTTAGGGCGTCGCGACCGAACCGATCGGTCGCAAACGCCAAGAATACATGGTTATCCGGGGCAGGTTAATTCGACTTTTGCTGGTTGGCGCGGCGATCCTTGACAATTTTTTCCAGCGCCCTTGCCAGATCGGCATTGCCTTTCTGGCGTGCGATATCGATTGTGTCGTCCCCCTTCTGGTTGACGGCTGCAGGATCGCCTCCGGCGTTGATGAGCGCCTGCACGACCTGCATATTGCCGGACTGGACTGCCATCATCAATGGGCTGTCGCCGTTCGGCGATGGCGCGTTGGGCATGGCGTCGTTGGCCAGGAGGTACCTGACCATGTCCAGGTTTCCCTTCACCGCCGCATAATGCAGCGGGGTCCATCCAAGCTTGTTGATCTGCGCACCGCGCGCGACCAGTGCCTTGGCGCGCGGCAAATCACCGACCAGCGCGACATACATCAGCGGGGTTTCCTCGTAGTCGTTGGCAAGGTTGACATCCACCTTCGGGCTCGCCAGCACGACGTCAAACGAAAGCCAGGCCCCGTCCCGCACACTCTGCATCAGGACGCTGTTGCCCATCTTTGTCCTGGTGTTGGGATCCACGCCGCCCGCCAGCAGCGCCTTGACGTCATCTGCGCGATCGTTCTTGATGAATACCCAGATGTCATCGGGGCTTGCCGCGCTGACCACATTCCCCATGCAGCAGAGGATTGCCACGGCAAACCATGCGAGCAGTCGAATCGGGAAAGCCCGACCCGGTTCCGCAGCGCCCCCTGAGACGAGATGATTTATTGCGACATTTGACACGATGCTAATCCTTTACTTTAAATATTTTAGATTAAGTTAAGCTGGTATCTTATTGAATAACTTAAAGAAATTATTCGTCGTTTCGTCTTCAATCATCTTTAATGGCACGGCGCGACACTCGGCGATTTTTTCTGCGACGTGGATGACCCTGGACGGATCGTTCAATTTCCCCCGATGCGGCACAGGCGCGAGGTAGGGAGCATCGGTCTCGATCAGAATCCGGTCAAGCGGCGTGCGGCGCGCAACATCCTGGAGCGCAACGGCATTCTTGAACGTGACGATACCCGAGAACGAGATGTAAAACCCGAGGTCAAGCGCCGCCTGCGCGACTTCCCAGGATTCAGTAAAGCAGTGCATGACGCCGCCTGCCTGCTCGGCACCCTCCTCGCGCATCAACCGGATTGTGTCCTCGGCCGCCGAGCGCGTATGAATGATGAGCGGCAACCCGCAGGCGCGTGCAGCGCGGATATGGCGACGAAAACGTTCCCGCTGCCAGTCAAGGTCGCCCGTGAGGCGGTAGTAATCCAGGCCAGTTTCGCCAATCGCGACCACGCGCGGATGCGCGGTGCGCGAAACGAGGTCTTCCACGGTCGGCTCAACGGTATCCTCGTAATCCGGATGCACGCCGACCGATGCCCAGAGGCAATCATGCTGTTCGACAAGCTTCATGATTCCCGGCCAGTCCGGCAGATTCACGCTGACGCAGAGTGCGTGGGACACCCGGTTCGTCTGCATACGACTCAGAATATCGTCGACTTGCACAATGAGATCGGGAAAGTCGAGATGGCAATGGGAATCAACAAACATGGGTACAACCACTCCTGGGATGACGATGCAATCGCAATTGCGTTTCGCTGGCTATCGTGACGCTGTCGGCGCGCTGCGCGACGGCTGGCAGGCGGACACCACACGCTGTAGCAAGGCATGGGCGAATAACTTGGCGCTCAACGGGTGGCCCGCCACGCGTCGCTGTTGCTGCACGTATTGCGCCAATTCGGTCAGGGCTGCGGGGTCGGCGCGTCGCGCGATCGATTCGGTTTGCCCGGCGAGCGCCGGGTAGTAACGCACCGCCACCCCATGGCGCGCCAGCAGCAGGTCAACGCACCACCGGTGCATCGGGTCGATCCAGTCGATTGCCGGCTGCTTGCTGATCGTATCGGCGAGTGAGCCGATATCCGGCAACGCGCCTTTGCCCACGGTACGCAGCATGGCGCCAAGCCAGTCGGGGCACGCAGCCCCCTGGCTTGCAGCCAGTTTCGCGGCGAGCACCGGCGCACCGCCCGCCGCAGCAAGCCAGTCGTCCGGCGACGCGAGGCCCTGGTCCTTGAGCCAGGCGCGCGCCGCCTCATGGGAAGGTGTCGGCAGGGGCAGCCTTCTGCAGCGCGACAGCAGTGTCGGCAGCAACCGGTCGGGCGCATCGGCCACCATCAGGAAGACGGTCGAAGGCGGCGGCTCTTCAAGGACTTTGAGCAAGGCGTTTCCCGAAATCGCGTTGAGCGCCTCGGACGGATACACGAGCGCCACGCGCCAGCCGCCGCGATGCGTGGCGTTGTTAAACCACGGCTCGAGCGCGCGGATCTGGTCGACGCGAATTTCCTTGGACGCGGCGCGCTTGCCCGATCCGCCGCTATCGGCCGGGCCACTGGCGGCATCCTGAGGATCCCCGCCCTCACTATCCTGCTGCGCGCCCTCCTCGAGCGCCACGGCTTCCGGGCGTACGCGCCTGAGATCAGGGTGGTTTCCGGAGGCCACCCACCCGCACGCCAGGCATTTGCCACAGGCAAGGCCTGCCACCGGTGATTCGCACAGCAGCGAGGCTGCCGCGGCGAACACAAACTCGCGCAGCCCGGTGCCGGCCAAGCCATGGACCAGCCATGCATGGGCGAATCGATCCCGGTTCCCAAGCCAGGCGGCTGCGGTCTCGCGATGCCAGGGAAGAAATTCAGCGGTTTTCATATGCCGCCTGCCCAGAGCTTGACCAGAATATCCAGATCGATCTCCAGATCATGACGGATTGCCTCAATCGACCGCGTCGAATCGACGATCGCAAAACGCACGGGCTCGTGGGTGGCACGTTCAAGGTAGACCGCCCGGGTGCGCTCGAAAAACGCATCTGCCTCGCGCTCAAAACGATCCTGTTCGCGCGTGCGGTTGAGCCGTTCGCGCGCGACCGCGAGCGGCACGTCAAAAAGCCACGTCCGGTCGGGCTGCAAATCCGGATGCAGCCATGCTTCGAGCGCCGCGACCCTTGCCGTGCCCAGGGCGCGCCCGCCGCCCTGGTAGGCGAAGGTCGCATCGGTGAATCGATCGCAGAGCACCCAGGATCCTTTGGCCAGGGCGGGCTCAATCACCGTACGCAAGTGCTCGGCGCGCGCGGCGAACATCAGCAATGTTTCACACTCCAGGTGCATCGGTTCGTGCAGCAGCAATTCGCGCAATTTTTCGCCCACCGGTGTGCCGCCGGGCTCTCGGGTGGACAGCACGTCGATTCCGCGTGACCGCAGTTCCTGCACCAGCCAATCGATGTGCGTGCTCTTGCCGGCGCCGTCGACGCCCTCAAGCGTGAGAAATAATCCGCGCACGGTATTCATGGCTTGCGCCCCAGGATGTAAGTCGAGACATTCTTGTTGTGCTCCGCGAGCGTCGTGGCGAAGACGCTGGTGCCGTCGCCACGGGACACAAAATAATAGTAGCCATGCTTTTCAGGCTGGAGCGCGGCGGCAAGCGATGCCCTGCCAACGCTGGCAATCGGGCTCGGCGGCAAGCCCATGCGCGTGTAGGTGTTCCAGGGCGTATCAGCCTGCAGATCGCGCTTGCGGATCTTCCCCTCGTAGGCCTCCCCCATGCCGTAAATCACCGTAGGATCGGTCTGCAGCAGCATTCCCGCGCGCAGGCGGTTGGCAAACACGCCTGCGATCCGGGCCCGATCCGATGGGCTCCCGGTTTCCTTTTCAATCAGCGAGGCGAGCACCAGCGCCTCATACGGCGACGCGATTGGAACATCTGCCGCGCGCTGCTCCCAGGCCTTGTCCAGGATCTGCTGCTGGGCCCGATAGGCACGCTGCAGGATCTCGAGATCGGTCGTGCCGATCGGAAAAATATATGTATCCGGAAAGAATAAACCCTCAACGTACTGAGAGTTGACGCCCAGGCGCTCGGCGAGCTGCGCGTCGGTGATCTGGTCGAGCGTATGGCGGATATCGGAGTGCTGCGCAAGCGCGGCGCGGATCTGACGCAAATTCCAGCCTTCGACGAGCGTGAGCTGCCGCTGCGTCATATCGCCCATGGCCATACGCCGCAGAATCGTCCAGGGGGTATCGCCCTGCACGACCTGATAGCCGCCCGCCTTGAGTTTGGTGTCGAAGTGACCAAAGCGCGCGAGCCAGGAAAAGAATCGCGGATTGAGCTCCACCCCGGATTGGCTGAGCAGGCGCGAGATCGTCGACGCCGTGGCGCCGGGTGGAACAAGCACATCCACCGTGGGTGCAGGCAGCGCGACTGCGCCGTGCGCCCAGTAGTACGCCGAACCGACCGCTGCAGCTGCGGCCAGTACGAGCGGGAGGACGACAAAGAGGAAAAGACGCCAGAGAAAATTCATGCCGACGCCAGTTTAATGGAAACCCCGCAAGTGCATCGCACTGGAACACCACGTGAAACGCCTCGGCCAATCCTTGACAAACAGCCACCAACAGCATGGGCATTGGCACGCGTGTCGATCAGGATTGCTATGATGAAACCCTCGGGCCGCCATCGCACGCAGCCCCCTGTCACTGCGGTTTAAGCCAACATGCATCCCGTACTCGCTCGCATTGACCCAGCCTGCCACTCGCAGCAAGCCTGCACGCCGCGCGTGTGCGCGCTCGCTGAGTTTGCCGTTGTCGAGATCACCGGTGCCGACGCCGTCAGTTTCCTGCAGGGCCAGGTGACCAACGACATCGCCGGGGCCCCTGTCGGTCAGGCGCGCCTCGCGGGCTACTGCACGGCGCAGGGGCGGCTGCTGGCTACGTTCGTCATGTGGCGCGAGCCGCAAACCCAGGCGCAGGATGTTCCAACCGTGCGCGCCATCGTGCGCGCCGACATCGCCCCGGCGCTGGTCAAACGGCTCGGCATGTTCGTGCTGCGCGCCAAGGCAAAGCTTGCCGTTGTGCCGCTCGCAGTCGCCGGGATGACGTCCCGCAACGATACGTGCGCAGCGCTCGAATCAGCGCTCGGGCAACCATTGCCCCGGTTGCCCTGGCAAGTACTGTCGCACGAAAGCGGCACCTGGATCGCGGTACCCGGCAATCCGGTCGGGCGTTGGTGGTGGGTGGCACCGGCAAATGCCCCTGAGGCTTGCGAGGCGCTCGCCAGCCATCTGTCTGCCGGCGATCCGGCTCAGTGGCAGGCCGAGGATATCGAGGCTGGCCTGCCCTGGATCCAGGCGGCCACACAGGATTTGTTCATCCCGCAGACCGTGAACCTGGATCTGATCGATGGCGTAAGTTTCACCAAGGGTTGCTACCCGGGCCAGGAAATCGTGGCACGCAGCCACTACCGCGGCACACTGAAGCGACGCATGGCACTGGGAACCCTGGAGGGCGAAGGCGCGGGCGCGGTCATCCCGGCCACCGATCTGTTCGACGCGAACGCAACGGGCGAACCGTGCGGGCGCATCATCAACGTGGCCACTGCGGGCGGCGTGACGGTCGCGCTGTTTGAGGCCACGTTCGACGCTGTTGCGCATGGCGCGCTGCATGTGGCGAGCCTCGACGGCCCCCGGGTCACGCCGCGTGCCCTGCCCTACGACACACGGCCGGCGCCGCGCACAACCTAGCCCTTGCGAATCAGGTTTACGATGCTCGAAAAATCGAGCTTGCCGTTTCCCTGCGCGCTGTGCAGCGCGTAAAGATTGCGTGCGAGTTCCCCAAGCGGCACCACGGCACGCGAACCCATCGCCGCCTCGGCAGCGAGCCCAAGATCCTTGAGCATGAGATCCACACCGAACCCGCCCGCGTAACCTCGCGCCGCGGGGGCTGATTCCATGACGCCAGGCCACGGGTTATAGAGCTCGAACGCCCAGTTGCGCCCGGAACTCTTGCTGATGATGTCCGACAACACAACCGGATCCAACCCATTCGCGACGCCAAGCGCCAGCGCCTCGGCCGCGCCCGCCATCTGAATGCCGAGCATCATGTTGTTGGCGATCTTCGCGACCTGGCCAGCGCCGCAAGCGCCTGCATGGAAAATATTCTTCCCCATTTGTTCAAGCACCGGTCGTGCGCGCTCGAACACCGCGGGCTCGCCGCCCACGATGAAGGTCAGCGTGCCGGCAACGGCTCCCCCTGTTCCGCCAGACACCGGCGCATCGACCATATCAAGTCCGCGCGCCGCAGCGGCGAGTGCAACCTTGCGTGCCGACTGGGGGGCGATCGTGCTGCAGTCGATCACCAGCGCGCCATCGGCAATACGCGTCAGCAGGCCTTCTTCGCCCAGATAGAGCGACTCCACGTGCTGGCTTGCGGGCAGCATCGAAATAACCACCTGCGCCCCGGATGCGGCATCCGTCGCGCTCTTGGCGCCGCGTGCGCCCGCCTTGACCACGGGATCCATGGCCGGGGCGACCAGATCGAATACGGCGACTTCGTGCCCGGCCTTGATGAGGTTCAGCGCCATCGGCGCACCCATGTTGCCAAGCCCGATGAAGGCGATCTTGCTCATGCGTTTTCTCCGAGAGGTCTGAGGGGGTTTTCTTCCGGGGCAAACGGCGCGGTGAAAAATTTCTCGACCCACGCGGGCGTTGCATCCTGGATCCGGGCCGGATTCCAGCGCGGGTTCTTGTCTTTGTCGATCAGCAGCGCGCGAATGCCTTCGCAGAAGTCGCCATGGCCGGCGGCGGCCAGACCCGCGACAAGTTCGATGCGATAGACCTCGGCAAGTGAGACATGCTTGGTGCGCTCGAGCAGCGCGTAGGTCAGGCGTGCCGATCCCGGCGATCCCGCCTGCAGGGTTTTTGCCGCACGCTGCATCCAGGGATCCTGACTATCAAGTTGCAACAGGATGCGTGCAACGATTTTTTCGAGATCGGAACCGGCGCACAGGCGCTGGATCAGGAGCATGTGGCTCTGGAGTATGCCGACGGCCGGCACCGGGTCCGTCGCCAGCGCAAGCAACAACTCATCAAGCAGATCATTGTTGGCGAGCAGGACTTTCTGCTGCTCTGGCGACCCCTCGGCGTGTCCCGACGCATCACGCTCCCACGACTGGGCTGCCAGGCTTGCCACGACCTGGTCCCAGCTTGTGCTGGGCAGGTTGTAATCGGCCATTCCCGTAAAGAGGGCGTCAGCCGCGCCGATCTGTGCGCCCGTGAGCCCCAGGAACAGGCCTGCCTTGCCGGGCATGCGGTTGAGCAACCAGGAGCCGCCCACGTCCGGGAACAGGCCAATCGTGATTTCCGGCATGGCAGCGCGGGAAGTATCCGTCACCACGCGGTGGCTCGCGCCCATCATCAGGCCCATGCCGCCGCCCATTACGATGCCGTTGCCCCACACCATCACCGGCTTCGGAAATGTGTGGATCCGGTAATCCAGCGCGTATTCGTGCGTGAAGAACTGGCCCGGGAACGAATCGGCCCCAAAGACCTTGCCAGCATTCTCTGTCATGCTGCGATACATGCTGTGCAGGTCGCCTCCGGCGCAAAAGGCGCGCTCGCCGGCACCACGCAGCACCACGGCGGCCAGGTCCGGATCACGGGCCCAAACCTCCATGCGTTTGGCCAGCAACAGCGTCATGTCGTACGACAGGGCATTGAGCGTCTTGGGGGAATTCAACGTGGCAATGCCGAACCGCGTGCCGTTTGCACATGCGATTTCCTCGAAGAGGACCACGTCGTTTGCTGCGTCGTTCATCTTACGTTTGCGCCTTTTTCAAGCAGTTGGCGAGCGATGATCACCCGCATGATTTCATTGGTGCCCTCAAGGATCTGGTGCACGCGTGAATCGCGCACCAGTCGCTCGAGAGGATAATCTTTCAGGTAACCGTAGCCGCCGTGCAACTGTTGCGCATCAAGGCAAACCTGAAAGCCCAGGTCGGTCGCCAGCCGTTTGGCCATGGCACAGTAAGTTGATGCGTCCGGCGAGCCGCTGTCAAGCTTGCACGCGGCGAGGCGCACCATGTGCCGCGCAGCCACCGTGTGGGTCGCCATGTCGGCAAACTTGAACTGCAGCGCCTGAAAGCTCGCCAGGACCTGATTGAACTGCTTGCGCTCGCCCATGTAGGCGCGCGACGCGTCGAGCGCGCCCTGCGCCGCACCGACCGAACACGTGGCGATGTTGATGCGCCCGCCATCGAGCCCCCGCATGGCAAACTTGAAGCCCTCGCCCTCCTCGCCCAACCGATGGTCAAGCGGGATCCGGACATTCTCGAATGTGATCGGGCGGGTGCTCTGGCTGTTCCAGCCCATTTTGTTTTCCTTGCGCCCGTAGGTGATGCCCTGAAGGTGCGCCGGCACCACGAATGCCGAAACGCCTCCGGCACCGCCACCGCCCGTACGCGCCATCACCACGATCACGTCGGTGTCGCCCGCCCCGGAAATAAACGCCTTGGCACCGTTCAGCACGTAGTGATCGCCCTGCCGTTCTGCGCGGGTGGTCAGCGATGCTGCGTCCGATCCCGCACCCGGTTCCGTCAGGGCATAGGAGGCCAACTGGCGACCTGTCGACAGCAGCGGCCCCCAGTGCGCGCGAACCGATTCCGTTGCCCAGCTACCGATCATCCAGGTCGCCATGTTGTGGATTGTCAGGAAGGCTGTGGTCGAAGGATCGACGGCGGCCATTTCCTCGAAGACCAGTGTTGCGTCCAGGCGCGGCAACCCAAGACCGCCAATGTCTTCGCTCGCGTAAATGGCGCAAAATCCCATTTCGCCAGCCTTGCGGAATGCGTCGATCGGGAAGATGCCCTCCTGATCCCAGCGCGCGGCGTTCGGGGCAAGTTCGCCCTGGGCAAACTCTCGTGCCGCCTGTGCGAACGCCAGTTGCTCGTCGCTTAGCTCCATGTCCACTGTCGGTCTCCTCACTGTGCCACCGGTCGCATCCCGGCTTGCTTTACGTTGACGTAAAGGTAACATCTTACGATGGCCGTTGCGGGCAGTTTGTCTGTCAGCTGACAATCGTTGCTATCGTCGCCTCCCTTAGTCGTGGAGCTTGCCGTGCGCCTTGTGTACAACTGGCGCACCCCACCCTTCATGCACTGGAGTCTGCGGTACGAAGGCGCTGGCGATGCTGAGCACGCCGGCGCCGCGAATCCTTGGGATCGTAAGTCAGGGGGCGGTAAATCTCGACCCGATCGCCTGCGACAAGCTTGCGCGTGCGGACCACCCGCTTGCCGAAGATGCCAACCGCGGCGTGCGCCAGATCCAGATCGCCCACGCTCTGCTCCAAGCCGCTGGCGGCAAGCGCTTCTGCCACTGTCGCCCCGGGGACCAGATCTAGCTGTACTAACCAGGCTCGATCCGGCATGGCCAGGCAAACCGAGATTGCGATCGTCGCGGTGACCGAGGGTGCACCGGAGGTCACTGCGGGCGTTGCGCGTGCAACCGTTTCATTCCCCATAGCACGCCTGGGCGCGTTTGGTGAACGAATCGATGAAACTCGTGGCGATCCGGTTGAACACTGGCCCCACCACAGCCTCGAGTGCACGGCTGGAAAACTCATAATTCAGCGTGAAGATCACCTTGCAGGCATCCGGGGCCAGCGCCATGAAGCGCCAATCGCCTTCGAGCGACGAGAACGGGCCGTCAACGAGCACCAGCCGGATGTGCTCGGGATAGACATGCCGGTTACGCGTGGAGAAGGTCTGTTTGATGCCCGCAAGCGAAATCGTAATCGAGGCCAGCATGCCGTTGGCATCATTGTCGGCCACGCTTGCGCCGCCGCACCAGGGCATGAATTGCGGGTACTTTTCAACGTCCGCCACGAGGTCGAACATCTGTGCGGCGCTGTACGGAAGGAGGACAGTTCGTTCTACAGAATGCATGGCGGCACGCAAATGGATAGAATGGGAGGATTTTACCGGTAGTTCGCCGGGAGTAAGCACCAAGCATGAGCATTATCGAAAACCGCAAGGCCACGCACGACTACTTCATCGAAGAGCGCTTCGAAGCCGGGCTGGTTCTGCAAGGCTGGGAAGTCAAAGCCATCCGCGCCGGCCGCGCACAGATCAAGGAAGCGTACGTGGTCGTCATGGATGGCGCCATATGGCTCGTGGGAATGCATCTGAGCCCGCTGGTCTCGACGTCGACCCATATCCTCCCCGATGCGACCCGCACGCGCAAGCTGCTGCTCAGGGCCGAGGAAATCAGCAAGCTGATCGGCAAGGTCGAGCAGCGAGGGTACGCGCTCGTCCCGCTCAATCTGCATTACAAGAACGGCAGAATCAAGCTCGACTTTGGCCTGGGGCGCGGCAAGAAGCTTCACGATAAGCGCGATGCGACGCAGGATCGGGACTGGGCGCGAGAAAAGGAACGCCTCATGAAGCACGACACCCGCAGCGCTAAGGGTTGATCACCACTTTGCCGATCACCTTGCGGCTGCCCATGTCGACCAGCGCCTGCACTGCCTCGTCCAACCGATAACGGCGCGAAATATGCGGCTTGATCCGGCCTTCCAGGATCCAGGCCACAACCTGCCTGAAGTTTGCCGCGTTCGCCTCGCGCTCACGCACCTTGAACTCGCCCCAGAACACGCCAACGATGGATGCGTTCTTAAGCAGTGGCAGGTTCAGCGGAATCTTTGGAATCACGCCGCTCGCAAAGCCAACCACCAGATGCCGGCCCTTCCAGGCGATCGAACGGAATGCCGCCTCGGAAAAGTCTCCGCCGACGGCGTCGTAGATCACGTCTGCACCGCGGCCGTCAGTCGCCAGCTTGATCTGGTCCCGGAAGTCGGGCTGGGTGTAGTCGATCAGGACGTCGGCTCCGCTCTGGCGGCAAACCGCCAGCTTTTCCGCCGAAGAGGCGGCAGCGATCACCCGGGCGCCTAGCGCGTGTCCAAGCTCGACCGCAGCCAGGCCGACGCCACCGGCCGCGCCAAGAACCAGCAGCGTTTCGCCCGCCTGGAGTCGCGCGCGGTCGACCAGCGCATGGTAGGACGTCCCGTACGTCATCAGAAAGCCCGCCGCCGTGTCGAAATCCAGGCCTTGCGGCATGGGCATCACCGCGGACGCGGGCACCTTTGCGTGCGTTGCGAACGCACCGTGAAGATACGAGGCGACCACGCGCTCGCCAATCGCGATGCCTGAAACGCCTTCGCCGACCGCTGCCACCACGCCGGCCATATCATTGCCCGGCGAGAACGGCAGCTGCGGTTTGTACTGGTACTTGTTCTGCACCACCAGCACATCGGGGAAATTGACCCCGGCCGCCTTGACTTCGATGACCACCTCGCCTGGCCCGGGAACCGGGTCGGGCAAGGATTCCACCGTCAGGGTCTCGGGCGGACCCCATTCCTTGCATATCAACGCACGCATGTGTCGGCTCCTTGGCGGACAGGTGGCTTACTTGCTGGCCAGCCGTTGCCAGGTATCGACGACAGTGTCGGGGTTGAGTGACATGGAGAGGATCCCCTCGTCGCGCAGCCACACGGCAAAGTCAGCGTGATCGCTGGGCCCTTGCCCGCAGATACCGACGTACTTGCCGGCTTTCAGGCAAGCCTGGATCGCGCGCCTCAGCATGAACTTCACGGCGTCGTCACGCTCGTCGAAATCCAGCGCCAGCAACTCCATGCCGGAGTCCCTGTCCAGGCCGAGCGTCAGTTGCGTCATGTCGTTCGAACCGATCGAGAATCCGTCGAAATACTGCAGGAACTCATCGGCGAGGATCGCATTGGACGGCACTTCGCACATCATCACCAGTCGCAAGCCATTTTGGCCGCGGGACAAACCGTTTTCCGCCAGAAGCTCCACCACACGGGCCGCCTGTTTGACGGTGCGAACGAACGGCACCATGATTTCGACGTTGGTCAGGCCCATTTCATTGCGCACGCGCTTGA
This sequence comes from uncultured beta proteobacterium, assembly GCA_903894155.1. Taxonomy (GTDB): domain Bacteria; phylum Pseudomonadota; class Gammaproteobacteria; order Burkholderiales; family Burkholderiaceae_B; genus Zwartia. The sequence goes on along the minus strand of CAITPF010000136.1, from coordinate 12,496 downwards.
GCGCCTCGCATTCCATCCGGAAGCATTCAGCGAAATCGGCCGAGATGTAGCGCGAGGCACCGCGAAAGCCCAGCATCGGGTTTTCTTCCTCAGGCTCGTAGCGCGAACCGCCAACGAGCTTGCGGTATTCGTTGGATTTGAAATCCGAAAGCCGCACGATGACGGACTTCGGGTAGAAGGCCGCGCCAATCGTCGCGATGCCGTCTGCGAGCTTTTCAACGAAAAACGCCCTCGGGCTCGCATGGCCACGCGCGGCGGATTCGACAGCCACCTTGAGCTCGCCATCCACGTTGGGATAATCCAGCACCGCCTTCGGGTGAATGCCGATGTTGTTGTTGATGATGAACTCGAGCCGCGCGAGACCCACGCCATTGTTCGGAATCTGCGAGAAGTCGAACGCGAGTTGGGGGTTACCCACGTTCATCATGATCTTCAGGCCGATCTCGGGCATCACGCCGCGGTGCACTTCCTCGACCTCGGTCTCGATCAGGCCATCGTAAATGCGCCCTTCATCGCCTTCCGCGCACGACACGGTCACCTGGTGGCCTTCCTGGAGGACATCGGTCGCGTCGCCGCAACCCACGACGGCCGGAATGCCAAGCTCGCGGGCAATAATCGCTGCGTGGCAAGTGCGCCCGCCGCGGTTGGTCACGATGGCCGACGCCCGTTTCATGACAGGCTCCCAGTTCGGGTCGGTCATGTCGGTCACCAGCACGTCGCCTGGCTGCACCTGGTCCATCTCGGAGATGTCGCCCACCACGCGAACCGGACCCGAGCCGATTTTCTGACCAATCGCCCGACCGGTGATCAGCACCTCGCCCGTTGCCTTCAGGCGGTAGCGATGCTGTACGTCGCCTTGCACATGTTGCGACTTCACGGTTTCCGGGCGCGCCTGCAGGATATAGATCTTGCCGTCAATGCCGTCGCGGCCCCATTCGATATCCATGGGGCGCTGGTAGTGCTTCTCGATGATGACCGCGTATCGCGCGAGTTCGATGACCTCGTCATCGGTGAGCGAATAGCGATTGCGCTCGGAGACCGGCACATCCACCGTGCGCACGGCGCGCCCCTCGGGGCGTTCGGGATCGAACTCCATTTTGATCAGCTTGGAGCCAATGCGACGGCTGACAATCGGGAAAAAGCCAGAGGCAAGCGTCGGCTTGAAGACAAAGAACTCGTCCGGATTGACTGCGCCTTGCACGACCGTTTCGCCCAGGCCGTAGGATGAGGTGATGAAAACCACGTCCTTGAAGCCGGATTCCGTATCGAGCGTGAACATCACGCCCGCGCTGCCCTTGTCGGAGCGCACCATGCGCTGGATGCCGGCCGACAGCGCGACATCCCCGTGGGCATAGCCTTTGTGAACGCGATAGGAAATCGCCCGGTCGTTGTAGAGCGAGGCGAATACGTGATGGATTTTTTCGATCACGTCGTCAAAACCGACGACGTTCAGATAGGTTTCCTGCTGGCCCGCGAACGATGCGTCGGGAAGATCCTCGGCTGTCGCCGATGACCGCACGGCGAACGACCCCTTGCCATCCGCATCAAGCTTGCGGAAAGACCCCTGGATCTCGTCCTGCAGGCGCTGCGGCAACGGGGTGTCGATGATCCACTGACGAATCTGCGCACCGGCGACGGCAAGCTCGCGCACGTCGTCCGGATTGAGCGTCAGGAGACGATCAGCGATCTTTTTGTCAAGACCGGTGGCCGACAGAAAATCCCGGAAAGCCTGGGCCGTTGTTGCAAAGCCGCCCGGGACGCGGACCCCCGCATCAGCGAGCTGACTGATCATTTCACCCAGAGAAGCGTTCTTACCTCCTACCGAGTCGACATCCGTCATCCGGAGCTGTTCAAACGAAACCACGTAAGACATAGCGGTCACCTTTTACAATGTTGGAAAGCGAGTTTGGTCAACTTGCGCGACGCACTCTGACCAAACCGGCCTTACGCTCCCCGGGTGACTCTCAGGGTATATTGCTGCAACGCACATTGTACTACCCGACAAATGGCTGACTGGAACTATTTTCATGGCGACACATGTCCTTGAGCGCACGGTATTCATCGTTTCCGACGGCACCGGGATCACCGCGGAAACGTTCAGTCACTCTGTGCTGAGCCAGTTCGAGTCGGTGACATTCAACCAGGTTCGCGTTCCCTTCATCGACACGGTCGCCAAGGCCGATGATGTCGTGCAGCGCATCAACCGCTGCGCGTCGGATCGCGGGTACAAACCCATCGTGTTCACGACCCTTGTCAACGCGGAAGTCCTGGAGCGCGTCAAAACCGCAAACGCGCTGTATCTTGATCTGTTCGGCGCGTTCGTCAAGCCCCTCGAGCAAATCCTGGGCATGAAATCCAGCCATTCGATCGGCAAGTCGCACAAGGCGACCAACTCGCTGCAATACCGCAACCGGATCGACGCCATCAATTTCAGCCTCGCGCACGACGACGGGCAATTCATCACGGGTCTTGCGCAGGCCGATGTCATCCTGATCGGCGTGTCGCGCTGCGGCAAAACGCCCACCAGCCTCTACCTGGCAATGCAGTACGGGGTGAAGGCGGCGAATTTCCCGCTCATCCCCGAGGATTTCGATCGCGGCAATCTGCCCTCGACCATCCTCCCCTATCGCAAGAAGCTCTTTGGCCTGACGATCCAACCCGAGCGCCTGTCCGAGGTGCGCAACGAACGTCGCCCGGACAGCAAGTACGCCTCCTTGCAACAATGCAGGCACGAGGTGGCCGAAGCCGAGCGCCTGATGCGCCGCGAAGGTATCCCCACGCTGTCAACGACAACCAAGTCAATCGAAGAGATTTCAACGACCGTCCTGCAGGAGGTCGACCTACACAAACACATGGCGTTCTGAGTTCGCGTCTGCGCGTCGCCCATGTGCCGTTTTACGATTTAGTCTGTGCCCCTGGCTTGCCTTTTCAGCCGCGCGCCTTGCGTTGGCGGCGTTGCTCAAAGAGACAGATCGCCGCCGCCGCGGACACGTTCAGGGATTCCACGGCGGCATGCTCATGCTCGATTCGCACGCGAAGCGCCGCTTTTGCGAGCAATGCCGCATCCACCCCCTGGCCTTCGTGTCCGAATACCCAGGCGCAATGCGCGGGCAGGTCGGTCGCAAACAGATCCATCGAGCCATCGATCGCAGTCGCGACGAGCGGAACATCCAGCCGGCTGACCACGGAGAGCAGGTCCGCAAGCTCGTGCAGCTCAAGCGCGAATTGAGCACCCTGCCCGCTGCGAAGAACCTTGGGTGACCACAAAGCCGCTGTACCCTTGGCCGCGATGACGCGCCGCACGCCTGCTGCGGCGCACGTGCGCAGGATTGTCCCGACATTGCCCGGATCCTGCAGGCGATCCAGAAGAACAACGGTCTCCTTGATTCGCGCCGGAAGTTCGGCCAGCGGTGTCTCGACGATGAAGATGACGCCCTGGCCCGTGTCCACGGAGGCAAGCCCGGCAAGCAACCCGGGCGGCATTGAAACGCAAAGCTCCGACGGCAGGCGCCGGATCAACGCCTCGAGCGCGGGATGATCCAGTCGCTGCTCGTCAAAGATCGCATGCAGCGGCAAACGCCCCGCATCAAGCCAGGATTGGCACAGGTGCACGCCGTCGAGCATGGCGGGTTCGCCGCGCCTGCCCGCTGCGCCCTGCAACTTGAACAACTGGCGAAAAAGCGGATTGGCCCGTGAAGCGATTGGTTTCATGCAAACCCCAGAAGTACACGCACCGGCGCAAAAGTGCGACGGTGCTCAATGCAGGGCCCGAGTGCGCGCAGGCGCTCCAGATGAAACGCGGTGCCGTAGCCCTTGTGCCGGTCAAAGCCATAACCCGGAAATCGTTCGTGCATCCGCATCAGATCGGCATCACGTGCGGTCTTGGCCAGGATGGACGCAGCCGAAATCGCAGGCACCAGCGCATCGCCACGCACGATCGTGCGGACCGCACATGCAAGGCGCGGACGCTGGTTGCCGTCCACCAGCGCCAATTCGGCGCAAATCGGCAACGACTCGACGGCGCGTTTCATGGCAAGCAACGTCGCCTGAAGAATGTTGAGGTGATCAATCTCCTCGACCGAGGCGCTTGCAACAGCCCACGCCAGGGCACAGGCACGAATTTCGGTTGCAAGGACTTCCCGGCGCGCAGCAGTGAGCGCCTTCGAATCTGCCAGGCCGTGGATCGGACGCGCCGGATCCAGTATCACGGCGGCGGCGAATACAGCGCCTGCCAGCGGACCGCGTCCGGCCTCGTCAACACCTGCCACATTTGCGCCGCAGTAGCTCGGGATATCGAACAGATCCGCTTGCGCCTCTGACGCAGAGGGTTCGGTGCCGGACCCACGCCGTGGCGAGCGTCTAGATGCGGCCATACGCTAGCTTGAGGATGGCGCTGGCCGCGCGCGCCGGCGTATCGCAGCGCAGCGTGCGGTGCATCGCGTCAAAGCGCGTCTCGATCTTTGCCACCAGCGTCTCATCCCCCAGGAACACGCGCAACGCGTTGGCGAGGTTTTCGGGAGACGCCTCTTCCTGCAATAGCTCCGGAACCACGAAATCGTTTGCCAGCACGTTGGGCAGACCCACCCAGGGCAGGTACGGCCGTTGCTGGCCCGAGCGCCAGGCCATGATTCTGCCCATCAGGGGGGAAATGACGTAGGAAATCACCATCGGGCGCTTAAAGAGCGCAGCCTCAAGCGTGGCAGTGCCACTGGTGACCAGCGCCAGGTTGCACGCCTCGAGTGCATCCCACGCGACGGGACGCCCGGCAGGATTGTCCGCACTGGCCAGCGTCACGCGCAGGTTATCAACCGGATGCAGTCGTACCAGTGCGTCGAATTCGGCTTTGCGCTCGGCATTGACCATCGGGACGACGGAGTGAAGGCCGGGATCGTATTGTTGCAGACGTCGCGCCGCCTGCAGAAATCGTGGCGCCATGAGCCTGATTTCGGAGGATCGGCTACCCGGCAGAATGGCAAGTACGCGGGCGTTGTTGTCCAGGCCCAGGCGTGCGCGCGCCGCAGCCATATCGGGCACGAGCGGAATTGCGTCGGCCAGAGGGTGGCCCACGTACGTCACCGGGACGTTTTCTTTGCGGTAGATCGCTTCCTCAAAGGGAAAAAGCACCAGCATATGGGAAACCGCCCGGCGGATCTCGTGGATCCGCTCATAGCGCCAGGCCCAGATCGAAGGACCGACAAAGTGCACGGTCGGTATTCCTGCGGCCTTGAGCCTGCTTTCGAGTCGCAGGTTGAAATCGGGCGCATCCACGCCGAGGAACACTGCGGGCGGGTGATCGAGCCAGCGCCGCCTGACGTCGTTGTATGTGCGTATGAGCGTGGGCAGGCGTTTGAACGCATCCACGTACCCGAATACTGACAAGGCATGCATCGGGTGCCAGATCTCCTGGCCGGCGGACTGCAGGTGCGGCCCGCCGATTCCCTCAGCCTGGACTTGCGGATCGGCTGATTTCAGACCGGCAAGGACCCGCGAGCCGATCAAATCGCCCGAAGGCTCGCCGGCCACGAGTCCGAGCCGCCAGGTCATGGCCTGATGATGCCCCGTTCGCTGGCTTCCATGAACGTCAGGAGCGGCTCGAGCACAGCGGCAACGCCGGGCTCCTGCCGCTGCCGCTCGCGCAATTGCTCGCGGGCTTCGTCAAGTTTGAGGCCGCGGCGATAGATGATCTTGTAGGCGTCGCGAATCGCGGAGATCGCCGCGGCGGAGAAGCCCCGGCGCCGAAGACCCTCGACGTTCACGCCCACCGGCACGCAAGGGCTTCCCGAGCCCATCACGTAGGGCGGCAAATCCATATGCAGCCCACTGTGCCCGCCCGCCATGCTGTGTTCGCCGACGCGGCCAAACTGATGCACACCCGACAGACCGCCCATGATGGCCCAGTCGCCGATGTGGACGTGGCCGCCGAGTTGCACGCCGTTGGCCAGGATGATGTTGTGACCGACCTGGCAGTCATGCGCGATGTGCACGTAGGCCATGATCCAGTTATCGTTGCCGATGCGCGTCGCGCCGACGTCCTGCACCGTGCCCGTGTTAATGGTGACATACTCGCGCACCATGTTGTGATTGCCGATCTCAAGCAGCGTGGGTTCGCCCGCGTACTTTTTATCCTGCGGCATGCCGCCGATCGAGCAGAAGCGGTAAAACCGGTTGTACTCCCCGATCGTCGTGTGCCCGTCGATCACGCAATGGGAGCCGATTTCGGTGTGTGCGCCGATACGCACATTCGGGCCGACGATGGAATAGGGCCCGACGGATACCGTCGGATGCACCTGCGACTTCGGGTCGATCAGCGCCGTGGGATGGATCAACGATGACATTTACTTTTCCATGGGTCTGATCGCGCACATCAGCTTGGCGCGGGCAACTTCCTGCCCATCGACGAACGCGTACGCCTGGTACTTGCACATTGAGCGGCTGATGCGCTCTGCCGTAACTTCCATGCGAAGCTGATCCCCGGGGACCACCGGGCGCCGGAAGCGCGCTTCATCCACACCGACGAAGTAATAAAGCAACGGCTCGTTGCCCTGCCTCAGGCCGTTGTCGCCCGTGAAGGACATGATGGCAGCCGTCTGCGCCATGGCTTCGAGGATAAGCACGCCTGGCATCACCGGATGGTGCGGAAAGTGTCCGGTGAAGAACGGCTCGTTAAAGGAGACGTTCTTGATAGCCGTGATCGTCTTGCCTGGAACGATGTCCAGGACCCTGTCCACAAGCAGCATCGGATATCGATGCGGCAACGTGTCGAGGATGGCTTTAATGTCGAGTTCCATAAGGTCGGTTCCTGAACTGCGTGTCAATGATGTCGTTTCCAGCGGGACGTCAGCCGGATTTCCACGGGCGTCGGTCAGCCACGCTCCAGAACGCGCAACCGCTTTCGTAATGCAGCGAGTTGCGAAACGACCGCCGCGTTACGCTGCCACTCGGAGTGCTCCGTTGAGGGGAACACGCCCGTATATCGGCCTGGCTTGGAAATGTTGTAGGTCACGGCGGTGCCGCCTGATATGTGCACGTCGTCTCCGATCACCAGGTGCCCGGACAGCATCGCCGCGCCACCGAGCGTGCAACGCGCGCCGATGGTGGTCGAGCCGGCCACACCGACGCACGCCGCCGCTGCCGTGTGTGCACCAATCCTGCAGTTGTGGCCGATCATGATCTGGTTATCGAGTTTGACGCCATCTTCCAGGACAGTATCTTCCAATGCACCCCGATCGACGGTCGTATTGGCGCCGATTTCCACGTCATTGCCGATGACAACGCTGCCAAATTGCGGGATTCGACCCCATGCTCCGCGGGCGATGCTTGGATCGGGCGCAAAGCCAAACCCATCGGCTCCGAGAACGGCACCGCTCAGGATCAGCGCTCGCGCGCCGATGTGCACGCGGTCGTAAATTGTGACGCGTGCGTGGATATTCGATGAAGCGCCGATCTCGACGTCTGCACCAATGATCGTGCCAGCGCCGATCTGCGTCATGGCGTCGATGCGCGTGCGGGCGCCGATCACGGCGTAGGGGCCGACACTCACGCTTGGGGCGATCTGCGCCGTGGGATCAATCACGGCCGTCGGATGTACCGCAGCCGCCCGAGCGGGTTGGCGCGCCCATTCAAACCATTGGGCGAGCCGCGCATACAGAAGGTACGGATGCTTGCACACCACACGCGCATAGGGCGGGACAGGATCACTCGCCGCGATCTGCTCGTCGATCTCCGGCAAGACGATCACTGCACACGCTCGCGCAAGCGAAATCTGTGGCAGATACTTCGTGTGGACGGCGAAGGAGATTTCCGAGGGACCCGCGCTGGTCAGCGAGCCAAGCCCGGCGATCGCCGGATCGGCAAACGCGTCCGAACCCGGCACGATCTTCTGCACAAGGCCACCGGGGATGGCCTTGAGCAGCTCGGAAAGCGCGGGCGCCCGGTCAAGGTCTAACAGAACGGGCATGGTGAACGCCGGATTACCGGCCGAGGACCGCGATCACCTTGTCGGTGATGTCGATACGCGGGCTCACCGTCACGGCATCCTGGATGATCACGTCATAGGCTTCCTGCTCGGCGATGTTCTTGATCGCAGCGTTGGCCTTCTCGACAATCGTCGCGAACTCTTCGTTGCGGCGGCGATTGAAGTCTTCCTGAAACTCGCGGCGCTTGCGCTGGAGATCGGCATCCATGTTGGCCAATTCGCGCTGACGCTTGTTGCGATCCGATTCGGACAGCACGGGTGCATCCTTCTCGAACTTCTGGGCAGCGTTACGCAGATTGGTGCCCAGACGTTGCAGCTCGTCGTCGCGCTTCTTGAATTCGGACTCGATCTTCGTTTGAGCGGCTTTCGCGGGAGCCGAATCGCGCAGGATGCGTTCGGTATTGACAAACCCGATCTTGGAGCCCTGCGCCTGTGCCGGTGCGACAGCCACCAGTGAGCAGGCAAAAACGGCGGCAGCCGCGATCCAGGCCAGACGGCGGGGTGACCTGACAAAAGATTCAGTGGCGGTATCGGGCGACATAAGAGTATTAGCAGACATTATTCGGGTCTCACGGTAAACAAAATTACAACTTGGTATTGTGCCATTAATTAGTAGTTAGAACCCGGTTCCGATCTGGAACTGGAAAACTTGCGTGTTATCGGTCGACTGGGCATTCAGCGGCTTGGCGTAAGACAACTGCAGCGGACCCATCGGCGAAGTCCACGACAGGCCGACACCGGCCGAATAGCGCAACTGGCTCAGGTTGATCTGCTGGTCGTTGCCCAACCCGTCGGTGCCATACACCTGGCCGCCGTCGGCAAACAGGTACCAGCGCAGCGAGCGATCCTGCTGGGTGCCAGGGAACGGCAGATAGAACTGGACGTTGCCCACGACGCGTTTGGAGCCGCCGAGATAAGTCCCGGTGACCGCGTCGGTCGGGCCCAGGCTGTTCGTCGAGTAGCCCCGCACGGTACCGATACCGCCCGCGTACACGTCCTTGATGACCGGGTACGGGTTGGGGCCGTAGCTTTTGCCGTAGTCCAGGAGCGCGTTGAAAGCCAGGGTGTAATCACGCGTGACGGGCAGATAGAACTGCTGTTGGGCGCTGAGCAGGTAGTACTGCAGACTGGCGGTTCCAATATCCGCCTTCAACCGGCTGAACGCGCCTTTCGTCGGGGCGATCGCGCTATCGCGGGTATCCTTCGACCAACCCGTGTTCAGGATCGCCGTCGTGGTCGTTGCCCCGTAGAGCGCAACGTACTGATAGTAGGTAACCGGCGAGTTGTCGTACAGGGAAATCGAGTTGCGCTCCAGGTTGACGCCCATGAAGAGCCTGTCAAATTCCGAGATCGGCACGCCGAAGTTCAACCCGAGACCAATCGTCTGAACCTGGTAATTACCGGGGTTGTTCGCGTAAGGCGTCACCGTACGGTAGTAGACCGAGGTCGTGCGGCTGACACCGTCGTTGGTGAAGTACGGATCCGTATGGGCCAGCACTGCCGTGCGGTTGTAAACGCTGGTATTGACCTGCAGCGTCAGGTTCGTACCGCTGCCGAACACGTTGTCTTCCGTCAGACCGGCCGAAAGGATCACCCCGTCCACCTGGCCGTAGCCAACGCCCAGGTTGATCATCCCGGTCGGTTTTTCTTTCATGTCGAAGTTGACGTCGACCTGGTCGGGCGAGTTCGGTACCGGCTCGCTGCTCACCTTGGTGTCGGTGAAGTAGCCCAGCCGGTCGAGTCGATCTTTGGAGATCTTGAGCTTGCCGGCGTCGTACCAGGCAGCTTCAGGCTGGCGGACTTCGCGGCGCACCACCTCGTCTCGCGTACGGTGGTTGCCCGAGATCTGGATGCGGCGGACATACACACGGCGGCTTGGGTCGACATAGAACGTCACGTCGGCCGTCTGTTTCTCGCGATCGAGCTGAGGATTCGGGTTCACGTTCGCGAACGCATACCCCAGGCTGCCGAGGTAATCCGTGATCGACTTGGTGGTGGCGTTTGTCTTTGCACCGGAAAACACTTCGCCTGCCTGCAGTTGCACAAACTGGCTGATCTCGGCATCGAGACCGAGCAGGTTGCCTGCGAGCTTGACGCTGTTCACCGTGTAGGGCTGGCCTTCATTCAGGGTGACGGTGATGTAGATGTCCTTGCGATCTGGCGAGATCGTGACCTGGGGCGGCTCGGCGCGGTATTCGAGAAAGCCCCGATCGAGGTAGTACGACCGCATCGCTTCCAGGTCGCGCTCGAGTTTTTCGCGTGAGTATTTGTCGGTGTCGGTGTACCAGGTCAGGTATCCGGAGGTGGTCAGCGAAAACAGCCCCAGCAGCTGCGATTCGGTAAATGCCGAATTGCCGATGATGCGGATATCCTTGATGCGGGCGACAGAGCCTTCGAAGATGTCAAAGTTGATGCCGACGCGGTTGCGCGGCAGCGGGGTCACGGTCGACGTAATATCGACACCGTATTTGCCCTTGCCAAGATACTGCTGCTTGAGCTCGAACTCGGCTTGCTCGAGCATCGACTGGTCAAAGACGCGGCCTTCCCCGAATCCCACCTGGCGAAGGCTGTCGGTGATCCCCTTGGGCTCGAACTCCTTCATGCCGGAGAACGTGATGGAAGCGATCGTCGGGCGCTCCTGCACAGAAACAACCACCACTGTCTTGGCCGTGTCGATGCGCACGTCGCTGAAAAGGCCCGTGGCGTAGAGGCGGCGAACGGCCTCGGTTGCGAGCTCCTCGGTGAAGCGCTGGCCGACCTTGACGGGCAACTGGTTAAACACCGTTCCCGCTTCAGTTCGCTGGATGCCGTCGACTCGGATGTCCGTAACGACAAACGGATCGAACGCATGGGCGAGAAGCGGCAACAACAGAAAAGGCAGGACCAGGACGCGCAAGATTCCGTGCAGGCCGCAACGGCATCGATTCATGAGCAAATTCCAGCTTACGGACATCCCGAGCAATCCTTGATCCACAGATGTTTTCATTATTGTGCGCGATTTTAAGCCAGAACGGGCCTAACCAAAAATGCGCACCATATCATTGAACAGAGCCAGCACCATCAGGCAGGCGAGCAAACCAAAGCCCGCGCGCTGGCCGATTTCGATCCAGCGTGCAGGAGGCGGGCTTCCCCGAACAATTTCAATGAGATAGTACAGCAGATGCCCACCGTCCAGCATGGGAATCGGCAGGAGGTTGAGCACGCCAAGGCTCACACTCACCAGGGCGAGGAACGACACGTAGGCGACCCACCCCATCCGGGCGGTTTGTCCGGCGTAATCCGCAATGGTGACCGGGCCGCTGATGTTGCGCAGGGATAGCTCCCCCATCAGCATCTTGCCCATCATGCGCAGTGAAAACCAGGCCGTTTCGGCGGTACGGGAAACACCGTGCGACAGGCTGTCCAGCAGCCCGTGACGCACCAGCACCATCGGGACGTCGCCGCCAAGCTGCACCCCGATGCGTCCCACGACTTCGCCTGAGTCCAGCGTAAACGGCGCGGGCGTCACCGTGATCCGGACAGGCAAGTCCTGGCGATGAATCGTCAATTCGAGCGACTTGTCCGCATGCTTCTGGATGATCGAGATGACCTGCGCGATATCCGGATCATGGTCACCGCCGACCGCCGTCACCACGTCGCCCGACTGAATCCCGGCCTGCGCGCCCGCACCGCCCGCGACAACTGACTTGACGGTGGGCGTCGGGCCGAGAAGCGCCAGGCCAAGGCGCCGCAGCGGATCCTCTTTTGACGGATCCGCCATGAACGGGATATCGATCGTGCGGGTGAGCGTGCGCCCGCCCTGGTCGACCGTCAGATCCACCTGGGCACCGTCGGTCATCTGCCGGAGCATTTCCCAGCGGAACTGGGGCCACGACCGGATCGGCGCCTGGTTGACGGCAAGCACCCGGTCGCCGGCCAGCAACCCGACCTGCGCGGCGGTAGAGCCCGCCGCAGGCGAGGCGAGTATCGGCGCTGGTTCCTGCGTTCCGGCCACGCCAATCGCGGCGTAGAGCAGGACCGCGAGCAGCAGATTGGCGAGCGGACCCGCCGCCACGACCGCAAAGCGGCGCGCCACGGTCAGCGTATCGAAGGGTTGCCCGGCAGGATCGGGGCCCGCGTGCCCTTCCCCGGATTCAAGCATCTTGACGTAGCCGCCCAGCGGAATGGCAGAAATCGCCCACTCCGTACCGCGACTGTCGGTTTTGCGCAGCAGCACCCGGCCAAAACCGACCGAAAACCGCAGGATCCGCACGCCGCACCAGCGCGCGACCGCGTAGTGACCCAACTCATGGAAAGTGATCAGGATTCCAAGGGTCGCAATGAAGGCAATGACGGTCAGGAGCATGAAACCTCAGAAATGCCGGGCACCGGTTTCATGGTGCCGAATCGATCGAAAGGCAAAAAGCACGGGCACGCCGGTCAAGTTCGAGTACATCATCGATCGAGTCGATCGCGAACGCACGCTGACCGGCCTGCCAGTCGAGGGTATCACCAATCATGCGGGCGATCGCCGTGTAGCGC
>CAITPF010000135.1 GCA_903894155.1 uncultured beta proteobacterium | reverse complement strand
TGGTTTTGGCTGATCGTTGTCGTGGTCTTGTGCAAGAAGTCTTTGCGGGCGCGGGCAATGTCGGTGTGGACCTTCTGAACCCTGGCTTTTTCCTTCTTCCAGTTGTTGCTGAATCTGACTTTGCGGCTCATGCGCCGCTGGTAACGCGCCAGACGCTGCTGGTGCGCCCTGAAACTGTTGAGCGGGGCAATGAAGCTGCCGTCACTCAGGGTGGCAAAACGCGCAATACCCACATCGATGCCAATGGCCGTGGTCGCCGCCGGTAATGGTTGCGCCATCTCGCGCTCGGTCTGGATGCTGGCGTACCACTTGCCAGCGGACCGGCTGATGGTGATGTTTTTTGCCACACCCAGAATGTCGCGGCTGTTGCGATAGCGCATCCAGCCCAGCTTGGGCAACTTGATGCGGCTGTTGTGCTGGTCGATGACGAACTGCCTGGCGTCGGGAAAACGAAAGCGCTCACTGTTTCCCTTGCGCTTGAAGCGCGGGAAGTTGGCACGTTTGGCAAAGAAGTTCTTGTAGGCCCGATCCAGGTCCTTGAGTGCGTGTTGCAGGGGGTGAACCGGTGCATCCTTGAGCCAGGGAGTCTCGCGACCATTGCGCCATTCGGTCAGGCGCTTTGCCATGGCGACGTAGCCAATGAATTTTTCACCGGTCTGATGATTGGCCTGTTGCAGTGCCAAGGCCTTGTTAAAGACGAAACGGCACGACCCGGCAAAGCGGCGCATGGCGCGCTGTTGCTCACCATTGGGCATGAGTTCGTACTTGAAGGCTTGGCGTCGAAGCATGCCATCATTGTATTTTTGTCGATGGGCTGTTTCAATGGAATCGGGCTCGGCATGCACGATGTTGTTGAGCTGCTTTTTCGGTTGGGCCTATTGACAATCGACCAACTGACTCTGTACGAAACAAGGACGGCTTTCGCCGCCCACGCTCTTGACCCTGCCCTGAACGGCAGGGTTTGCCGCGCATCGGATCAATCGACGGCCCGTTAGCTGAATCTGTCTTGCGGTACAGATCGACAAATCGATGGTTCCACTTGATGTCATCAAAGGTGTAGGTGTGAATCGAGTGTATGGTTTGCGACACCGTTTCATCCAGCCCCCTGATCGTTACGACCACGGCGAAGTCTGCTTGCCCTAATGCCTCCTGAGATAGGTCAAATAATGGGCTTTTCTCATTGATCGGGTGACTCACAAGCCAGGTCATTGCCAGCTCGGGCATATTCCCCGGGGCAAAATTGACCACCGTTTAGGGCGGCAGATCGTAAACGCCATTGATGAATACACCTTGCCATGATTTCTGGCTAAAACCTCTCGCTTTCTGGCTAAGGCTTCTCGCTTTCTTTCAGCACGGGATAAGATTCCGGCATCAAGTCATCTTCCAGACTCGCTGCGATGCTGAACGTCACCACGATCGGTTTGGTAGGGCAACACTGAGCATCCGCTTTTGCCCAGCGCTTTCCCTGCACGACGATCTGACCATCGGTGATTTTGGCCGTTTTCCAATCAAGACTGCGGCTCCCTCGGCTGCCGACCATGGCAGTCGCGACAAGATGATAGGGACGCTCCTTAGGGCCTTTGGCACCAGACAGGTCCCGTCCCTGACCTTTGGCAAAGATGGCAATATATTCCTGATGGACGTTCGAGAGACTCACGCCTTGTAATGAAAAGAACGCCACGGCGTCTTGCCTCTTCGGGTCATCAAATAACGAACCGAAAGTGACGTGACGCGATCGGGCATCGTTGGACGCTAAACCGTCTGTGTAAAGAGCAATCAGTTTAGTCAATTCCATATCGATCAGCGCAGCAGGATCGTTAGGTGCGGCAATTGCACTGAAGGAGCAGAGCAGGAAAATGCAGAGCATTCTTTTCATTGTTATGTACTCCAGAGGTGAAATATGTCGCTAAGGTTGGGGATGGAAATCGAACGGGGCATCAGTCGCACGCCGATACGCTGGCTGAGGTGCGCGTGAACCTTAACAGGACAACAGGTGCGCCAAATAAATTAAGCGTAACTTAAAATCCGGGCGCCGAAACATTGAGGGGTCACGAAATGAAAAACCCCAGCGAATAGACGCCGGGGTTTGGAGGCAGGAACCATTGGCAACCCGGGGCGGAATCGCCCTGGGCTAAAACGCCAACGTATCCCGATTACTTGTCAAACTTCACGGTCACACCGCTGGCGCTCAGATTCAGCTGAAGGCCTTCCGAAGTGCTGGTTAAACGCATGATCACGCCGTTCTGATTCTTGAGGACTGTGCCACCGACGCCACCCCCCAATGTGATACTGCTTTCCAGCTTGGAAAAGGTGCCAGGAAACTTGGATAGCTCGGTCAGGTCGTAAACCTCACCGCTTGCGGACAATTTAGAAATCCCCACATTTGCACCGACGCTCATCCCTTCGATTTTGAACGGATATTGCTTGCCCTGGTAGGTTAATACGCCACCGCCCGTGCTGCCGCCCACAATCAGGGCGAACTGCGTTTCCGTAATGCTGACCGTGCCAGACGGCGGTTTAGGAGCGTCGGCCGCGCTAGCGCCAAAACTCAAAGCCCCCAGACTTAGGACCAAAACCGAAAGGATCTTGCTGATGCTTATCATGACACTTCTCCGATGTATGTAACCTTCAAACCGAATGGCTACGAAATTGACAACACTGCCGCTGAAAGTCTATCCGTGAGGTTATACGGAATGAAAACGAACGCCCTCTAAACCAGAGCGAAACATCACAGTTTCAGGAAAGACCTGTGCAGGTCAGATGCTACGCGTTCAGGCCGCGCCTGTCCGTACGCTAGCGAACATGGCTTGGGTCAAGAAGATCAACGCCGGGAGGCGTGCCTGCAACGATCCACTTTGCCATTGTCCCGGTAGCTGGCGGGCAAGGGGTGATCGTCACGGGGCGCGTCTGATGACCTGCGTCGTGCAGTGCGCCGCGCCGTACCCGCTGGTGAGATTTCGGAAATCCATCCACACGGCGTCAACCCCTTGCGCTTTGAGCAGATCTTTATAGGATTGACTGATCCCGTCGATTGCGAGCAGCTTGTTGGAAGAGGTCGTCAAGAAATTCAAACCATACTTGAGTTGATCTTCCGCCGTGACGGGAAGGATTTTGTAGCCAAGTTTTTCCAAATAATTTTGAAATGGAACATCGCGTTCGACGATT
>CAITPF010000134.1 GCA_903894155.1 uncultured beta proteobacterium | reverse complement strand
GGGATGATCTCAAAGTCGAGCGCGAGTGCCTGAAGCAGAGCAAGCTCGACGATGCCGAAGAGATCAAGCGCCTGTCGCTGCTCCTTGAGAAGCTCAAGCGCATGATCTTCGGGCAGAAGTCCGAGAAGCTCCTGCGCCAGATCGACCAGCTTGAGCTCGAGCTTGAGGAACTGCATATCGGCCAGGGTGAGCAAGCGAGCAAGAGCGAGCGCAAGACCCCAGGCAAGAAGAAGGAGCGCGAGCAGCGGACCTTCCCCGATAATCTTCCTCGCGATACCCAGGAACACTTGCCCAAGGACGCGGCCTGCCCGGATTGCGGCGGCGAGTGGCAGCGCCTGGGCGAGGATGTGAGTGAAGTGCTGGAGTTCGTTCCCGAGCACTATCGGGTGGTGCGCCACGTGCGTCCACGCTTTGCCTGCAAGTGCTGCGAGCGCATGGTTCAGGCCCCGGCACCGAGCCGTCCGCTTGAGCGCAGCTTTGCCGGCCCGGGCTTGCTCGCGAACGTCGCGGTCTCGAAGTATCTTGATCATCAGCCCATCTATCGCCAATGTCAGATTCACAGCCGTAACGGGGTCGATTTAAGCGAGAGCACGGTTGGCGACTGGATCGGCGGCGTGCATGTGTTGCTGACCTCCCTGATGGCGGCCTTGCGCCAATACGTGTTCGCCGCGCAGAAGCTCCACGCCGATGACACCCCGATTAGCGTGCTTGCGCCAGGCAATGGCAAGACCAAGCAAGGCAGACTGTGGGTCTATGCACGTGACGACCGTCCCGCTGGCAGCACCGAAGCCCCTGCGGTTTGGTTCCGTTATTCGCCGGATCGCCGGGGTATCCACCCGCAAACCCACCTCAAGGACTTCGAAGGTGTCCTGCAGGCGGACGCATTCGCGGGCTACGATTTGATCTACCAATCCGGACGGGTGATTGAAGCTGGATGCTGGGCGCACCTGAGACGCAAGTTCCACGACATTCACGTCGTCAGGCCCACGCCGATCACCACGCACGTGCTCGCGCAGATCGCGGAACTCTATCGAATTGAATCCGCCATCCGGGGTAGCCCACCCGATCATCGGCGAACGGTACGGCAGGAGCAGTCGGCACCGATCGTGACCGCGCTGCACCAGTGGCTGAAGGATCAGTTGACGACCGTGTCGCGCAAGTCCGTGACGGCCGATGCCATCGGCTATGCGATGAACCACTGGGTTGCGTTCACCCGCTTCCTGGACGACGGTCGCATCGAAACGGACAACAATGCTGCCGAACGGGCGCTGAGATGCGTAGCCTTGGGACGCAAGAACTTTTTATTCCTGGGTTCGGATGCCGGGGGTGAACGTGCGGCCACCATGTACAGCTTGCTCGGCACCTGCAAACTTAACGGCATTAATCCCGAGGCGTACCTGCGCCACGTCCTCACCGTGATTCCCGATCATCCGGTGAACCGCATCACCGAATTGTTGCCCTGGAACGTCAAACTCTGAGCGCTCGCTCAGGTTGCTCAAATCGGTCACGATAGACCGGAATCGTCGGTCACGATGCCGGAATGCCCGAATTTAGAAGACGGACTAAAAGCCGGTGGCCAGGGTGGGGGAAATTGAAAATCCAACCGACGGCACCGCCTGATCAGTTTGGTCTGGAATCCGTGTCCAGTTTGCCGTGGACTGCGCGTCCAGTTTGGTCTGGAAATATCCAAGGTGGTCACGCTCTTGTGAAATCAGCGGTCACGATGACGTGAAATGCCGGTGGCCAGGACGGGGCAGTTTGAAAATCTCTCCCTGCCAGATCGGATCGGAATAATCTAGACGGTACTGGCCGGAGCCTTACAATCCAACCGACGGCACCGCCTGATCAG
>CAITPF010000133.1 GCA_903894155.1 uncultured beta proteobacterium | reverse complement strand
GGTTCTATCCCCTGAGCCGCGGTCGCGTCATTTGCGCGTTGCCCCGGTTGTGCCGGCGCGGATGAATATCTTTGAGATGCCTCTGGCACTGTGGCGTTGGACGCAGGCGCCGATGCCGTCGGGACGGGGGCGATAAGTCCAAGTGTCGAAGAGTCGCCTCTGGTCAGGTGAGCCATTGCAGTTGCGGAGGCTTTGACGCGGTTCCATGCCTCGCCGGTCAATGGAAGCCAGCGCGAGGCCATACGACGTGCGCGCGCGAGGCCGCCCTCGGGCAGGGTCTCATGCTTGCTGATAACCTTCCCATCAACCAAGTCATACGTGAGGGCCTCGTCCATTACATCGCCGATATCGATGAAGACGATGACTTTCTTGAACTGGTAGCCCTGCGCGTAGAGTGCTTTGAGTTTGGTCAGGTAGATGCGGGGCGCATAACTTACAACCCCGAGATTGGCAATTTTCAGGTCGGGGTAATGCGCTGCGACCATGCCAACGAAGGTTTGCTCGTACGGCAGGCCAACGCCTTCCGTGAAACTGTCGCCAATGAAGGCGACATCAAACGACTTTTCGATTTTGCCGATTTTGTCGCAGCTATCCTTGAAACCAGAGCCATTGGTACAGACATGGTAGGTGCCCGGCCCCCAATACCCTACTCCCTGGTAGTTTGGCGCGAGTGTGTGATGGTAGACCGGGTGTTGCGTACGGAACTTGTCTTTTGGCAGCTCGCCATAGACGATTGATAGCAGTTGTCGACCTAGCGTCAGGTCGATCAGTAGGAAGAGGGCAGCGGTGATGCCCGCAATGATCATCGCGTCACGAAGTTTGCCTTTTTTCGCACTCACGCTAGATTCTGCCGCTATCAGTCAAGTTCGTAAGAGTTCTTATAGTCCTTGATCAGGCTCTTGTCCTGGTCTTCCTTGCGCATGATGCAGTTGCCGACAACAAGAAACTCGATTTCGGTGCCCATCAGGCAGTTGAACGAGTCTTCGGGGGTGCAGACAATCGGTTCGCCGCGTACGTTGAAGGACGTATTGACGATGACCGGGCAGCCTGTCAGGGACTTAAACTTCGTGATCAGCCGATGGTACATCGGGTTGGTTTCACGATGGACCGTCTGGATGCGCGCGGAATAATCAACGTGTGTGATCGCCGGGATTTGCGAGCGCGGCACATTGAGCTTTTCGATGCCAAAGAGCTTTTCCTGCTCGGGCGTCATCGGTAACTGCTTGTTTTTGGCGACATCGGCCACCATCAGCATGTAGGGGCTGTCGGTGTCATGGTCGAACCACTCGGACACGTCCTCGCGCAGCACGCTCGGCGCGAAGGGCCGGAACGATTCGCGATACTTGACCTTGAGGTTCAGTTGCTTTTGCACGCTGGACGAGCGCGGATCGGCGATGATGGAGCGCCCGCCCAGCGCGCGCGGACCGAACTCCATGCGGCCGTAGTGCCAGCCGACCGCCTTGCCGTCCGCCAGCGCCTGCGCCGTAAGGTCGATCAGTTCGTCATCGTTCACTGTGCTGAAGACTGCGCCGACGTTCGTCAGGCGAGCCTCGATATCGGCCTGGTCGAATTGGGGGCCCAGGTAGGATCCCTGCATCGAAT
>CAITPF010000132.1 GCA_903894155.1 uncultured beta proteobacterium | reverse complement strand
GTGAAGAAGGGGCGCGAGCCTCTGGTTTGTCTGATGAGCACGACGCTGCCCGAAACCGTCGCCAGGGTGGCTGAAGGGCTTTCCGCCTTCGGCGTGCGGCTGGTCGATGCGCCGGTCAGCGGTGGCCAGGTGCGCGCCGAGGATGGAACGCTGACGATCATGATTGCGGGGGACGACGCCGACATTGACCGGGCAGAGCCTTTGATGCGGTCCATGGGCAGCGACGTGTTTCGCTGTGGCGCGCTCGGCGCGGCGGAGGTCGTGAAGCTGGTCAACAACATGCTGGGGATCGCCAGCATGTACCTGGCGGCCGAGGCCTTTGACCTTGCCGCGAGTCATGGTGTGTCGATGGAGCGCATCATCCCGATTCTGGAGGTCAGCAGCGGGCGCAACTTCCTGACGGCCGATGCCGGCATGACCCCGAAGCATTATCAGACCTGGACGCGGTCGGGTCCCGCGTTCGACGCCCTGATCAGCATCCTGCGCAAGGATCTGCATCTGGCGCAGGCGCTTGCCCGACCCGTCGGTGCAACGCTGCCGTTGCTCGATGAGATCTCACGGCATGTTGACGCGACCGACGATTCGGTCAAGGCGCGCTGGATGCGCCTGGCCGCGCAGGGCGATGCGCCGGTAGGCTAGGATCCGGTGCCGGTTTCAGGCCCGTCTCCTGTTGATCCGATGCGCGGCAAACCCTGCGGTTCAGGGCGAGGCGGACTCCAGCGGGGATTGTTGCCATTATTCACTTAGTTATCATGGGATTGCGGTATCATTGGCGGTATTAATCCACCATCAAGACGATCCCCCGCGTTGCGTTGCACATGAAGTCTCATACGGTCATCGTCAATCATAGTCATCTGGATCCCAATTGGCGTTGGCTCGAAGAGTCGTTCGGCGCTCCGGGATACGATTGGCAGCATTTCACGTCTTTTGATCAGGGCTGGCTTTCGGGCGACCGTGCGCCGCGCGCCTGGTTTGCAAGATATCTGGCCGCCTATAAGGCCGTTCGGGTCGCAGAAAAGGCGGATCGCTGCCTGTTTGTCTCGCACGGCCCGCGCCCCGCGTTCTACGCGTCGTGGATCGCGTCCATGCGCGGCCAGCGCATCAATCCGCACCTGGTGTTTTCCTTCAATTTTACGAACCTTCCGCAAGGGCGCCGCCGCGCGCAGATGATCGAGGCTTTGAGGCCGGTGGACCGTTTTGCCGTTTACTCGCACCTGGAGAAAGACTTGTATGCCGATTATTTCGGCATACCAACTGAAAAAATCGATTTTGTTCATTTCGGCGTGGCGCCGCCGCGCATCGAGGATTCTCCCGAACTGCCCGTCGCACGGCCTTATGTCTGCGCGATCGGTAGCCAGGGCCGGGATTACGCCCTGCTTTTCGAGGCTGCACGTGCGCTTCCGGCTGTCCGGTTTTGCGTGATCGCCTACCATGCCAGCATCGCGGGGCTCAAAGTCCCGCCCAATGTCACTGTGCTCCAGGGCGTCACGTTCAATTTTGCCGCCCAGGTGGCGGCCAATGCGGAGTTCATGGTGCTGCCGCTCATCAGCGAGTCCATCCCCTGTGGGCACGTCACCGCCGTGACGGCGATGCAGGTGGGTTGTCCGCTCATCGCGACCAATTCGATCGGGTTGCACGATTACCTGAGGGATGGGGATACCGCGTTACTCGTCGAACCTCAACGGGTCGACGCCATGGTCGAGGCCATTCGCCAGGGGCTTGACGATCCGGGGCCGTTGCTTGCAAATGCCGAGCGGGCGAAAACCTTCACCCTGCAAAACTGCAACGAACATGTCACGATCGACTACTTCGGGCGGGTATTGGCCGAATTCGAGGCTGACGGTCGATTTGCGCGACGTAAATGACGATACGTCAGTCTGGCGTTGCACTCAGGCGAGTCGCTTCATTCCTCAAGAAAAGGCCCACGCTCGAAGAGCGCCTGGCCGCCGGCCGATCCCTGCGTGCAGCGGTGCCGCTGGCGCAGCACGCGCAACTCAACCCCCAAGACCGTCGCGCAACACCTGTCGAGATCCTGCGTGAGCAGGCCCGTGTGCGCCACCCTGCGCTGATTCCCATCCGTCATGCGCGGATGCTGCAATCGGCGTTCTCGTTCTACCGTGGCGGCGCGGCCATCATGGCGATGGATCTGGATCACACCCCGCGCACCAATATCCAGGTCCAGCTTTGCGGGGATATGCATCTGGGAAACTTCGGGTTCTTTGCAACTTCGGAGCACCGCCTCGTGTTCGGCATCAATGACCTCGATGAAACATTACCCGGAAGCTGGGAATGGGACATCAAGCGGCTTGCCGCGAGCGCGGCAATCGCGAGTCGCAGCCTGGGAAAGGATCGGGCGCATGAAGAGCTCTGCGTGCGCCGCGTGGTCGAATCGTACCGGCGGCACATGTTCCAATATGCGCACATGGGCTACCGGGAGCTGTCACAGCAGTTTATCGACCAGAAGGCAATTGCTGCCGTCATTCGCCGTGAGCACCTTTCTGGCGATGTATCCCGTCATCTTTCCACGATGATTCGCAAATCGCGATTGCGCAGCAACTTGCAGGCGCTCGAGAAGCTGACGGACCTCGTCGACAAGGATCGCCGCATTATCGACAATCCGCCGCTCGTGGAGCACGTCGAGGTCGGGAGACTGGGCGTTCCCGTCGTGTCGATGATCAACGACGGCCTGATTTCCTATCGCGATTCATTGCTGACCGACAGGCGGCAATTGCTGGAGCGCTACCGGCTTGTCGATTACGCCCGCAAGGTCGTGGGCGTGGGGAGCGTGGGCACCAGTTGCTGGCTGCTCTATCTCGAGGGGCTTGACGAAAAGGATCCGCTATTTCTTCAGTACAAACAGGCGAGCGAATCCGTGCTCGCGCCATACCTCGGCGCGTCGATCTACAAGAGCCAGGGTCACCGCGTCGCCGCAGGCCAGCGTCTGTTGCAGGGCGCGCCGGATATTTTCCTGGGCTATGGCGAAGTGCATAAGATTCATTTCTACATCCGCCAGCTGCGAGACATGAAAGGCGGGATTCGGATCGGGCCCGAGGGCATTGGCGCCAGGCAGCTCCCGAGCTACTGTATGCTCTTTGGCATGGCACTGGCGCTTGGGCACGCCCGTTCGGGCGAACCGGCGCTGATTGCCGGATACCTTGGCCAG
The DNA here is from genome assembly GCA_903894155.1 of uncultured beta proteobacterium. GTDB lineage: Bacteria > Pseudomonadota > Gammaproteobacteria > Burkholderiales > Burkholderiaceae_B > Zwartia. The sequence goes on along the minus strand of CAITPF010000132.1, from coordinate 14,007 downwards.
TCTGAGAAATTCGACGACGCCATGCTGCGGTTTTCCCGGAAGTACGCGGATCTGAACCAGAAGGATTATGAGGCGTTTTCGCGAGCGATCCGCGCTGGCGAACTGCCTGTCAGCGAGGTTTTCTGATCATGCCCAAATGGACTTGGATTGTTCCGGCTCTGGCCATCGCGTTGCTTGGCGCGGCGCTTGCCTTTGGCACATCGCCTGCTTTGACGACGGCCGCCGCGGCCGCGTTGATGGGGACAGTATTCGCCGCCGTGCATCATGCCGAGGTGGTGGCGCACAAGCTGGGGGAGCCTTACGGCGCGCTCGTGCTTGCGGTTGCCGTCACCGTCATCGAGGCTTCGCTGATTCTGTCGATGATGCTGGCCGGAGGCCCCGACTCAGCCGTACTCGCGCGCGACACGATCTATGCGGCGGTGATGATCATCTGTACGGGGGTTGTAGGCCTTTGCCTGATGCTCGGCGGGCTCAGGCACAGGGAGCAGTCATTCACCGCCGAGGGTGCGGGCGCGGGGCTTGCCGCCCTGATTGCCATGTGCGGCATGACGCTGGTCCTGCCGACGTTCACCTCCAGTTCGCCGGGGGCGACCTACAGCGAGTTGCAACTCGAGTTTGTCGCGGTCATGTCGCTCGCGCTTTGGGCGGTTTACGTATTCGTGCAGACGGTGCGGCATCGCGATTACTTCCTGCCCCAGAGCGCTCAGGCAGATCCCGACGAGCACGCGACGCCTCCTTCAGTCGCGCACGCATGGGCCAGCTTCGGGCTCATGGTGTTGTCGCTCGTTGCCGTGGTCGGGTTGGCCAAGACGATTTCGCCTTCGATCGAACGCGCCGTTGCGGTTGCCGGTGCGCCAAAGGCCGTGATCGGGATCATCATTGCGATCCTGGTGCTGCTGCCTGAAACGTTGGCCGCCGTGCGCGCAGCGCGAGCCGATCGACTGCAGACCAGCATGAATCTGGCGCTCGGGTCGGCACTGGCAAGTATCGGGCTGACGATCCCGGTCGTGGCCGTGGCCTCGATCGCGTTTGACCTGCCGCTTGTCCTGGGCCTCAACGGCAAGGATCTGGTGATGCTCGTGCTCACCTTCATGGTCAGCATGGTGACGCTCTCCACGGGGCGCACGCACATGATGTTGGGTGCGATCCACGTGGTGCTGTTCATGGCGTTTCTTTTCCTGACGCTGGTACCCTGACGTGAAGCGAGAGGGCACAGCACCATGATTCTTGCCGACGATGTCCTGAATTTCTGGTTTCACGAGGTCTCTGCACGTCAGTGGTGGGAAAAGTCCGCGCAATTTGACGAGCTGATCCGCATGCGTTTTGGCGGGTTGCTGGCGCGGGCAGTGCAATGCGAGCTTTTTGACTGGCGTGCGACGCCTGGCGGGCGACTCGCTGAAATCATCGTGCTGGACCAGTTTTCCCGAAACATCCATCGGGAATCCGCAAGCGCTTTCGCCGGCGACGGAATCGCGCTGGCGCTTGCGCAGGAAGCGGTGTCGACCGGCGCAGACCACAAACTGCCGGCCGAACGCCGCGCGTTCATGTATTTGCCTTACATGCACAGTGAATCGGCTGCCGTTCACGAGATCGCGGTCAAGCTCTTCGCGGCACCCGGTCTTGAGGACAACTACAAGTTCGAACTGAAGCACAAAGCGATCATCGACCAGTTTGGACGTTATCCGCACCGTAATGCGGCGCTTGGTCGCGAGTCGACCCCGCAGGAGCTTGCTTTCCTGCAGACGCCCGGTTCGTCATTCTGACCGCCCGCGCGGCAAGGCCCGCCGTTCAGGGCCGAAAGGATTTGGCGTCCTCCCCCGCCCGGACAGACGGCGTTTGTCGCGTACCGGGTCAAATCAGCGACTTGTCGGCAGCTTGCGCTGCGGCGTTGCGTCCCGGGGGACGCCCAACTAATATTGCGCGAACTGCCCATGCGCAGCTCAGGTAGTCAACATAAAGGAGACCTGTCGCGATGAAGATCCTTGCCACTGCACTTTGCGCGCTTGCGCTAGCCTTGCAGGCCGCTCCCGCCGGCGCCGCAGAGTTCCCGGACAAGTCCGTCAGGATCGTCGTGCCGTTTCCAGCGGGCGGCGCCGCGGATACGTTCACCCGGCTCATCGGGCAAAAGCTCTCCGCGATCTGGGGGCAGCCGATCATCGTCGAGAACAAGCCCGGCGCCGGCACCGTCATCGGTACGGCGGCGGTCGCCAAGTCTGCGCCCGACGGCTACACCCTGCTGATTATCGCCAACAGCTTTCTCATCAACGACAAGTTGCAGAAGGAGCTTCCCTACGACGGGGTCAAAGCGTTTACGCCGGTTGCGATGCTGCTCAATTCGCCGCAAGTCCTGGCCGTGAACGCAGAAAGCCCCTTCATGACGTTTGCACAGGTGCTGGCAAAGTCCAGGGAGCCGGGCGCCAATCTTAGCTACTCGACCGTTGGCCCCAACACGTCGCAGAACATCGGCGGAGAACTCCTCAAGGCGCGCACCGGGATGGTGGCGACCTACGTGCCGTTTGCGGGCGGCGCCATGGCAGGCAACGCCGTGATGGGCGGCCACGTGACGATGGTGCTGACCAACTGGAACGAAATCGCCACCAACATCCGTGCAGGAAAGCTGCGGCCGCTGGCGGTCACGACGCGTGAGCGGATCGAGCCGCTCAAGGATACGCCCACGCTGGTGGAGCTCGGTTATCCCGAGGTGGACGTCGATGTCTGGTTTGGTGTGGCGGCGCCGCGCGGCACGCCGGATGCCGTCCTGGACAAGCTTTCCCTGGGATTCAAGCAGGCGCTCGCGGATCCGGAAGTCCAGAAACAGCTGATGGCGGCAGGGTTCTACCCGGATTTCCAGGGCCGGGTTGAGTTTGCGCGCAAGATCGCGTCGCAGTCCCAGTTTCTTTACAAAATCATCGACGAACTCGGGATCAAGGCGCAGTAGGGGGGGCGCGGCGCTCTCAGGCGCCCACCGTGACCGCGCGATGGCGGTCGCGCGCGTCGACAGCACGCCCGCGCCCTGTCGCGGTCGGCTATCGCGTCGCACGGAAGTCAGGCTTCAAAGGCGAATCTTCCTTCGGCGACGATTGCCTTGAGCGGCAACCGCTGGCTTGGAGTTTCGCGCTGGGCAAGCGCCTCGGACAGCACGCTCTTGTCGGCTACCTTCCCAATGGCGACAACCGCTTCGATCGCATAATCCTCGGGCACGCTCAGTTGGGCCCTGAGGCGCTCATTGTCGAACCCGGCCATTGCGTGCGCGTGCCAGCCCGACTGCGTCGTCTGTAACGCAAGGTTCGCCCAGGCGGCGCCGGCGTCGAACGAATGCGTGGGCAGGGCCCTTTGCTCGTTGTAACCAGGGGCGATCCAGCGCTTGCGGGACAGCACCACGATGAGTGCCCCTGCGCGGTGCGCCCAATCCCGGTTGAACTCAACCAGGGTGTCGAATATCGGCGTCCAGGCCGGCGTTTCGCGCAGCGCGTAAATAAAACGCCACGGTTGTGAATTCGAGGCCGATGGCGCCCAGCGCGCCGCCTCGATGCACTTCATCAGTTCCGGGTGGCTGATCGCTTCGCCCGTGAACGCGCGCGGTGACCAACGGCGGGTGAAGAGCGGATCGATCGGGTGCTCTGGCTGACGTGAGGAAGTGGACATCGTGTACTCCGGGTTAATGTGTCGGGCACCGAGCCGTGATTTCGGCTTTGGGGTGAACGGTAAATGCAATTATGCTTGCCGATTGAATACAAATTTTAATCACTGCGCTTGCAGCGAGGATCACGATGGATACACGCTTTCTGGACGACCTGACGCCTGGTCAGACCTTCACGACTACCGGCGTCACGCTGACGGAATCGGCGATTATCGATTTCGCCTGGCAGAACGATCCCCAGCCTTTTCATCTGGACAAGGCCGCAGCCGAGGCATCGCATTTCGGCGGCCTGATCTCGAGCGGGTTCCACTCGCTGACGCTGTGCTTCAGGCTGTTCATTCAGACGGGGGTCTTCCTGGATTCCAGCCTTGGGTCGCCAGGCATTGACGAAGTGCGGTGGCTGGCTCCTGTTCGCCCGGGCGATACGCTGCATACCGTGGTCGAGGTGCTCGAGCTGCGGCCCTCGAAATCGAAACCGGATCGCGGGATTGCGCGCCTCAAATACCAGGGAGTCAACCAGCGCGGCGAGACGGTCCTCTCGCTGCTCATTACTCATTTGCTTGCACGCCGACCGACCACCCAGGAATGATCGTGCGGTTTACTTGAAGGTCAGGAAATACTGGTTCGGGAGGAAATCCTGTGTTTTGTCCAGCGCATAGCCTGCCTGAACCATCTCGTCGATCACCTGTTGAGGCGCGAGGCGCGCCTGCGCGGGCGGCCCGACAGGCGAATCTGCCCGAAAATCAATGATCGCGACTTTGCCCCCCGCAGTCAGGGATGCACGCAAGTCTCGAAAATAGCGCACGCGATCACCAATGTGATGAAAGACGTCGACCAACAGGACCAGATCCACTTTTGCCGGCAGGTTGGGGCTGGCGGGCGTGCCCTGCAGCGCGATCAGGTTCGTGAGCCCCGATTTGGACGCGCGTTCGGCCAGGTACCTGACCATGTCGGGCTCGGTGTCCACGGCATATACCTTTCCGCCTGACACCATATGCGCGAGTCGCACCGCGAAATAACCTGTCCCCGCGCCAATGTCCGCGACGCTGGCCCCGGCGCTCAACCCAAGGGCTCCAATAACCTCATGGGGCTTTTGCCAGGCGTCGCGCGCCGGATCGTCAAACACGCTGGCCCACTGGGCTGCGCCGCTAAAGCCGTGGTCGTGCGTGTGAGGCGTTTGCGCCGGCAATGACGACACGAACAGTGCGCAACCGACGGCGAGGATCGCGATCGACGCGAGCCTGCGCACATGGGCGACACGGGCGACACGGGTGGCTTGCCCCGTTGCGTCAAACCGCTGGAAATGGATTCCTTTCATACAAACCACCCGATGCAAATAATGAAGCGATCATACTGCCGGCTCGGGTAAACCCAACCCGGGAGCGCGCGAGCCGGCTCGCAGCCGATGCCATATGCCCGGCGACATTGCTTAGCCTTTCACATTCATTACACTGGTCAGGTGCTCATTTAGGATCAATGACATGAATAAGAGAATTCGCGTCGTCGTCGTCGCGCTCGTCGTGCTGGCGCTGCTTTATTCCGGGTACCGATGGTGGGATCAGCGCAACGGGGCGCAGGGTGCCAAACTCGTGCTCTATGGCAACGTCGACATCCGCGAAGTGGCGCTGGCGTTCCGGCAGCCTGGGCGTCTTCTCAACATGGCGCTTGAAGAGGGCGACTCGGTCAAGGCCAATCAACTGGTGGCCGAGATTGACGCCAAGCCCTACCAGGATGGCCTGGCAGGCGCCGAGGGGGATCTGCTTTCGGCGCGCGCCGAACTCCGGAAAATGCAGAACGGCAATCGCCCGCCCGACATCAGGCGTGCAGAGGAGAGCGTCAAGGAGGCCGACGCTGTTTTTCAGAAAGCCGATAGCGATTTTCGCCGACAGCGCGCGCTTGCCGGCGACGGCATCGCAAGCGCCCGTACGTTCGAGTCCGTGCGTGCGGCACGCGATCAGGCGGCTGCCGCCCTTGGCTCGGCCCGGCAGGCGCTCGAGTTGCAGCGCGAGGGCTATCGCAAGGAAGACATTGACGCCGCGCAGGCGCGTGTGCAAGCGGCGGATGCGGCTCGCGCGCTCGCGCAGACGCGGCTCGACGACGCGCGCCTGACGTCGCCCGCCGATGCGGTGGTGCTTGCGCGCATCCGGGAGCCGGGCAGCATGGTGGGGCCTCTGGAGCCGGTCTACACGCTGTCGCTTGGATCCCCGGTCTATAGTCGCGCCTACGCGAGCGAACGACACCTTGGCCGCGTCGCCCCGGGCACCAAAGTCACGGTTCGCACAAATTCGTCGGACAAGATTTACGAGGGGCAGATCGGTTTTGTTTCACCGCGCGCCGAGTTCACGCCGAAATCCGTCGAGACGACAGACTTGCGCACGGATCTGGTGTATCGCCTGCGCATCGTCGTCAGCAATCCCGATCAGGCACTTCGGCAAGGCATGCCCGTGACTGTCCTTGTGGACAATGGGCCGGATAAAGCCCGATAGGACCATCGTGGCCACAAACCCCTCGCCCCACGCAGGCGCACCGATCGCGATCCAGATCACGGATCTGGTGAAATCGTTCGGCGCGACCTTGGCGCTCGATCGGATCACGGCGCAGATCGCAGGCGGGCGGCTGACCGGTTTGGTCGGCCCCGATGGTGCGGGCAAGACGACACTGATGCGATTGCTGGCCGGGCTCATGCGACCGACGCAAGGCCGCATCGTGGTGGCCGGTTGCGACACGGTCGGGGATCGGGATGCGCTGCCCTACCGCGTTGGGTATATGCCCCAGCGATTCGGCCTCTATGAAGACCTGTCCGTCCTGGAAAACATGCGACTTTACGCCGGACTCCAGGGGCTTATCGGTGCAGAGCGGCAATCCCGGTTTGAGCAACTGCTGGCGTTCACCCGCCTCGGTCCTTTCACCGCCCGGCTTGCGGGGGAATTGTCCGGCGGCATGAAGCAGAAGCTGGGGCTTGCCTGCGCGCTGATGGCGATGCCGCAAATCTTGCTGCTCGATGAACCGAGCGTCGGAGTGGATCCGGTCAGTCGCCAGGATCTCTGGAGCATGGTCAACGCGTTAACGGGGGACGGCATCGCCGTGGTCTGGGCGACCTCGTATCTGGACGAAGCTGAACGCTGCGCCGATGTCCTGCTGCTCAACGAGGGCCGGCTCGCATACAGCGGCCCGCCACACGCATTCACGGATCGCCTGACGGGCCGCAGTTTCCTGCTGCGCAACCCCTCGGTGGAGCGGCGACAGGTGCTTGCGCGCGCGCTAGCGCTGCCGTCCGTGTGCGACGGCGTCATCCAGGGCGAGTCGGTGCGCGTGGTACTGCGGCAGGGGGCGGCGCAGGCTGACATTGACACGCTTGCCCGCGAGACGGGGGCGCAACTTCAACCGGTCGCCCCGCGCTTCGAGGATGCCTTTGTCGATCTTCTGGGCGGCGGCCCATCGGGGCCGTCCGAACTTGCCGCGCGAATGCAACCCGTGGTCGCGACGAGCGACATCGCCGTTCAGTGCCAGAACCTTACGCGTAAATTCGGCGCCTTTGTTGCGACGGACAATGTCAGTTTCGATGTGCGCAAAGGCGAGATCTTCGGATTGCTCGGACCCAATGGCGCGGGCAAGTCGACGACCTTCAAAATGTTGTGCGGATTGCTCAAGCCCACCTCGGGGCAGGCGCGGGTGGTCGGTCACGACCTGCGCACCGCCGCCAGTGCGGCAAAGCTCAAACTCGGCTACATGGCGCAGAAGTTCTCTCTCTATGGCTTGCTGTCGGTGGGCCAGAACCTGGAATTTTCCTCTGGCGTCTATGGACTTGAGGGGGCGACGCGCCGCGAGCGCGTGGCCGAGATGATTGAAACCTTCCAGCTGCAGAGATACCTTGCCAGCAGCCCGGAATCGCTGCCGCTCGGCTTTAAACAGCGGCTTGCGCTGGCTTGTGCGCTGATGCACAGGCCGGCTGTCCTGTTCCTGGACGAGCCGACCTCGGGCGTCGATCCGATCACCCGCAGAGAGTTCTGGAATCACATCAACGGACTGGTGCGCAAAGGGGTCACCGTGCTGGTGACAACGCACTTCATGGACGAGGCCGAGTATTGCGACCGGGTCGCCTTGATGTACCACGCAAAAGTGATTGCGCTGGACACACCCGATGCGCTCAAGCGCAAGGCGCAAAAGCCGGGATGCGAGGAGCCGACCATGGAGGAAACCTTCATTGAACTGATCGAGCGCGTCGATGCCGGTGCAGACGCGACAGCGGCGAGGGCGGCATGACCGCGCTTCGGACTTCCGGTCGGCCCGGCGCGTTCTCGCGCCTGAGTGCACTGGTGCGCAAGGAATGCCTTCAGGTCGTGCGCGATCCGTCGGCGATTCTGATCGCCTTTGTCCTGCCGGTCATATTGCTGTTTCTCTTCGCCTACGCGGTTTCCCTTGATATCCGCAAGCTCGCGATCGGCGTGGTGCTCGAATCCGATAGTGCGTCGGCGCAGTCGCTGGCGGCGGCCTTTGGCGCGACGCGATCTTTCAAGGTGACTGCAGCGCGCGATCGCCGCGAGGTCGCCGACGGAGTTACGGCGGGTACGCTGCGCGGCTTCGTGGTGATTCCGCAGGATTTTGAGCGGCGGCTGGCAACGGCAGGGCACACCTCGCTGATCCAGGTCGTGACCGACGGCTCGCAGCCCAACACGGCCAACTTTGTCGCCGCCTATACGCAAGGCGTTGTCGCACTGTGGTTTGCAGGGCGTGGCGTCAACCGGCCCGGTGCAATCGACGTTCAGTCGCGTGTCTGGTTCAACCAGGTGGTGGAAAGCCGATGGTTCCTGGTTCCGGGTGCGATCGCCATCATCATGACGATGATCGGCACGCTGCTGACAGCGCTCGTGCTTGCGCGCGAGTGGGAGCGCGGAACGATGGAGGCGCTCATTTCGACACCTGCACGGATTGTCGAGATCCTGGTCGGCAAGCTCATTCCGTATTTCCTGCTGGGCATGGCCGCAACCATCGTCGCGTCGTTGATCGCGATCCATGGCTTCGGGGTTCCCTTGCGCGGCTCCTGGCCGGCCTTGTTGTTGCTGTCCGCGGCGTTCATGGTCCCGGCGCTCGGGCAGGGCCTGGTCATTTCGGCAGTCACGCGCAATCAGTTCGTCGCCTCGCAACTCGCGCTGTTCACGGGTTTTCTGCCCGCGTTCCTGCTGTCGGGCTTTATTTTCGAAATCGATTCGATGCCCGCGCCGATCCGGTTGCTGACCTACATCGTGCCCGCGCGCTATTTCATCGTCGCGCTGCAGACCGTGTTTCTTGCCGGCGATGTCTGGTCGCTTTTCCTGCCAAACCTCGTGGCGATGCTTGCCATCGGCGGCATTTTCATCGGGATTGCGACCCTGAGAACCCGCAAGAGCCTGGACGTCTGAACGATGCGTATCCTTTCTTCGCAACTCAGGGCCCAGGTCGTCAAGGAGATGCTCAGCGTCTGGCGCGATGTCCGGGTGCGGATGACACTGATTGCGCCACCGCTGATGCAGTTGCTCATCTTTTCCTTCGCCGCAACGCTCGAAGTGCGCAACGTGACGGTCGCGATCCTGGATCGTGACGGCGGCCACTGGTCTGAACAGTTCATCGCCGATCTTGCCGCATCGAGTTTTGTCGGCCACGTGCTGACGGTGCCAGATCGCGCTGCGATGAACAGCACCATCGAGCAACGCCAGGCCCTGCTGGCTGTCGATATTCCGGAGACGTTCTCGCGTGATGTTTCTGCAGGCAGGAAAGCGGCGATCCAGGTGATTGTCGACGGCAGGCGCGCGAATTCCGGGCAGATCGCGCTGGGGTATCTTGAGACGGTCGCGCAGCGATTCTCGGCGCAGCCGCAAACCACGTTCACGCCGGACGCGATTGCCGTGCGCCATTGGTTCAATCCGAACCTGAATTATCGCTGGTTCATCGTGCCGAGCCTCGCCGGGATCCTGACGATGTTTGCCGCGCTGGTGATCACATCGCTGTCCATCGCCCGCGAACGGGAAATGGGCACGTTCGACCAGCTCCTCGTGTCTCCGACGACCCCGACCGAAATCATCATCGCCAAGACCGTGCCGGCGCTTGTCATCGGAACCCTGATGGGCAATGTCATGGTGGGCGCCGGCGTCTTCGCGTTCAGGATCCCGTTTACGGGGTCGTACGCGCTGCTGCTCCTTACGATGCTGCTGTTCATCCTGTCGGTTGTCGGTATTGGCCTCATGATTTCATCGATCTGCGCCACCCAGCAGCAGGCGATCCTGGGGGCGTTCGCACTCGGGGTGCCGATGATCCTGATCTCCGGGTTTGCCACGCCTGTGGAGAACATGCCGACCGTGCTGCAGTGGCTATCCGAGCTGGTGCCGCTGCGGCATTTTCTTGTCATCGTGCAGGGCACGTTTCTCAAGGCGTTGCCGGCCAGAGACGTGTTTTCCCACCTCTGGCCGATGGCGGTGATCGCCGCCGCTTCGCTGTTTGTGGCGACGATTTTCGTACGGAGCAAACTCCAATGAAGACCCCCTGGTCCGGACAGGCATTCGGTGCATCATGAACAGCCCATTTGATCGAAAATGTTTTCGTCGCGTCGCGTTTCCTTTGGCGCTATTGCTCGCGGCATTGTCGGGGTGCTCGGTCGGGCCCGATTACGACAAGCCCCCCGAGGTCAGGCTGGGAGAGGGCTGGACGCTGGCCACGCCAGGCGGCAATGCCGACCCGGCGCTGACCGTTTGGTGGACGTCGCTGGGTGATCCGACACTGGCACGACTGGTGGATCAGGCGCTCGCGCAGAACCTGGATGTCCGCCAGGCGATTTCCCGGATTGCGGAAGCGCGCGCGCAGGTCTCGGCGACCTCTGCACGTGCGCTGCCCACGCTGACCGGTGGGGCGGTCGTTGCTCCCGTGCACCAGGGCATCAACGGCCCGTTACCTTCCCAGGGATCACGCGATTCGACAGTCTATGCGTTTGGCTTTGACGCAAGCTGGGAACTCGATCTGTTTGGCAGTGTCCGGCGCTCGGTCGAATCTGCGGGTGCGCGGCTGGAGGCAACCCGGGAAGATGCTGCGGCAGTGCGGATCAGCGTCGCGGCCGAGGTCGCCCGGACATACCTTTCACTGCGCGGCGCTCAACTGGAGCTCGTGGCCAGGCGCGCCAGCGTCGACACCCTGCGGCGCACGTCGGACACTGCCAGGCGGCGCCTCGCGCAGGGCGATGCCGCAAAGGCCGACTACAACGCGGTCCAGTCGAGGCTTGACGCCGCGCTTGCGGGGCTGCCTTCGATTGAATCGCGCGTGCGCGGCGCCGCGCTCGCGCTCGGCACGCTGCTTGGCGGTCTTCCGGAGGCTGAACTTGCGTTGCTTGAGAGCGGCCGATCGATGATCGTCGTCGTGGCGTTGCCTGTCGGGCAACGTGCAGAGCTTCTGCGCCGCCGCCCGGATATCCGTGCCGCCGAGCGCAGGCTGGCGGCCAGCACCTCGGATATCGGCGTTGCCACGGCCGAGCTTTTCCCGAAGCTTTCCATTACGGCGCTTGGCGGCTTCACCGCTTTGGCGCCCAATAACCTGTTCCTGGGCGACAGTCTGTCTGGCGTTGTCGCGCCACTGATCTCCTGGCGCGTTCTTGACGGGGGAAGGGTCCGGGCGGAGATCAGCGCCGCACAGGCGCGCCAGGAGACCGCGGCGCTTGCCTATGAAAGCTCGGTGGTGAACGCGCTGGGCGACGCCGAGCGCGCGCTGAGCCAATACCACTTCGCCCAGGAGGCGCTTGTGCTCCAGCGCAAAGCCGTCGAGTCGATCGGGCGGGATTTCAGCAATGCACAACGACGCTTCGCCGCAGGCGACGTTGGCCTGGTAGAAATGCTGGATGTCGAGCGCCAGTTGCGCGATGGCCAGGAAGGCCTCGCCCGGGCGCAGGCGAATGCCGCGATCGACCTGGTTTCTTTGTACAAATCACTGGGCGGAGGCTGGATTGCACCTCAACCGAAAGGAGCGAGTGATTTATGAGCAAACCATCTAAGGCCACCTTGAAGGCCACGCCGTAATTCACAAGCGAAAAGGAAGAGCGGGCGTACCGGGAGTCGCACAACTCTACCGAACACCTGGACTGGACTCAAGCCCGGAAGGTATCCCTGCCCAACCTCCAATCTCCAACCGAACACCAAAACGAATTAATATTCGTTTCACAGAAGAACTAAAAACGGAGGCATTAGGCGATGGCGAACGATCACGGGCACTCACACGATCACGACGATGGGCACGACCATGGCGACGGGCATGAAGATCCGGTAATCGATCCGGTGCAACTCCGGGTTCGCGCGCTGGAGACCATTCTCGTCGAAAAGGGCTACATCGAGTCGGGCGCACTCGACGCCATCGTCGATTACTTTGAAAACAGCGTTGGTCCCCATGTCGGCGCGCGTGCGGTCGCCCGGGCCTGGCTCGACGAAGACTTCAAGCGCGCGTTACTCAAGGACGGCGCAACCGCAATACAGTCGATCGGCCTGGTCCCCAAGGTGGGTGACGATCTCATCGTCGTCGAAAATACCCCGTCCCGGCACAACATGGTCGTTTGCACCCTGTGTTCCTGCTATCCCTGGGATGTTCTGGGCCTGCCGCCTGCCTGGTACAAATCGGCCGCCTACCGCTCGCGGGTCGTGATCGAACCCAGGGCTGTTCTCACCGAGTTTGGGGTCACCCTGCCGCAAAGCACGGAAATCCGCGTCTGGGATTCGACCGCGGAAACGCGCTATCTGGTCTTGCCGATGCGCCCGGAACACACGGAGTCACTGTCGGAAGACGAGTTGGCCGCACTGGTTACCCGAAATTCCATGATTGGCACCGCGCTGCCCGGACTCGCAGGAGGCAAGGCCCGTGAATAGCGTTCATGACATGGGCGGCATGCACGGGTTTGGCCCTGTACTGCCGGAGCAAAACGAGCCGGTGTTTCATGCGCCTTGGGAGAGCCGTGTGCTCGCCATGCATCGCGCCATGGGATACACAAAGGCCTGGAGTCTCGACGAGTCACGCTACGCCCAGGAGCAACTCCCCCCGGTGGATTACCTCGCGGCATCCTATTACCAGCGCTGGACGCTCGGGATGATGCACAATCTCACGCGGCTTGGGCTCGTCAGCCAGCAAGAGGTGTCTGCCGGCCACGCGCTGGCACCCGCAACGCCCCCACAGCGGGTGATGCACGCGAGCGATATCAGCAACGCGTGCGTGCGCGGCAAAGCCTCCCGGCCGACCGAAACCACCCCGAAATTCCAGGTGGGCGATGCGGTGCGCACACAACGTAGCAGCCCGAAAACACATACCCGCTTGCCGCGCTATGCGCGCGGGTGCGTCGGCGTCATAGAGTCGGTGCATGGCTGCCATGTGTTCCCGGATTCCCACGCCAGCGGCGCGGGCGAAAATCCGCAGTGGCTTTACACCGTGGTGTTCAGCGCCCAGACCCTGTTCGGGGATCAGGCGGATCCGATGCACAAAGTCTCGATCGAGGCGTTCGAGCCCTATCTGGAACTCGCATGAACACTTCGCAATCGGCCGGATCCGCGATATTCGAAGAACTCGTCAACCCGGCAGGCCAGCCGCAGCCCGCGTTTCAGACGCCGTGGCAGGCACAGGCATTCGCCATGGTGGTCGCGCTTCGCCGAAGCGGCCAGCTTGGCGGGCAGGAATGGGCGAACATCTTCGGTCGCGAAATCGCCAGCCACCCCGAGAGCGAAGCCTGCCGTGACGAGCAATATTATCTGGACCTGATCGCCGCGCTGGAGTCCCTTGTTACGCAACGCGGCATGACGGACGCGCAGAGCCTTGAGCGCTACCAGCGGGGCTGGGAGCGCGCGATTCGCCGCACGCCGCACGGCAAGCCGATCAAGCTGGAAAGCGGCGACCTGGATCGCTAAGCGCTGCGCACTAGATGCTCAGCCATACCGCGCATGGCACAACCGCAGCGAGTAGATAAAGCGGGATTCGATTCTGCTTCAAACGCCCGCACGACAGGTAGCTTGCAGCCAGGATCGCAAGGATGAGAATCGTCCTGGCGATGGCAAGCACCGGGTTCGCTTCCTGATCCACGATCAGCCAACCGATCGGAACCCCGGACGCATACAGAATCCCCGTCAATATCCTGATCGTCGGCGCGGCATTGAGCAGGATGACGGCCAGGAACATGCCGTCGATATGCTGGATCCTGCGTCCGGCACGAATGCCAGAAAAGCCGGCCAGCATTCCATAGCAGACGAGTACCGGGATGATGCCAAAGAGCAATCGATTGGCCGGATTCCTCGCCATCGTCATATCCAGCGTCGCAGCAAACACGACGAAGGCCGGCAATGCGACCAGTAGCAACACCGAGCCGATCACGCGATGCACGT
>CAITPF010000131.1 GCA_903894155.1 uncultured beta proteobacterium | reverse complement strand
GCAACATCTTTCGCGGCGTGGCACCCGGTGCTCAGGGAATGGATCGCGCGACCGCCGACTACATGGGCATGATGGCCACCGTGATGAACGCTCTGGCGTTGCAGGATGCGCTCAAGCATCGCGGCATCGATGCGCGCGTGCAATCGGCGCTGAACATCGAGCAGGTTGTCGAGCCCTACATCCGCCCCAAGGCCTTGCGTTACCTCGAGGAAGGCAAGCTCGTGATCTTCGCGGCCGGCACTGGCAATCCATTCTTCACCACGGATACCGCCGCAGCGCTGCGCGGAGCCGAGATCGGTGCCGAGATCGTGCTGAAGGCGACGAAGGTCGACGGAATTTACACAGCGGATCCGAAGAAAGACCCTTCGGCCACCCGATATTCCCGTATCAGTTTCGACGAGGCGATCATGCGTCGGCTCGAAGTGATGGACGCCACCGCTTTTGCATTGTGCCGCGACCAGAAGCTGCCCATCAGGGTTTTCTCCATCAACAAGCCCGGCGCGCTTAGCCGGGCAATTGGCGGCGAGGACGAGGGCACGCTTGTCCACGTATAAAGAGGTAATGCTATGAGTATTGCAGAAGTCCATAAATCTGCCGAATCCCGCATGGCCAAGACGATCGAGACCCTGAAGGCGGATCTGGGCAAAATTCGCACGGGCCGGGCCCACACGGGAATCCTGGATCACATTCAGGTCGAGTACTACGGCAATCCCGTTGCGCTGAGCCAGGTCGGTAACGTCAACCTCATCGATGCGCGCACGATCAGCATCCAGGTTTGGGAAAAAAACATGGCGCAGGCGGTCGAAAAGGCGATTCGCGAATCGGATTTGGGTCTGAACCCGATTCCGATGGGCGACAACATTCGCGTGCCGATGCCCGCGCTGACCGAGGAGCGCCGCCGCGAATTGACCAAGGTGGTCAAATCCGAGGGCGAGGATGCCAAGATTGCCTTGCGCAACCTGCGTCGCGACGCCAATGACGGCTTCAAGCGCCTGGTCAAGGATAAGGCGATTTCCGAGGATGACGAACGACGTGCCCAGGACGTCGTCCAGAAGCTGACTGACCGCTGTGTCGCTGAAATCGACAAGATGGTGACCCAGAAAGAAGCGGAGATCATGACGGTTTAACCCGTCCTGCGATATGAAGATGAGTTCCACCCGCGATATCCCCGTCACGTCGGGCGTCCCCCGGCATGTGGCCATCATCATGGATGGCAATGGGCGTTGGGCTTCGCAGCGGTTGTTGCCGCGAACCGCAGGCCATGCCAAGGGTGTGCAGGCCGTGCGTCGCGCCGTGGAAACCTGCGGGCGGCTTGGCGTGGATTATTTGACGCTCTTTGCTTTCAGCTCCGAGAATTGGCGTCGGCCGGCCGACGAGGTCTCGCTGCTCATGCGCCTGTTCGTGCAGGCGCTGGAGCGCGAGGTGACAAAACTGCAGGAGCAGGGCGTGCGGCTGCGTGTGATCGGTGACTTGTCCGCTTTTGAGCCGCGATTGCAGGATCTGATTTCGCAGGCCCAGGCCAGCACCGTGCATAACGACAAGTTGAACCTCACCGTGGCGGCCAACTACGGCGGACGCTGGGATATCCTTCAGGCCACGCGCAACATGCTCGCCAAGGATCCCACCCTCGCGCAGAACCCCGCAGCAATTGACGAGCAATCTCTGGAGGCGCACCTCTCGATGTCCTGGGCGCCCGAGCCCGACTTGTTCATCCGCACGGGCGGGGAGCAGCGCGTGTCGAATTTTCTCATTTGGCAGCTGGCTTACACGGAGCTCTTCTTTACCGACTGCTATTGGCCGGACTTCGGGGAAAAGGAACTGAAGGCCGCGTTTGAGTGGTACAGCAGCCGCGAGCGGCGGTTCGGGCGCACGAGCGCCCAGGTGCATACGACCGCTGGCCGCTGAACACGATGCTCAAACAGCGCGTTATCACCGCCATCGTCCTCCTTGCAGTGATCGGGTTGGTGGTGGCCGCGTCTTCGCCCTGGCCTTTCCTGCTGTTCCTGGCCATTGCGTGTGCCTGCGCGGGCTGGGAGTGGCTTCGCCTGACGGCTGGCCCAACGCCGGCTGTCGCCGTGCTGACCGGTGGAGTCCTCTTTATTGTCGCTTTGCTGCAGACCTGGTTGTGGCTGGGCCAATCCCAGCCCGACACGGTGCCGATGATGGTCGCCGTCACCGTCAGCGCCGCGATTTGGGTTGTCGTGGTCCCGGTCGTCGTGGTGCGGGGTGACGCGAGCGCTGCTCCACAGAGCCTCGCGTGGTCGATCTTTGGGCCGTTGACGCTCTACGCGACGTGGGCGGCGCTCGCGTTGCTTTTTCTCAAGCATGGCGCGGGGTACGTCCTCTCGCTGCTCGTGCTGGTCTGGGTGGCCGATATCGCAGCCTATTTTGCCGGCCGGGCATTCGGACGTCATAAACTTGCGCCCCGGGTAAGCCCCGGAAAGACCGTCGAAGGCGCGATCGCCGGGGTCCTGGGCGTGGTCGCCTGGGTGCTTGTCTCCGCAAACTGGGATTCGACCTTCGGGGCATCGCTGGTCGCGCGCTGGTCCTGGCCCGGCGCCGCTGGCCTTGCCGCCGTCCTGGCTGCGGTCTCCATCCTGGGCGACCTGTTTGAGTCACTGCTCAAGCGTCGCGCGGGCGTCAAGGACTCCAGCGCGCTGCTGCCAGGCCATGGCGGTGTCTACGACCGCATTGACGCCGTCGTTGCGGTTGTTCCGCTCGCGGTGCTTCTGGTCAGCGGGTCGTGGCTTTAATGACCGCTCGCGTCACCATCCTCGGTTCGACCGGATCGATCGGGCAAAGCACGCTCGACGTCATTTCGCGTCACCCTGACCGGTTCACCGTCTACGCCCTGACTGCGCACAGCCGGATCGACCTGCTGGCTGAGCAGGCCGCGCGCACGCATGCCGCCGTCGTCGTGGTGCCGGATGATGCTGCCGCAGCGCGGTTTCGCGCGATCTGGCCCGCTGGTGCAAGTCTGCCTGACGTGCGGGTCGGCGCCCAGGCGCTGGCAGAAACGGCCGCGGATCCCGGATGCGACACGGTCATGGCGGCGATCGTCGGTGCGGCGGGCCTGCCGGGCGCGCTTGCCGCGGCCCGGGCCGGCAAGCGGGTGCTTCTGGCCAACAAGGAAGCGCTTGTCGCAGCCGGATCCCTTTTCATGGGCGCGGTACGGGAGAGCGGCGCCGAGCTGCTGCCGATCGATAGCGAACATAACGCCATCTTCCAGTGCCTGCCCCATGACGGTAGGGCGAGTGCGCCGCAGGGGCCCGCTGCGGGCGTGCGGCGCCTGATACTGACCGCCTCGGGTGGCCCGTTCCGGACCCGGGAATGGTCTGACCTGCACGACGTCACGCCTGCTCAGGCCTGTGCGCATCCGAACTGGAGCATGGGCCGCAAGATTTCCGTGGATTCGGCCACGATGCTGAACAAAGGCCTGGAAGTGATCGAGGCGCATTGGCTTTTCGCCATGCCGCCGGATCGCATCAATGTGGTGATTCACCCGCAAAGCGTCGTGCATTCGATGGTCGAATATGAGGACGGATCGGTGGTCGCGCAGCTTGGTCAGCCCGATATGCGCACGCCAATCGCCTACGGGCTGGGCTTTCCCGATCGCATTTCATCGGGCGTGGGTCTGCTGGATCTTGCCACGAGCGGGCGGCTGGATTTCGAAACGCCGGATCTTGGGCGTTTTCCTTGCCTGGCGCTGGCGTTCGATGCCTTGCGCGCCGGGCAAACCGCCTGTATCGCGCTAAACGCAGCCAATGAGGTCGCTGTCGGCGCCTTTCTTGCAGGCCGGTTGCGCTACACGGCGATCGCCCGCATGATTGGTGATACCCTCGACTGGCAGGCCGGTCAGCGTGCGTTCGCGATCGACTCGATCGATGATGTACTCGAACTCGACCGGCGTGCCCGTGCGTTTTGCCTTTCGATCGATTCGGCACCATGAAACCGGTGCCCGGCATTTCTGAGGTTTCATGCTCCTGACCGTCATCGCCTTCATTGCGACCCTTGGAATCCTGATCACTTTCCACGAGTTGGGTCACTACGCGGTCGCTCGCTGGTGCGGCGTGCGGATCCTGCGGTTTTCGGTCGGTTTTGGCCGGGTGCTGCTGCGCAAAACCGACAGTCGCGGTACGGAGTGGGCGATTTCTGCCATTCCGCTGGGCGGCTACGT
>CAITPF010000130.1 GCA_903894155.1 uncultured beta proteobacterium | reverse complement strand
CGGGTGCGGGCGGGTTAACCCTGACCGATAACTTGATGACGCCAGCCACTTTTCACGCGCTGATCGGCTTAAAACCAAGATTGTTCATCAATATATGGATGCAGTTGTGCCACATTGATAAACTTAGCAACATATGCCAAATTGATCAGGGCATCCAAGATGAGGCGCTGCGTTGCCGGTATTGGTCGCCTTGGCGAGCAGGAGGAGGCAGCCACTACCCAAAAGGGTTTTAACCGAATTGGCGAAATTAGCTGTTCGTCAAGTGCCGAATCTGTCGTGCACGTTGCGGATAGTGGGAAGCAACAGCTTGGTCGCACTATAAAAGAACGCTCGAGAAATCAAACCGATGGCGCTGGCGACCAGTTTCAAAATCCTAATTGACTGAGGGGCGACGATGAAGGGGGAGGCGGTGCGAGACGGCGTGATCACCGAAGCGGACACCTGCCGCGAGTTCGTGACGCCCCGACTGGTCGAGGCTGGCTGGGGCACTGCACCGCACGCCATTGGCGAGCAGCGCACTTTCACCAACGGCCGCATCATCGTAGCTGGTGGCAAGGTACGGCGTGGCAAACAGAAGCGTGCCGACTACCTGCTGTACCACCGTCGCGACTATCCTCTGGCTGTAGTGGAGGCCAAGGAAATCGGCCTGCCCGCCGAAACCGGCGTGCAGCAGGCGCGTGAGTACGCAGAAATCCTCGGCCTCAAGTTCGCCTACGCGACCAATGGCCGCCGCATCATTGAGATCGACTACATCACCGGCACCGAGCGTGAGGTGGATCACTATGCCACGCCCGATGAACTGTTTGCCCGCCTCACTGCCGCCGCGCATTTGCCGCAAGGCGCCACGGCGCATGTGCTGGAGCCGTTCAACCTGATCTCTGGCAAGGTGCCGCGTTACTACCAGCAAATCGCGATCAGTCGGGCGATTGAGGCGATCTTGCTGGGTCAGAAGCGCATCCTTGCCACGCTTGCCACCGGCACCGGCAAAACCTGCGTCGCGTTCCAGATATGCTGGAAGTTGTGGAACAGCCGCTGGAACCGAACGGGGGAGTACCGTCGTCCCAAGATCTTGTTTTTGGCCGACCGCAACATCCTGGTCGATGACCCCATGGCCAAGATGTTCGCGCCCTTTGGCGATGCTCGGCACAAGATCGCCGGCGGTGACACCAGCCAAAGCCGGGACATGTATTTCGGCATCTATCAGGCGCTGACCAATGCAAGCGAAGACGTGTTCCGTCAGTACCGCCCTGACTTTTTCGACCTCATCATCATTGACGAGTGTCACCGGGGTTCCAGCCGCGACGAGAGCGCATGGCGCGCGGTGCTCGATTATTTCGAACCTGCTATACAGTTCGGTATGACGGCCACGCCCCTGCGCGAAGACTCTCGCGACAGCTACGAATACTTCGGCAACCCGGTCTACACCTACAGCCTGCGCCAAGGCATTGAGGACGGTTTTCTGGCTCCATATCGTGTGCACCGGGTCATCACGACTGTTGATGCTGCCGGTTGGCGACCCGGTAAAGATGAGT
>CAITPF010000129.1 GCA_903894155.1 uncultured beta proteobacterium | reverse complement strand
GCCTACCCCGTACTCAAGGAAGTTTGCCAATTCTGGGACGATCACCTGAAACGGCGGAAGGACGGCACACTCGTCACCCCAAACGGTTGGTCGCCCGAACACGGCCCCGCCGAAGAAGGTGTGACTTACGATCAGGAAATTATTTACGACCTGTTCACCAACACCATCGAAGCCGCTGATGTGCTGGGCGACGACAAGGAATTTCGCGATTACATCGCCGGCCTGCGCGACAAATTGCTCAAGCCGAAGGTCGGTCGCTGGGGACAATTGCAGGAATGGGAAGCTGACAAGGACGATCCCAAGGATGATCACCGCCACGTCTCGCATTTGTTCGCGTTGTATCCCGGACGCCAGATTACCAAAGCGGGAACGCCGGAACTGGCCGAGGCGGCGCGCGTTTCTCTGAAGGCGCGCGGTGACAAAGGCACCGGCTGGAGCCGCGCGTGGAAAATCAATTTCTGGGCGCGGCTGTGGGACGGCGACCGTGCCTACACCTTGTTGCGAAACCTGCTGACCGTTGTCCGCGAGACGAAGGTCATCTACGGCAAGAGCGGCGCTGGCGTATATCCGAACCTGTTTGATTCCCATCCGCCGTTTCAGATTGACGGAAATTTTGGCGCCGTGGCCGGCTACTGCGAAATGCTGGTGCAAAGCCACGCCGGCGACATCCATCTGTTACCCGCATTGCCCAAGGCGTGGCCGACCGGAAAAGTATCCGGCCTCCGCGCGCGGGGGGGATTTGAAGTGGATATTGAATGGCAGGACGGTAAGCTGACGCGTGCGATAATCCGCAATGTGTCGGGAAGCGATGGCGCGTGTAGGATCCGCTACCGAGGTGTCACCGCAATGATTACCACGCCCAAAGGCGAAGCGCGGGTGTTTACCGCACCAGCGGGGTAGCATCGGCAAAATGAACAAAGAAATAGATATGGAACCCAACCAACGCAGTCCTCGGCGCGCACCGCGCGCGTTCTGGAGCCGGGTAGCATGCCTTGTCAGCGTTGCCGCGACTGCGGTTTCTTTGGCGGAGTCGCCCGCCCGCTCTCAGGGAAAGACCAATGCTGGGGCCGGCAAGTTTGTTGACGCGCACGTTCACTTTCATGATACCAAGGTGGGGGATTTGGATAAGGTGGCCGTCTGGATGCAGTCCAACAACGTGCAACGCATCATCAATCATCCGCTCATGCAAAGCCGCGCAAGGGACGACAAGGAACGCGCCCAGCAAACTGAGAACTACAAGGCTTACAAGGGCAGCATGGCGCGGTTCTGCATCGTGTATTATGACGAGGTGAACAGCGTTGACGAAGCGGTGACGATTCTGAACCGGGAGAAACAGGCCGGCGCAGTCGGATTTGGCGAACACTACGGATCAGCCGCCAACCCAAAGCCTGCCGAGGTTGTCAACGGGAAGCCGGTCTATAAAAGTTTATTTATCGACGATCCGAAGAGCATGGTGCTGTTCACGGCCTGCGAAAAGGTGGGTTTGCCGGTGATGTTTCACATGGATCGAGGTCGCAATCTGGATGAGAAGGGCTTCCCGCATCTGGAGCACATCCTGAAATCCTATCCGAACCTCACCATCATCGCGCACGGGGACTGGTGGAAGAGCTTGGGTGACG
>CAITPF010000128.1 GCA_903894155.1 uncultured beta proteobacterium | reverse complement strand
GCAAGATGTACCTCTCCAAAGGGGACTTACACGGGGGTTGTGACAGGTTCTGCGAACAGCATCGATGTGGCGGGCTCCACGGCTACACCGACAGGTACTGCTTAATGCGGCCAACGTCGGTATCACGTCGCGCCGTCTCGTAAACGAGCCGCCCGCCCTCGATCACAAAGAGGCGATCGGCGACTTCCAGCGCAAAGCTCAGCACCTGTTCGGACACCACGATGGTGATCTGGCGAACTTTGCGAATTTCGTTCAACGCGCGGGCGATGTCCTTGATGATCGACGGCTGAATGCCTTCGGTCGGCTCGTCCAGTAGCAGGACCTTCGGGTCCGTGACCAGAGCGCGCGCGATGGCCAGCTGCTGTTGCTGGCCTCCGGAGAGGTTGCCGCCCTTGCGCCGGCGCATGTCCCACAACACCGGAAACAGAACGTAGATGTCCTCCGGGATGATCCTGTCCTTCGAGTTCTCAAGCCCGGTCTGGATGTTTTCCTCGACGGTCAGCGTCGGGAAGATCATCCGGCCCTGCGGCACGTAGGCAATGCCCTTGGCCACGCGCTGATAGCTCTCGTCCCGGGTGATGTCCTTGCCATTGACCTGCACGCTGCCGCTTTTGGCGGGCAGCAGGCCGATCAGGCTCTTGAACAACGTCGTTTTGCCCATGCCGTTGCGACCCATGATGGCAAGGGTCTCCGCCGGGGCGGCCTCGAGGCTGATGCCATGCAGCGCCTCGCTCTGGCCGTACGCGACAAACAGGTCCTTTACGCTCAGCATTGCGGTTCTCCTAGTGTCCGAGGTACACGTCGATGACTGCCGGGTCGTTCTGGACCTTGTCCATCGAGCCTTCGGCCAGAATCTTGCCCTGGTGCATGACGGTGACTTTGTGCGCGATCTTCTTGACGAACTCCATGTCGTGCTCGATGACGATCACCGAGCGGTTGTTCGAAATCCGGCCGAGCAGTTCGGCGGTCAGGTCACGTTCACGCGCGCTCATTCCGGCGATCGGTTCGTCGAGCATGAGCAGCTCGGGCTCCTGCATCAGCAACATGCCGATCTCAAGCCACTGCTTCTGGCCGTGCGACAGCAACCCCGCCTCGGTGGGAAGCGCATCGGTGAGCCCGATTTCCGCAGCGACGTCGGCGACGCGCGTCCTCACTTCATCCGTGCACTTGAAGAAAACCGCGCCCAGGACGGAACGCCCGGCAGGAAAGGAAACTTCAAGGTTCTGGAACACCGAGAGGTTTTCGTAGATGGAAGGCGTCTGGAACTTGCGTCCAATGCCGCGGCGCACCCGCGTGTATTCGGGCAATTCGGTCAGTTCCTCGTTCTTGAACTTGATGCTGCCGGCGCTTGCGCGCGTCTTGCCACAGATCAGGTCGAGCAGGGTTGTCTTGCCCGCGCCGTTGGGGCCGATGATCACGCGCAGTTCATTCTGGTCGACGTACAGGTTGAGATTGTCGATTGCCTTGAAACCGTCGAACGACACCGTCAGGTCCTCGATTGCCAGGACGAAATCCGTGCTGCTGCTCATGTTGCGCTCCTTCTCGGTGGGTTCGGTTAGGCGGTGCCGGAGGTGCTGCGGCGGATCACCATGCTGCCCGGGCCATCTGGCTGGACCGCGATCGCCGAGGCGCCCGTCGGATCCGTCTGAAGCGGGGGCGATTTGGCGGCGAGCTCGTCCTCGCGCAGACGCTCGCGGATGGTGCGGCGCTCCTGCATCCGGCGTTTCCACCAGGGCTTGACGTGCGACTCGAACAGGCCCGCCAACCCGTACGGGAAGGCCATGGTGACACCAATGAACAGCGCAGCCATCAGGAACAGCCACAGGTCAGGGAAGCTCTCGGAGAACAGCGTCTTGCTGGCGTTCACGAGCAGCGCGCCATAGACAGCGCCGACCAGGCTCAGGCGCCCGCCCACCGCGCAGAGGATCACCAGTTCGATCGAGGGAACAATCCCGACGAACGAGGGCGACATAAAGCCCACTTGCAGCGTGAAGAGCGCGCCGCCTATGCCGGCCAGCCCGGCAGCCACGCAAAACGCAGCCACTTTGAACATCGCGACGTCATAGCCCGAAAACCGCACCCGGTCTTCCTTGTCGCGCATGGCGAGCAGCAGCGTGCCGAACTTGCTGCGCTGAACCCAGCTCCCCCCGATCACGCACAGCAGCAGCAGCGCGGCGCAAACGTAATACAGAATCAACTTGGCCGAATCAGTGCGGGTATCCCAGCCCATCATGGTCTTGAGGTCGGTCATGCCATTAATGCCACCGGTGTAGCCCTGCTGGCCGACGATGAGCGTGGTCATGATGAGCGCCACGGCCTGCGTGATGATGGCGAAGTAGACTCCCCCCACGCGCCGCTTGAACATGGCGTAGCTCACGAGGAAGGCCAGCAGCATCGGAACCGCGACCACCGCCACGAGGGTGAATGTCAGGCTGTGGAAGGGCTCCCACAAAAGCGGCAATGCGGTGATCTGGTTCCAGTCCATGAAATCCGGTATGCCGGGGGTCGACTGGATCTTGGTGGTCTCGGGATCCGAGGCCTCAAGCTTGAGGAACATGCCCATCGCATAGCCGCCCAGGCCGAAGAACACACCCTGCCCCAGGCTCAGGACGCCGCCCCAGCCCCACAGGATGACCAGGCCGATGGCGACGAAGGCGTAGGAAAGGTACTTGCCGACCAGGTTCAGGCGAAAGCTGTCCAGCAAAGCCGGAAACACGACCAGCAGGACGATGGCCAGCAAGCCAATGCTGACAAGACCGGGCTGCCGGAGCAGCGACTTTGAGGCATTCATGAAACGTTCTCCGGTGGACGACTGAATTGGGCTAACGACGGATCTTCGAGGCGAACAGGCCCTGCGGACGGATCATCAGGACGACCACGACGAACGACAGCGTGAACACCTTGGCCATCGAGCCCGTCATGAAGAATTCCGTGATCGACTGGACCTGGGCAATGGCGAAGGCCGACGCTGCGGTGCCGAGCAAACTCGCTGCGCCGCCGAAGGTCACGACCAGGAAGGAGTCGACGATGTAGAGCGAACCGGAAGTCGGCCCGGTCGAGCCGATCGTGGTGAATGCCGCGCCGGCGATGCCGGCAATGCCGCAGCCGATCGCGAAGGTGAGCTGGTCGGTCTTGCGTGTATTGATGCCGGTGGCGTTGGCCATCTGGCGGTTGCTGACGGTGGCACGAACGCGCAGACCCCAGCGACTGCGGTAGAGCGCCAGCATGACACTGGCAGTCACCAGCAGCGTGAGCGCCATCACGAACATGCCATTGATGGGGATATCCAGACCCTCCTGGGGAGCCCAGGAGCCCATGAGCCAGTCGGGCAGCGTGGGGCTGACCTCCTTGGGGCTGATAAAGGTTCGGAACACCTGCTGGAGACCCAGGCTCAGGCCCCAGGTCGCCAGCAGGGTGTCCAATGGACGCTTGTACAGATGACGTATGAGCGCCCACTCCGCGATCCAGCCGCCGATGAACGCAAAGGCAAAGGCAGCCACGATCGCAAAGGGGAAGTACGCCGACATGTAGTCCGGCGCGTATTTCTCGGTCAGCGTCGAGCCGAGGAAGACGGTGTAGGCGCCAATCGCCATGAACTCACCGTGAGCCATGTTGATCACGCCCATCTGCCCGAAGATGATCGCCAGTCCAAGCCCCATCAGGAGCAGCACGGCAAACAGGCTCAGACCGGCAAAGCCCTGCATCAGGACAATATTGAGCATTTCAGACAGTTCCATCGCTTTTCCTCGTCTCGCGTTGACCAGACAACAACCCGCTAGCGGATCACTGATAGCCCTTGGGGAAGGGATCGGGCTTGATCAGCTCGGGCGACTCGGCAACCACCTTGAACTGGCCGTCGGGCAACATCTCGCCGATGCGCGCCTTGCTCCAGAGGTGGTGGTTTTCGTCGATCTTCACGTAGCCTTCCGGCGCACCCTTGAACTCGATCCCAGCCGATGCCGCTGCGATCTTGTCCACATCGAAGCTGCCCGCCTTCTCAACGGTGAATTTCCAGAGCCACGGGCCGAGGTAGGCGGCCTGCGTCACATCGCCGATCACCGACTTGGGACCGTACTTTTCCTTGAACGCGGCAACGAACTTCACGTTGTTTTCGTTGGTCAGGGACTGGAAGTACTTCATGCAGGAGTAGAAGCCCGCCGTGTTTTCGCCGCCGATTCCGAGCAGTTCGTCCTCGGTCACCGAGATCGTCAGGAGCTTTTGCTTTGCGCCCGTGATGCCGGCGGCCTTGAGCTGCTTGTAGAAGGCCACGTTGCTGCCGCCCACCACCGCTGCGTAGATCAGATCAGGCTTGGCGGCCTTGATCTTGTTGATCAGCGAGTTGAAGTTGGTGTTGCCCAGCGGATAGAACTCCTCGCCGACGACCTTCTGCTTGAGGTTGTTCTCGATGTGCTTGCGCGCGATCTTCATCGAGGTACGGGGCCAGATGTAATCCGAGCCCACGAGGAAGTACGTCTTGGTACCCTTTTCCTTGGCAGCCCAGTCCAGGCCCCACAGGATCTGCTGGGTCGCTTCCTGGCCGGTGTAGATCACGTTCTTGCTCTGCTCCAGGCCTTCGTAGAAGGTCGGGTAATAGAGCATGCCGTTTTCTTTCTCGAAGATCGGCAGGACGGCCTTGCGCGACGCCGAGGTCCAGCAACCGAAGACGGTCGCGACGTGGTCGTTGATCAGCAGTTTCTTGGCCTTTTCGGCGAAAGTCGGCCAATCCGAGGCGCCGTCTTCCTTGATCACCTTGATCTGGCGGCCGAGCACGCCGCCCATGGCGTTGATCTGGTCGATCGCGAGTTGTTCGGCCTGGATCGAGCCGGTCTCGGAAATCGCCATCGTGCCGGTGGCCGAGTGCAACTGCCCAACCGTGACTTCCGTGTCGGTGACGGCAAGCTTGGTCGTGTTGACCTGAGCGGTCGGCAATTTCTGGGCGCTGACACGCGCCGTCGCCGCTGCCAGCGCCATACCGACGATGCCCTGCAGGATTTGACGACGGTCAGAATTCGGGGGGAAATCAAACGGAAGCTTCTTCATAGGATGTGCTCCTGGGGTTGACAGACCGACAAACGTAGGCCATGGGTGTATTCTCTTTGCTGCAGTGCGGGATTCCCAATACGTCAATTGACGTATGCGCTGCGAACCCGTTGATGTATTGTGTTTGTTGCGGCGCACAAACGACATACGTCAATTGACGTATGCCTGGAGTGCGAACCATCGCCGGGATGCGAAAATCCGCCTGTGAACCACGGCTGAACGTCTGCCCCCCTGGGCTGGCGCGCAGCCATTAACGACGATGGCGATGCCCTGACCGTGACCGCGGCCAACCAGAAAATCATCCGCATCCGGCGTGAATACAACACCTGGGTGGCCGACGAGTCCCTTGAGGACTACGCGTTGCGCTATACGCCACATTCGTTTCGCAAGTGGTCGGAATGGCGCGTGGCCAATACGGCAATGGGAGGCGTGTCGTTCCTGGCGCTCGAGGCCATCGGCGCAGTCATGGCGCTGAATTACGGGTTCACGAATACGCTCTGGGCGATCCTCGCGGTCGCGGTCGTGACCTTCCTCACGGGCTTGCCCATCAGCTATTACGCCGCGCGCTACGGGGTGGACATCGACCTGCTGACCCGCGGCGCCGGGTTCGGCTATGTCGGCTCGACCATCACCTCGCTCATCTACGCGGCGTTCACCTTCATCTTTTTCGCGCTCGAGGCCGCCATCATGGCGCTGGCGCTGCGGCTTTACCTCGACTGGCCCATTGTCTGGTGTTACATCGTCAGCGCGATCGTGATCGTTCCGCTCGTGCTGCGCGGCATTACGCTGATCTCCCGGCTACAGGCCTGGACACAGGGGCTTTGGCTCGTGCTCCTGACCCTGCCCTACGTGGCCATCGCCATCCGTGATCCTGGCGCCTTTCGTGCCTTTGCCGGCCTCTCCGGTTACCTCTCGGGCAACAGCAGCTTTGACTGGCTCATGTTCGGCGCCGCCTGCACGGTCGGGTGCTCGCTGGTCGTGCAAATTGGCGAGCAGGTCGATTACCTGCGGTTCCTGCCCGCGAAGACCGGCGCCAACCGCTGGCGCTGGTGGGCCGCTGTCGTGATGGCCGGGCCGGGCTGGATCCTGCCGGGCATGGCGAAAATGCTGGGCGGCGCATTCCTCGCCTTCCTGGTGCTGCAGCAGCAAAGCACGCCCGAGCAGGCCAGCGAACCGACGCGCATGTACCTGGCGGGCTTTGCCTACGTTTTTGACGATTCCGCCTGGGTTGTGGCGGTGACGGTGCTCTTTGTCGTGCTGTCGCAGGTCAAGATCAACGTCACGAATGCCTACGCCGGATCGCTTGCCTGGTCGAATTTCTTCGCGCGGCTCACCCACAGCCACCCGGGGCGGG
>CAITPF010000127.1 GCA_903894155.1 uncultured beta proteobacterium | reverse complement strand
AGTCCGACGAGCAGGCCGTGCACGCCGTGCGGGAAGAATCCGCCATAGGTCCAGAGGTTGGAGACCGCAGCTTTGTCGCCGTCCGGCGAGACGTAGCCGCTAAAAGTCAGCCAAAGACCCAACACCATGAGGCTAATGATCGCCACCACCTTGATGATCGCAAGCCAGAACTCCATTTCGCCAAAGGCCTTCACGGTCCAGAGATTCAGCAGCAACAGGATGATAATCGTGGCTGCGGCCGATACCCATGCGGGAAGCGACGGCAACCAGAAGGCGACGTAGCCGGTGATCGCGATCGTCTCTGCGATTGCGGCCACGATCCATGCAAACCAGTATGACCATCCGACGAAATATGCGGCGCGAGGGCCGAGGAAATCTTCCGAGAAGTCGACAAACGACTTGTACTTTCGATCATGCAGCAGCAATTCGCCCATGGCACGCATCAGAAAGTACAGCATCAGGCCCGTGACGGCGTAAATGAGAATGATTCCCGGGCCGGCCTGGGATATTGTTTTCCCCGAGCCGAGGAAAAGACCCGTGCCGATGCAACCGCCAATGGCGATCATTTCGATCTGTCGCTGGCCCAGTCCCCGCTGCAAGCCCTCCCCGGTCGCGGTCTCGTCGGTTTCGTCTGGTTGCGTTTGAGTGTTCATGCAGAGATAGTAATAGGTACACAAGTCAAAAACGTTATCGAATTCCGGTAGAGGCCAGCCCCATTGACATACACACTCTGCAAACCGGGTTACCTGGGTCAAGCTGGCTGCCGTCGATTTGCCTCGCACGGTTACGCTCACCACGTTCGGTTGTTGACCTCCTTCATGATCTCGAATGCGAAAGTCATTGTCCCAGAGCGACCGGCACCTCCCGGCCAGAAGCCGCAGGTACCAGTGTTGATCCACATATCACTAGGGCCAATGGCCGGAATCGGCCAGCCGACACTAGTCGAAGGGAACCGCGAGCGCCGCCGCCGTCGCGGCGGGCGCATTAGCACCAACCTTAGAACATCGAACGTGACGGCCTCATCACAATAAAAAATTTGAGCTCAGACGCGGAGAAGCCAGTATCGCCTAGCGCTCGGAATTTGCGCTCGCAAACGTCGTGAACTCCTCCGAAGCCATGGGGCGACCGAATAGATATCCCTGGAAGTAGCGACAACCGTTGGCGGTAAGAAAATTGCGCTGCTCAAGCGTCTCCACCCCTTCGGCGATTACCTTCAAATTAAGCGTCTTTCCCAGTGCGAGAATCGTCGCGACGACCGAGCAGGCATTCGCGTCATCCGGTATGTCTCTGACGAACGACTTGTCAATCTTCAGTTGGTCAAGAGGCAACTGCCTCAAGTAGGACAGCGAGGAATAACCAGTGCCAAAGTCATCCAGAGAAAAGCGTACGCCGTAGCTGCGCAATGCCTTGAATTTGGCGATCGTCCCTTCGACATCCTTAAGCAGCAGACTCTCCGTCAATTCGAGTTTGAGCAGGCATAGGTTGGCACCATGCTGATCCAAAGCGGCATGAACCTGATCCACAAAATCCGGATAGTGGAATTGACGTGCGCTGACATTGATCGACAAGATCAGATCTTTCATCGAGGGCTGCGTCGCCCAGTGGGCCAATTGCGCACAAGCGGAATCCAGAACCCACGAACCCAACTGCAGGATCAAACCTGACTCCTCGGCAGGCGCAATAAATTCAGCGGGCAGGACAAGTCCCCGCTGCGGGTGCTGCCATCGTAGCAAGGCTTCGGCGGCGTAAACCTGGCCGGTTTCGGTGACTTGCGGCTGGTAGAAAAGTCGAAACTGATCCTCGCGCAAGGCTGTCTGCAACTCGGCCTCAAGGGTTGCCCGTTGAGACACCCTGGCCTGCATCCCTGTATCAAATACGCGCAACGTGTTGCGCCCATCAGTCTTGGCCTGGTACATCGCCAGGTCGGCCTGCTTGAGGATTTCTTCGACGGTATCAAGACGGTCACCGGAAAAGCATGTGATGCCGATGCTGCCCGTGTTCACGTAGGGAAACGAACCGAGTTGGAACGGCTCGTGAAGCGTTGCCAACACCTTCCTGCCCAGAGCTTGCGCCTCGTCGCTGGCATCCGACAGTTGCTTTCCCAAGCCTTCGAGCAGCACCACGAACTCGTCACCGCCCAGCCGTGCGACCGTGTCACTGGCGCGCACGCATGCACTCAGGCGCGCGGCCACCTGCTGCAACAGGAGGTCGCCCGAGTCGTGGCCTTGAGTATCATTAAGCGTCTTGAAGCTATCCAGATCGATAAAGAGGAGCGCGCAGAACTGCCGGTTGCGCGCGCTGACTGCCAGAGCGTGCTTGAGTCGGTCGAGGAGCAGGCGGCGATTGGGTAATTGGGTGAGCTGGTCGTGGAAAGCCAGGTTCTCGATTTTTTCTTCGGCCTGCTTGCGAAATGTAATGTCGGTGAAGGTCACCACGAAATTGGTGACGATGCCATCGTCATCCTTGACAGCTGTGACAATGAGCGAGACGAGATATTCGGAGCCGTCCTTGTGCCTGTTCCAGACCTCACCGTGCCATGCACCTCGTATTAGCAGCGTGTCGGTTATGTTTCTGTAGAAAATTTCGTCTTGACGAGGAGACCCCATGAGAACCGACGGAATCTGACCGATCGCCTCATCTGCGGTATAGCCTGTGATCTGCGTAGAGGCGAGATTGACGCGCAGGATTCTCTGAGTGGGATCCGTGATCAGGATGCCTTCTTGCGACTCAAAGGCGACAGCGGCAATCCGCGACTGCAGTTCATCCCGGCGGGACTGACTGAGGTCGGAAATCGAAATGCGCAACAAACGCCCCCGATGGGCATCGTCGCTGCGCACACAATTCAGGTGACCATAAAAGGTAGAGCCGTCCGCGCGTATCAGTTCGAGATTGATCTCAAGGGGATCGACCTCAGCCTGCTTCATCATACGCATGAACGCTCGATACCAGCGATTCTGATGCGCAGGCGTTATCACCTTGGAGAAGCGACGACTTACGATTTTCGATCGCTCATATCCCAGCAGAATCGTGCCAGTCAGATTGATCGCCTCAATTTGCCCGGTTGGCGTGACCGTGACGTATCCGCCGGGCGCAAACTCGTAGAGTTCCTGGTAGTGGTCGCGCGCTTCCTCCAGATTAACCTGGGCGACGCGCAGCTCCTCTGCCTGCATCTCCAGTTCTGTCTGGTGCAATCGAAGTTCCTGAAGGAGATCTTCAACCGAACGAGCGCTGAGATCCATATTCGCGGCCTCTGGCGCCGCGGGAACCCCCGTCTTAGCTCGAGGTGGAATTCGGGTCAAGCGTCGTCACCTCCATCGCCAGGAGGATCAGCGCGCGGTCGCCCTTCTTGCGCACGATACCCCGGGCGTTCAATACGATTTTACGGGCCCCGATGATCGGGAAAACCGACTCCACCACATATCCTTCAAACTTTTCGTTGGTGGGCAGTATGTCGTCAAGCAGCTTGCGCAAGGCCGGAATATTCCACTGACCGTTTCCGAGGTCGTACACCCTGTGGCCGATGGTGTCTTCGGCCTTCACCTGAAAATACTGACAAAAGGCACGGTTGGCCGTAACCACCTGCAAATCGGCATCCAGCACCAGCAGCGGCTCGCGCACCGTAGCGACGGTGTTTTCGGCAATGGCTTGCGCGTCATATGCCGTCGTTTCGGCCTCGATGCGCGCGCTGATGTCGGCAAATGTCATGACGACGCCATCGATCACGTTATCCAGCGTTCGGTAGGGCTGAATTCGCACCAGGAACCAAGCCCCGTCGCGACCGCACATTTCACGCTCGAACGGGATGAGCGTATCGAGCACCTTCTGCGCCTCGGTGAGCAGATTTTCATCTTCAAATTCGCACTTGATGTCTGCCAGCGACCTGCCAACATCGGAGCCCACCAGGCGGTAGACCCTGGACGCGTCGCGGCTGAATCGCCGGATCACCATGTACTGGTCGAGGAATATCGTGCCGATGCTCATGTTGTCGAACAGGTTCTTCATGTCGTTTTGCATGATGCCCAGCTGCTCGATCTTGGATTGCAATTCGGCATTGACCGTGATCAGTTCTTCATTGATCGACTGCAATTCCTCTTTGGAGGTTTCCAGTTCCTCATTGGTTGACTGCAGTTCCTCGTTGATGGACTGCATCTCCTCGTTGGTTGACTTGAGTTCTTCGTTGGATGCCTGTTGCTCTTCAACGTTGGCTTGCAAGTTCTCGCGGGTATAGGCGAGTTCCTGCTGCAATTCAACAAGAAGCCCCTGTTCAACGGACTTCGATATGCGCTTGCGCCCCGGTTTGGCAGGCGCAATCGCAACGTCCTGGAAACTGATCAACAACCAGCCCTGACCGCCCGCGTTATCGGGCAGTAGTCTGACGCTTAGACTGATCGGCGTATAACTTCCGTTCGTCTTGACCTGGATCTCCCGGTTCAGGGTCGCTTTCCGGGAGGAGGAATCGGCTGCTGCCTGAACTGCGGCACGTAGTTCCGACTCAAGACCCTCGCGCGCCATCGTAATGGCGTTGGCGCTGGCGATCCCGGGCGCCGGGCGCAGGTACTTCCCCGTGTCCCCGTGGATGTAGAAGATATTGCCATTGCGGTCGGTGATCAGTGATGGCGGGGCAAAATATTGAATCAGTAGCCGTCGCGCCAAGTCAATGAAATTGACGTCCGTTTTTTGCTGTGCCTCGCCTGGCATCTTGTCCTTGTGATCCCTGACCCAGGCCAGGGGGTTGGCCATCAGCGTTGGAGCCGAATTGACCGAAGGAATGGCCGCGTAGAACTTCCACTTGCGATTCAGTATCGAAAAAAGTTCGGTATGGTTGCCAATGCCCTCGGAGGGAGAAAGGAACAGTACGCCGCCCGGCCTGAGCGCGTAGTGAAACATCGCGATC
Organism: uncultured beta proteobacterium; assembly: GCA_903894155.1. Taxonomy (GTDB): domain Bacteria; phylum Pseudomonadota; class Gammaproteobacteria; order Burkholderiales; family Burkholderiaceae_B; genus Zwartia. Next base: position 12,825 of record CAITPF010000127.1, on the reverse strand, counting down.
AGCCGGTTTTGCAGTTCCGACTCGAGGTAGATCATCAAGTTGCGGCAGCTGAGCAAATCCAGTTTGGTGAAGGGCGGGTCCTTGACAACGCTCTGGACGGCGAACACCACCATCTCACGGACTTCCTTCTTCACCCGATAGCCGACACCCTCCTTGATAAAGAAACGGTCCAGCCGCTCTGGCGTGACATCCTGTGCGATGGTGGCCGGGTAGATGCCTGCGCGGGCAAAGGCAATTGCATCTTCGTCAATGTCGGTCGCGTACACCTGGATCGTAAATCGCCGCGCCAATTCGCTCATGCATTCACGCAGCAAGATGGCGATCGAGTAGGCTTCCTCGCCTGAAGAACAGCCCGCCACCCAGACCCGAAACGGCGCGTTTTCCGGCCTGTCCTGGCACAAGGATGGCAGAACGTTGTTGCGCAGATGCTCGAACGCATCGGGATCCCGAAAAAAACTGGTGACGTTGATCAGCAGTTCGTCGAAGAGGATCTTGATTTCGCGCGGGTTTTCCTTGAGGAATTGGGCGTAAACCTTCATGTCCTCAATGTTTTGAACCGCCATGCGCCGTTCTATCCGGCGGATGATCGTGCTTTTTTTGTATTGCGCAAGATCGTGACCCGTAGTAGTGCGCACCTGACTCAGCACGCGCAACAACGCCCCGGATGACGCATCCGGCGCGCTGGATTCAGGATTCAGCTGCCGCTCTGGCTGAGGAATCCCGATCAAGTGTTCGGCCATTTTTTCAACGGGTAGAACGTGGGTTGCGACCGCTGCGTTTATCGCGTTGGACGGCATCCCCTCAAACTTGGCCGTGGCGGGATCCTGCACCAGACAAGTACCCCCGGCTCCGATGATGGCCTGCAATCCCGCCGTGCCGTCCGACCCGGTACCCGAAAGGATAATGCCAACGGCGTTCTTGCCCTGATCTTCGCCCAGCGAAGTCAGGAACGTGTCGATGGGCATGCGCTGCCCGCGCGGCGCCACTGGGGCGCTCAATTGCAACTTACCGCCCTTGATCACCATCGCGCGATTCGGCGGGATGACGTAGACGTGATTGGCCTGAACCGTGACTTTATCCACGGCTTCCGTCACCTTCATCAGCGTGGCGCGCTGCAGGATTTCAGTCAGGATGCTGTGGTAGTTCGGATCCAGGTGCGATACCAGCACGAAGGCCATGCCGATATCCGCAGGGGTATTGCGGAAAAACTGCTCGAACGCCTCAAGCCCGCCGGCCGAAGCACCTATTCCGACGACGGGGAAACCGACCGCTGCGTCTTTACTACGAGACTCTTTAGCGGACACGTGGAGCAGCTTTTTTTGGGGGCGGGGGGCGGAGATCATCATGGATTCGCGAGGCCAGCAACTGCTGTACGCTACTCTTTGATCCGCCTGCTTGTCAACGTGTCAATGCTACTACTTGAGTCCGTATTGGACTTCGGTTGAATTGAGATGATCGACCGTCATTGCTCTCGTTTGCATGCATCGAACTCATCAATCAGAACTGGCTTTCCAAACAAGAATCCCTGAAACTGAGAACAGCCGTGGAACCGCTCGCAATCTTCCCGGAATCCCAATAATCAGGCGATCCGCGTGCCTGAAATATCCAGTCGCAGCACAAGCAAAATAAAATCGGTGGTTAAATCCGTGGGTCAAAAATCAGACCTACCCCCGAAAAAAAAAGCCAACCCCGGAAGGATGGGCTTATCACTTGATGTTACTAGGTATTTCATGGTCAGGGCGGCGGAACCCGAGCTCGCGACCCGCTGCTCCAAACGCAGCGGACTCGCCACCAGCCATCCAAAACGATCTGAATCGCGTCATAAAAAGGCGTTCATCCACCTAGCTGGAAACAGTCAAGCGGTCGCCCTATCCTCTATCACCCATAAAGGAGTAGAGTGGAATCGCACCTGAAGCTGAGGTTGTATGTCTCCTAGCAGCACCTTGCCCCCTGACAGAAGCCCGCCGCCGCCTATTACGGATCGCGTGGCCTTGCAATCAACCGTTGAAATAGCGTTGCGAACTTCAGAAGCTCGCTATCGACGCCTGTTTGAAGCCGCACAAGACGGAATATTGATCCTGAACGCAGAAACTGGCCAGATCGAGGACGTCAATCCATTCTTGATAATGTTGTTGGGCTACACGTATGAAGAACTGTTGGGAAAAAAGCTTTGGGAAATAGGCGCGTTTAAAGACAGCGCGCTGAGTCAAGATGCGTTTAGAGAACTGCAGAAAAAGCGCTTCATTCGCTACGACGATCTGCCGCTGGTCGCGAAAGATGGAACATACGTTTCCGTCGAGTTCGTGAGCAATGCTTACGATTGCGAAGGAATTCAGGTCATTCAATGCAATATTCGTGACAACACCAAGCGCCGTATCGCCGAAATTGCATTAATTGCAACCACCCGTGCACTCAAAATGCTCAGTGAAAGTAACACAGCGTTACTTGGCTCTGAGACAGAAGCCATCTTGCTTTCTGAATATTGCCGCATCGCCGTTGAAACGGGCGGTTACGTCATGGCGTGGGTGGGTCTGTCAGGCGATGCAGATAGCAAGAGCGTCACGGCCATCTCATCCTTTGGTCGAGATGAGCGATATCTCGAGTTGGCAAATATCACTTGGGCAGAGAGCACTTATGGCAACGGCCCGACTGGCCTGGCGTTGCGTTCAGGGAAAATTCAATTTGTCGATTGCATTGCTTCAGACCCGACGATGTTGCCCTGGCGCGATGAGGCATTAAAGCGCGGTTACCGATCGTCTATTGCCGTCCCGTTCAAGCTTCCCAGTGGACGGATGGCATGCCTCACTCTCTACAGTGCAAAGGAGGACATTTGGTCAACGCCCGAGCGCAAATTATTGCAGGAAATCGCGGCAGATATGGCATATGGAATTGCAGCGCTCCAGACCGCTGCCGCCAATCTTCGGTATCAAATCAGCCTGAGAGACAGTCTGGAGCAAACCATTCAAGTCATCGCGGCTGCGGTCGACGAGCGGGATTCCTATACCGCAGGGCATCAAAGGCGTGTCGCTGACTTGTGCACTGCAATCTCAACCGAACTTGGTCTCTCGGCTGACCGTATTCACGGACTCCATCTTGCCGCCTCGATCCATGATCTGGGCAAACTCGGCCTACCGGCTGAGATACTTGCAAAACCACGGCGTTTATCCACGCTGGAATTTGGCTTGATCAAAGAACATTCAACGATCGGGTTCAATATCCTCAAGGATGTCAGTTTTCCCTGGCCCATTGCCAAGATTATTATCCAGCATCATGAGCGCATTGACGGGTCAGGTTACCCCGCTGGATTAAAGGGAGACGAGCTGCTGATGGAGTCCAAAATCCTTTCTGTTGCAGACGTGGTTGAGGCAATGGCGTCACACCGTCCTTATCGCGCCGCGTTAGGGATCGAGGCAGCCCTGCAAGAGATCACCACAAAGCGCGGGATCGCTTTCGATGCGGATGTGGTCGATGCGTGTCTGCGCATTTTCAACGAGCATCACTACAACCTCGAAGAGTAGAAATATCTGGCTTTAAGTCTCAAAGCAATCGATCCAACGTCAGCAACGGATCGATTGTTAGCATCCGGGATTCGCCACAGCCGTCCGTTAACAGGCCTTGGGTCCAACCCGACACTGATGACTTCACGGTGAATTTCCGGCGACGCCCCCACAGCCCCAGCCGCCGCATCTAAAGAAAAAGGACCACCTACCGACCCAAAACCGACCTCAACGAAGCCCGAGCATGCCCATCCCGCCCGCAAACACCCTCCGCAAACCAAAGCGAATTCAATATCGCCTGCTCAGTCGCCTCAACCGCAGCCTCAAATAGCCCATCCAGCAACCCCGCATGCACCATCGCCAAAGCAGGCATCGGATCCGACGCCCGCTGCGGCACCGTATAAGCCGTAGTGAACGCCAGCGCCATATCCCCGCTGCCGTGCCCCATGAAAGACCCCGTGCGCGCCAACCCCAACGCCGCGCGCCCGGAAAGACGACGCAACTGCAACGCATCAAGCGGCGCATTTGTCCCGAGCAGCATGATGATCGACCCCTTGTCCGGCTCAACTCCCCCGGCGACCCGCGACGCCAAAGAGCGCCCCACCGGATTGCCATCGATCACCAGATTGCGCAGACGACCAAAGTTCGAGAGCACCAGCGCGCCAACGAGATAGCCCGACGCGCCCCGCGCGATCCGCGACGCCGAACCAATCCCGCCCTTCAAACCAAAACACGACATCCCCCGCCCTGCCCCCACCGCCCCCTGCGCGAACTCCGGTTGCGCCCCCGCCAATGCTTGACGGTAATGCGCCGACTCGATCGCCATCGCCTGAATGTCGTTCAGGTAACCGTCGTTGCACTCGAACACCAGCGGGTTCACCGTCGGCCAGGCGCGCCCGATTTCCGGGTGCTCCTGGATTGCCGCCTGGATCTGCGCCGCCGCGACCGCCGGCACCGAGAAGGTGTTGGTCAGCGCGATCGGAGTCTCCAGCACACCGAGTTCATCGACCTGCAACAACCCGACCGACTTGCCGAAGCCGTTGAAGACCGACGACGCCGCCGGCACCTTGTGCAGGAAGTGCGAGCCGTCATGCACACGAACGACCGTCACCCCCGTCTGGATCGCCCCCTGGTCCAGCGTGCAATGGCCGACTGCCACACCGGGAACATCCGTGATCGCATCACGACCGCCGGCGGCAAGCACCCCGACCCGGGGCATTGAAACGGGTGGACTGTTCATCATGGATTATTTTTGGTCGATTTTCGGGTCGAGCGCGTCGCGCAGACCGTCGCCCAGCAGGTTGAAGGCAAGCACCGTAAAGAAGATCGCCAGCGCCGGAAAGAGCGCCACGTGCGGCGCCACCACCATGTCCGAGCGCGCCTCGTTGAGCATCGCACCCCACTCCGGCGTCGGCGGCTGCGCACCCATCCCAAGAAACGAAAGGCTCGCCGCAGTGATGATCGATGTCCCGATGCGCATCGTTCCGTAAACCACGATCGGCGAAACCGTGCCGGGCAGAATGTGGCGCATCATGATCGTGAAATCCGAAGCCCCGAGACTGCGCACCGCCTCGACGTACGTCATCTCCTTGAGCGCCAGCGTGTTGCCGCGCACCAGCCGCGCGAAAGCCGGAATGCTGAACACTGCGACCGCGACGATGACATTCACCATACTCGACCCGAGGATCGCCACCACGCCGATCGCCAGCAGCATCCCGGGAAACGCCAGCAAGACATCCGAAATCCGCATCGTGACCCGTTCAATCCAACCCTGGTAGTACCCGGCCAGGAGGCCCATCAGCGTTCCGATCACCGCACCGATCGTGACCGACAAAAGACCTGCCGCCAGCGATATCCGCGCCCCCATCACGACGCGGCTGAGAATGTCCCTGCCCAGCGAATCCACACCGAACCAGTGCTCTGCCGACGGGGTAGCATTGAGCGCCTCGTAATCGAAATAGCCTTCCGCGTCGTAGGGCACGAGCCACGGTGCGAAAATCGCGATCAGCACCAGGAGCGCCACGAAGAACCCCGCCGCCAGGGCCAGCCGCTGGCGCTTGAACTTGCGCAGGAACTCCGAGAGCGGCGTGCGGATCGATTCTGACATGCCCGCGCTCACTTGTAACGAATCGCCGGGTTGATGGCGCCGTACAGCACGTCAACGACCAGGTTGATGAGGATGAACTCGAACGAAAAGAGCAGCACGAGGCCCTGGATGACCGGGTAATCGCGCTGCGTCACCGCGTCGACGAGCAGGCGGCCCATGCCCGGCCAGGCAAACACCGTTTCAACAACGATCGAGCCGCCCAGCAGGAACCCGAACTGCAGCCCCATCATCGTCACGACCGGAATCAGCGCGTTGCGCAGCGCATGCCGCAGGATCACGACCGGTTCGGAAAGCCCCTTGGCCCGGGCGGTACGCACGAAGTCTTCCTGGATGACCTCGACGAACGACGAGCGCGTGAAGCGCGCCATGACGGCAGCCACCGCCGCGCCCAGCGTGGCCGAGGGCAGGATGTAATGGCGCCAGCTCGACGCGCCCACCGTCGGCAACCAGCCCAGGTCGACCGCAAAGATCTGGATCAGCATCATGCCCAGCGCGAAGGCCGGAAACGAGATTCCCGAAATCGCAAACGTCATGCCCAGTCGATCCGGCCAGCGATTGCGCCACACCGCGGAGCAAACGCCGATCGTCATGCCGACCAGGACCGACCAGACCATGCTCCAGACCGTGAGCCAGAGCGTGGGCAAGAAGCGCTCGGCGATTTCGGTCGACACCGGCCTGCGCGTACGCAGCGATGTCCCGAGGTCGCCATGGATCATGTCGGTGAAATAGCGCACGAACTGCTGGTGCAGCGGCAGGTCGAGCCCGAGATCCTTGCGGATCAGGTTGATGGTCGCCAGATCCGCATCCGGCCCCGCCACCATGCGCGCGGGATCGCCCGGCAGCATGTGCACGAAAAGAAACACGATGACCGACACCAACAGCAGTGTCGGGATCATGCCCAGCAGGCGCCGGCAGGAATAGGAGAACATCAGCAGGAGAAAATTGGTGGCTCAGGTCGCCGGACACGGCGGCAGGCCCATCGCAGGCCGCCGCGCCGCGGGAATTTACTTCAGGTCGATGTCGCCGAACCAGAACGACGTGTCGGGCTGCACGTAGACACCCGACAGGTTCTTGGAGCGGACATACACGTTATTGGCCGTGACCAGGAAGGCCCAGGGTGCATCCTTCCAGATGGTTTCCTGTGCATTCTTGTACAGGGCGGTCTTTTCGTCGCGGCTCGTGGTGGTGAGCGCCCGCATGATGTCGGAATCAACCGTCTTGTTGGAGTAGTAGGCCGTGTTGTTCATCACCGGCGGGAATGCCGCCGTGCTGAGCAGGGGCCGCAGCGCCCAATCGGCTTCGCCGGTCGAGGACGACCAGCCGGCATACAGCAGGCGCACTTTGGCGTCCTCCGGCTTTTGCACCTGGCTCACGCGTTGCACACGCTGGGCCGATTCAAGCACCTCGATCGATGCCTTGATGCCGACCTGGGCGAGTTGCTGCTGGAGAAACTGAACGACCTTGACCGACGTGCCGTCGTTGTAGGCGGACCAGAGCGTGGTTTCGAATCCGTTCGGGTATCCGGCCGCGGTCAGAAGATCCTTGGCCTTCTTGAGGTCATAAGGCCAGGGCGCCATCTTGAACGCGAAATCCACGCCCTGCGGAATCACCCCCTCGAGCGGCGCGGCGAAGCCGTTGAACGCCACCTTCGCCAGCGCCTGCTTGTTGATGGCGTAATTGATCGCCTCGCGCACCCGGACATCATCGAATGGCTTGACGAGAACGTTCATCGAAACATAGCGCGCCATGATCGAATTGCTGTCATCCACGACATCGAGTTTCGGGTTCTTGGCCAGAACCGCAATCTGCTCGTAGGGAACCGGGTAGGCGAACTGCGCCTCGCCCGTTTGCACGACGGCCGCGCGGGTGTTGTTATCCGTCACCGTCCTGAACGTCAGCGTGTCGACCTTGGGCTGACCCTTGTTCCAGTAGCCATCGAACCTGGCAACCTTCAGGTATTCCGCCGGCTTCCATTCGACGAACTTGAAGGGCCCCGTGCCGACCGGGTTAAAGCCGATGTCCTTGCCGTACTTGGCGAGCGCGGTCGGCGAAATGATCATCGCCGAGGGGTGCGCAAGCGCGTTGATGAACGCCGAAAAGGGTTCCGTCAGCGTAATGCGCACGGTCTGCGGATCGATGACCTCGGTCGACTTCACGCGATTGAACTGCGTGTAGCGCGCCAGCTTGTTCTCCGGGTTGGAGACGCGGTCGAAAGTGGCCTTGACCGCGGTGGCGTCAAAATCGGTGCCATCGTGAAACTTGATGCCCGGGCGCAACTTGAGCGTGTAGACCAGCCCATCCGGCGAAACGGTGTAGTCGGTGGCCAGTTTGGGCTGCAGCTTCAGATCCTTGTCGAACTCGTAGAGGCCTTCGTAGTAGGCCTTCCCGGCCGCCTGGTTCAGGGTGCTGTTGGTGTTGTAGGGATCAAGCGTTTCCAGTGCGATCGACACGGCGAACGTGACATCCTTGGCGGCGAGCGCCTGGGCGGACAAGAGCGCACCGCCCGCCAGGGTCAGCGCAGCGAGCAAGCGGGTCGGGGTGATTCGGACAGCCATGAGATGCTCCTCGGGGTGTGGGAGAGACGAACAAAGAGAAAGGACGGGCGCGGCTCAGCAGACGCCGCCGACCCGATGACGTGCAACATAGTGATCGGGGCCAACGCGCACCAGCGGTTCGACGAGCGGTTCGTCGCCTATCGCGCGGATGGTGCTCGGAAGCTCGTCGACCTGCAACTCGCGCGGCAAATGGCGCCTGGCCGGGTCCGCGACCGGCACTGCGGCCATGAGCTTGCGCGTGTAGGGATGCTGTGGATCCTGGAAGATCGCGCGGCGCGGGCCGATTTCGACGATCTGACCGAGATACATGACGGCCACGCGATGACTGATGCGCTCGACCACCGCCATGTCGTGCGAGATGAACAGAAACGAGACGCCAAGCTCCTGCTGAAGACCAATCAGCAAGTTGATGATCTGGGCCTGGATCGAAACATCCAGCGCCGATACCGATTCGTCGGCGATCACCACCTTCGGGTTCAGCGCAAGCGCGCGGGCGATGCAGATGCGCTGGCGCTGGCCACCGGAAAATTCATGCGGATAGCGCTGCGCCATGTCGGGCGTCAGGCCCACGCGCTCCAGCAGCTCGGCAACCCGGCGCCGCGCCTGCTCGGGGGTTGCCACATGGTGCACCAGCAGCGGCTCCATGATGGAGTAACCCACCGTCACGCGCGGATCGAGCGAGGCGAACGGATCCTGGAAGACGAACTGGATATTGCGTCGCAGGGACTGGAGTTTCTGGTGGCCCAGCGTCACCACATTCTCGCCGTCGAACTCGATCTCGCCGGACTGCGTCGTCACAAGCCGCAAGAGCGAACGGCCGGTGGTGGATTTGCCGCATCCGGATTCGCCCACGAGCGCCAGGGTTTCGCCCGGATAAAGATCGAAACTGACGCGCTCGACCGCATGGACGCGCCGCTGCACGCGATTGAATACGCCGCCGCGCAGGTCGAATCGCGTGACCAGGTCGCGCACGCGCAGGATCGGGATGGCGTCGCGGTAGGGCAGCACGATCGGGTCGCCGGAGCGATCGGGCGGCGCGGCATCGGCCACCGGTTCCCTGCTGCCCAGAAGCGGGAAAAGCGCCGGCAGGTCGGTGTCGTGCATCGAGCCAAGCCGTGGCACCGCGGCCAGCAACGCCTGCGTGTAGGGCTCGCGCGGATGCGCAAAGATTTCGCCCGCGGGGCCCTGCTCGACTTGCTCGCCCTGGTACATCACCAGGACGCGGTCGGCAACCTCGGCGACCACGCCCATGTCGTGGGTGATGAAGATCACCCCCATGTGCATTTCGCGCTGCAATTGGCGAATCAGGGAAAGGATTTGTGCCTGGATCGTGACATCGAGCGCCGTGGTCGGCTCGTCGGCGATGAGCAGCGCGGGCTTGCACGCCAGCGCCATGGCGATCATCACGCGCTGGCGCATGCCGCCCGACAACTGGTGCGGATACCGATCCATCACCGAGCGGGCCTCAGGAATGCGCACGAGTTCAAGCAGGCGCAGTGTCTCGGCACGGGCGGTGGCCGCGCTTGCGCCCTGGTGCAATCGAATCGATTCGCCAATCTGATCGCCCGCGGTGAACACCGGGTTGAGCGACGTCATGGGCTCCTGGAAGATCATCGCCATGTCGGCGCCGCGCACGGTGCGCATCTTCGCTGCATCCGCACCGACGAGATCGACGAGTTCGCCGCTGCGACGGCGCAGCGTCAGCGCGCCGCTGATGATGCGCCCCCCGCCGTGTTCGACCAGACGCATCAGCGCCAGCGATGTCACTGATTTGCCGGAACCCGATTCGCCGACGATCGCCAGCGTCTCGCCGCGATCGACGTGAAAGGATAGCCCGCGTACGGCATCGACGGTGCGCTCGGCGCCCGAGAACCGCACGCTCAGGTCATTGACCTGAACGACACGATCCGCGTCGATGTCCACAGGGGCGCTCACTTGCCGTAGATTTCCGTGACGGGTTGTTCGCCCGGTCGCGCGTAACCGCGGTACATGCGATCGGTATTGAACGGCAAGGCGATATTGCCCTGGCCGTCGACTGCAATCAGGCCGCCCTTGCCGCCGATCGACGGCAACGTACCAAACATCACGGCGTCAGCCGCCTCTGCGAGTGTCGCGCCCGCATACTGCATGCGGGCTGAGACGTCATAGGCTGCGACCATGCGGATGTACATTTCCCCGGTGCCGGTGCCGGAAACCGCACAGGTGGCATTGTTGGCGTAGGTCCCCGCGCCGATCACTGGCGCATCGCCCACGCGCCCGACTTGTTTGTTGGTGATGCCGCCTGTCGAGGTGGCAGCCGCGAGGTTGCCTGCGGCATCGAGCGCAACGGCGCCAACCGTGCCGAACTTGCGATCCGGATCGATCGGCTCGGCAGGCGTTGTCTGGCGATTGGCCAACACCGGCTGCCCATCGCGATCCAGTAGCGCAACGTCGGGGGTTTCGCGTTGCGCGCGACGCAGTTGCTCCAGCCGCAGCGGGGTGGAGAAATAGTCGCGCGCCACCATCGTGACGCCATTGGCGCGTGCAAAGCGCTCGGCGCCCTCGCCCACGAAAAAGACGTGCCGGCTGCGCTCCATGACCATGCGCGCGAGCAGCACCGGGTTGCGCACGTGGTGGACGTTGGCGATTGCCCCGGTGCGCAGCGTTGCACCATCCATGATGGCAGCATCGAGTTCGTGCGTCTCGTCCGACGTGTAGACCGCGCCGTGCCCGGCGTTAAAGAGGGGACAATCCTCGAGCCCGACGACGGCCACGGACACCGCATCGATCGCGGACCCGCCGCGCGCGAGCACCGCCTGGGCAGATGCCAGGACAGCTTGCAGGGCTGCATGGTATTCGCGCTCGCGCTCGGGGCTTGACGTGCCGGGGCTGATCGCGCCTGCGCCACCATGGATGACAACAACGGGTTTCATCACGCGCCCCCTGCAAAAGCCGCCCATCGGCGCGCGTCGCCGCGCGTGGCCTTCGGGGCGAAAGGGCTGTGCATCAGTTGACCGCCGAGACGTCTAGCTTTGCCGCCGTCTTGGCCTTCACCTCGTCGACCGTGACGTCGGGCGCCAGTTCGGTGAGTTTCAGGCCATGGGGCGTGACGTTCATGACGCCGAGGTCGGTGATGATCATCTGGACCACGCCGACGCCCGTCAGCGGCAGCGTGCACTTGGGCAACAGCTTCAGATCGAAGGTGCCGTCCTTCTTCGTGGCGACATGCTCCATCAGCACGATCACGCGGCCCACGCCTGCGACCAGATCCATCGCACCGCCCATACCCTTGACCATCTTGCCCGGAATCATCCAGTTGGCGAGATCGCCGGTTTCAGACACCTGCATGGCGCCGAGAATGGCCAGGTTGATCTTGCCGCCGCGGATCATCGCGAACGAATCGGCGGACGAGAAAATCGACGAACCCGGCATCGTGGTCACCGTCTGCTTGCCTGCGTTGATCAGGTCAGGGTCGACCTCATCCTCGGTGGGAAACCCGCCGATACCCAGCAGCCCGTTTTCGGATTGCAGCCAGACCACCATGCCCTTGGGGACGTGGTTGGCCACCATCGTGGGCACGCCGATGCCCAGGTTTACGTAGTAACCATCGCGCAGTTCCTGGGCGGCGCGTGCCGCCATTTTGTCACGAGTCCATGCCATGTGTGTGCTCCTTATTTGGCCGCGCGAACGGTGCGCTGCTCGATCCGCTTTTCGGGGTTCGCGTTGATCACGATCCGGTGAACGTAGATTCCGGGCAGGTGGATCTGGTCAGGGTCGAGATCGCCGGTCGCGACGACCTTCTCGACCTCGACCACCGTGATCTTGCCCGCCTGCGCGACCGGCGGGTTGAAGTTGCGTGCCGTCTTGTGAAAGATCAGGTTGCCGACCCTGTCGGCGATGTAGGCCTTGACCAGGGACACGTCGGGGGTCAGCGCCCGCTCCATGATGTACTGGTGGCCGTCGAACTCGCGAACTTCCTTGCCATCGGCGATCACCGTGCCCACGCCGGTGCGGGTGAAAAAGGCCGGAATCCCGGCGCCGCCTGCGCGCAGGCGCTCGGCCAGCGTGCCCTGGGGCGTGAACTCAAGCTCGAGTTCGCCCGCCAGGAACTGCCGCTCGAATTCCTTGTTCTCGCCCACGTACGACGAAATCATCTTGCGGACCTGACGGGTCTTGAGCAGGATGCCCAACCCGAAGTCGTCAACCCCCGCGTTGTTGCTGATGCAGGTGAGGTCCTTCACGCCGAGATCGCGCACCGCTGCGATCAGGGCCTCCGGAATGCCGCACAAGCCAAAACCGCCAACGCCGAGCGTGACCCCGTCCTTCACGATTCCGGCCAACGCCTCCCGGGCGCTCGGATATACCTTGCTCATTGATTCAGCTCCTTGCTGTTTGTACGTTGGTACTGATCCAGATTATCTACGATTTGCCGTGCGCGCCATGGCCGAGAGCACCTCAGGGGGCCAGGGGGCCGATTTGGCGAGCTCGAAGTCCATCCAGACCATGATAGACCGGCCGCGGGCCCGCAGATCGGTCGTATCCCCGTCGACAACGGCCAGATCGACTTCGTGCTCCAGGCTGGAGCGGCCGATCCGGACCACCCGATGGGTGACTCGCACCGTGGATGGGTAGTTGATCTGCTTAAAGAAATCGCAGGAGACATGCACCACGACCGGCCCGCATCGGT
>CAITPF010000126.1 GCA_903894155.1 uncultured beta proteobacterium | reverse complement strand
GGCGTCGCCGGCCTTTTCTACGGCATGCTGGTGATCACGGGCACGCTGTTCATCATGAGCGTGTACAACGTCGTCATCCCGTCGGGCGCGCGCGATACGCTGTTTTACCTCGCGGGCGGTTCGGTCTTCGGCATCCTGCTCAGTTACTTCCTGATGCGCCACCGCGTTTCCATCCAGGCGCACGTGATGGGGCGCATCGATTACCTCTTCGGCACCATGGTCGCCACGCAATTGCTCAAAATGCCGGCGGCTTACACCGAGATCGCTTCGGTCGATACGCAAACAGCGCGATTGCAGAGTTTTGAGTCGATCCGCGACTTGTTCGTCGGCCCGGTCGCCGTGGCGATGCTCGATCTGCCAGTGACGCTGATTTTTCTGGTCACGCTGGGCCTTCTCAATCCCTTGTCCCTGATTGTCTTGATCCTGACGCTCGGTGCGTACGCGGCGGTCTACGCTGCCCATCAGAACAGCACGGCTGAAAAAGTGCGGATCGCGGGTGTGACCGGTTCGGCGCGCAACGCCTACCTGCAGGAATCGATCGGCAAGATGCGTCTGATCCATGAGTGCTGCGCGCAGCAAGCCTGGCTTGGAAGATTTCGCGAGATCTCGGCGGCCGCGAGCATGGCAGCGTATCAATCCGAAAAGGTTTCCGGAAAACTCGGCGCGGTTTCTTACTTCCTGATGATGTTTTCCGCGCTGGCGGTGCTTCTGGTCACCGTGCCGGCCGTCATGGACGGGACACTGGGGTCTGGCGCGTTGCTCGCGTCGACCATCCTCATCTGGCGCGTGCTGACCCCGATCCAGGTGGCCTTCACGAACTTCAGCCGCATCGAGCGCGTGCGCAGTGTCGCCCGGCAGATCGACGGCATGATGGCGATCCAGGGTGAGCAGCCTGAGGCGATCAGCCGCATCAATCGACCCGTGTCGGGCAAGATCGAGTTCTCGAAGGTTTCGTTCAGATACATGCAAAGTGCGGAGCCGGCACTGGTCAACCTGGATTTCGTCGTCAACCCCGGCCAGATCGTTGCGGTCACCGGTGCGGACGGCGCGGGCAAATCGACGCTCTTCAAGCTGGTGCTCGGGCTCTACCAGCCCCAGGCGGGGGCGATACTCGTCGATGACATTGATTCCCGCCAGTTCAATCCGACCGAGCTGCGCCGGATGATCGGCTATATGCCCGAGGAGCGGGCGCGGTTTTTTCGCGCCACCATCACCCAGAATATGCGGCTGGTGCGCCCAGACGCCTCCCTGGAGGATATCCTCGAGGCGATCGACATGGCGGGCGGCCTGAGCCAGATCGAGCGGTTGCCCGGTAAACTGGACTATCGCAGCGGGGATCATCGCCAGGATCTGACCTTCACGACGCGCAAAAAGCTATCATTGGCGCGCGCGTACCTGACGCGGGCTCCGATTCTGTTGTTCGACGATCCGACGGCAGGGCTCGATGAGCAAACCGCGCAGAAATTTGAAAAGGTTTTGCAGGCATTGAAAGGGAAGGCCACCGTGTTGTTTGCCACGCATCAGATGTCGCAGATCGTACTTGCCGATGTCCTGATGGTGCTCGACAAGGGCGTGATCCGTGCGATGGGTACGCCCCAGGAGTTATTGCAGCGGCCCGTCCAGGCTGCGGGCGCTGGTGCAAACTGACATGAGCGATCAAGGCAAATCCCAGCCGCGCGCAATCACGATCGGGCGCCGCACCGACGAGGTCCTCGCCAAGTCGATCCTGCTTGAGGAAGCCGCGCCGCCCAAATTCATCCGCCGCACCGTCCTGCTGATCATTGTCGTGCTTGTCGGGTTCCTCGTCTGGGCTTCGATTGCGCAGCTTGATGTCGTGGCCGTCGCCCGGGGCGTGGTCATGCCGGTGCGTTCGGTGAAGGTCATCCAGCATCTGGATGGCGGGCGCATTGTCAGCATCGATGTCCTGGATGGGCAGCATGTGAAGCAGGGCCAGGTGTTGATGCGGTTGAACCCCACCGAGGCAGATGCCGAATTTCAAACCCTGGAAGCACGCTATTGGTCGCTCTGGACGACCGTGGAAAGATCTCGGGCGCTCATCGCGCGCGACACGCCGAATTTTTCCACTGTGCCTGTGCGATACAAGCCATTTGTCGAAGAGCAGACGCTGACGTTCAGGATGTCCAACCGCCAGCGCGAGGCGCTCGGGGAGGACATCAAGATCTATCGCGAGCTCTCCTCGATTCGCGTCGGGCTTGAGAAGGATAAGCTCGTGTCGCGGGTGCAGGTGCTGGAGGCGAAAAAGAACCTCAACCTTGCGGAGGCAGAGCTACTGCGCTTTGACCGCAAGAACATCGACGACCTGAACGGCAGCGTGAGCGAATTGCGTCAGGTGGAAAACCAGATGGTGAAGCTGCGCGATCGCCTCGAGCGTGTCGAGATCGTCGCGCCCGACGACGGCATCATCCAGGATCTCAAGTACCGCACGATTGGCGGCGTGGTGCCGCCAGGCGCCGTCGTGATGAACCTGGTGCCCGACGATGGCGAGGTACATGCCGAAGTGCAGGTCGCGACCAACGACATCGGCTTCGTCAAGGTCGGGCAACCCGTGCGCCTGAAGATCGGCACGTTCGATTTCATGCGCTACGGAACGATCCCCGGTGAAGTCGCGATGGTGTCGCCCTTCAGTACGCCGGATGAAAAGCACGTGCCTTTCTTCAAGGTCATCGCCACCATCAACCGGACGTTCGTTGGCAATCAGCCTGGCAAGATGACGGTCGAACCCGGCATGACGGTGGATGCAGACATCATCACGGATCGGCAGTCGGTGATCCGTTACCTGATGCGCCCGTTCTACTTTGCGCTGACGCAGGGAATGCGCGAGCGATAGAAGCGTGCAGGCGTACTCGCTCTCTTTCGGGGCCCGAGGTCGATGGATTTCACGCCGCCGCTAATTCGTGCACGCCGCGCGCAATAAGTCTGCGGCGATCTTATTGGCTTTGGGCGTCATCCAGGGGCTATTGACCGCTTCATCGAACACGATCGCTCCCGCGCCCATGTCGCCCGTCATCGCCAGCGCTTCGATCAGGGCGACCTTTTCGCCGGCGCAATCGGCGCGCCAGAACTCCACCATTGAACGGTAAGTCTGCTGGTGGTGCTGTTTGGGCTTTTCGAAATTGCTGAGTACCAGCATCGTCGCGATGCCGCCGTTTTGGACCCGGCTATCAGGGTCGACGAAGTATGTGACGCCGCGCCCTTCGGCGAGCGGCTTCCAGGCGGCCGCGTTTGCAGCGCAAGACAGGAGCAGACCGAAGATCAAAATCCCTGAACGCATCGCGGGAAATCCTAGTCAACATGGTGGGTGGACAAGCGAATCCGGGGTTCGGGCGCCTGCATTGCTGACGACCGGAAGCGGTAACAGGCGTCAACTCCGATCGGCAAAGGCTTGTCTGCAAAATTCAATTTACTATCGAATTGCTACTAAATAAAGTGTAGTTTGCTGAGAAGCTATTTTCGATGACATGGATCAATAGAATGCGCATCGCGAGGCCGTTGACGTTCTTCCCCCTGCGCAGCGTTGCTTGCCGCGCACCGGGTCAATCCAGCCGTGATGTGTTTTTGTCGCGCGCAGCGCGATCCTGGCCTGGTAATTATGGCCGGGACGCGTGGAAATCCTTGATGGCGATGGCGTAGGCCGATGCCGTCTTGCGCTGGCCGCTATCGCTGAAGTGGCACTGATCGTTCTTTCGGCGATCGGCGCTGACCAGTAACTGGTCTGTATTGGCGCCGAGCAGGATTTTCGCCTTTGGATCGGCAAGCTGCCCCTGGGCCTGGGCGATGGGGTTGTCGCGCTGCCAGGGCTTTTCTGTGCCGCAGAAGGTCGATATCGAGATGAAGATCGGAGCGGCAACGCCGATGTCTGTCAACGTTTTGCGCATCGACTGGAACGACGCCGTGTAGGCCTGCGCCGTGGTGCCCAGCATGTAGTCGCCCTCACCCTGGTGCCAGACGATGTCGGTAATCTTGTACTGGCTCTTGAAGCCGATCACGGTCGACAGCATCAGTTGGTTCAGATCGCCACCCTTTTGCCAGCGCGAAATCTGCGAACCGGAAATCGCGGTGGCGATGATCATGACGGACTTATAGGTGCCGTTTGCAATCAGGTTATCCGCGAGCAGCGTAATGAACTCACCCTCCGTGCCGCCAGAGCCGAGCAGGGGGGAACCCGCGACAAAACAATGCCCATCGAAGTAGTTCAGTACGCGGTCGGGGAAGCGCGTCTTGACGCGTCTCTCTCCACCATTGGCGGCGTTGGATTGTCCGATGACGAGCAACACGGCTGTCGTCGCCGTCTGGGGCGGGCATTCGACTTCGCGCTTGGCGGGGCATGCGGCCTCAAACCTGGCCGGGCACGCGACGAGACGACTGTATTGATCAATCGTGTAGACGGATTGCTCTGCCTGCGCTGCAGGGAGCCAACCGAGAAACAGTGCAACGATGCAGGACAGGAATTTCAAGGCGGGTGCCCGCTGAAGGGGCTTCGAGGAGGCGGCAGGGGCGATGCAATGTGCAAGGCAGGGCAATGATACTACAGCGCATGTGTCGCGCCGTGGCTTTGCGCAGATGACGTTTTGCATTGCTGCAACGGAGTAATATGGCCTGTTCAGTTGCGCCAATTTCAAAAGGAGATTTAGCGTGTCAATAAGCAAACATTTCGTCAAGAGCGCAATGGCTGTGCTGCTCAGTACAGCGATCGCGCAAGTCTACGCCGCCGATCCGCCGCCGCCTGCCAACGAAGCTGAAATCGCGGCCCGCTTCAAGGCCGCAGATAAAAACGGAGATGGAAAGCTGACCCTTGAGGAGGCCAAGGCGGGGATGCCTCGGATCGCTGCTGTTTTTGACAAGATCGATACCGATAACAAGGGCTACCTGACACTTCCGCAAATCCTCAAAGTTGTCGAAAATCAGCAATAATTTCGACGCAACGATGTGAATTGCCTTGGTGGCGCCTTGGTGGCGCCTCGGTGGCGTATTGGTGGCGTATTGGTGGCGGTAAGCGCCAAGGTGATTTGGACCAAAAAAAAGCGCCCTGAGTGAACTGAGGGCGCTTTTTTTAACGACAGCATTGACGCTGTCTGAATTTGGAGCGGGAGAAGAGTCTCGAACTCTCGACCTCAACCTTGGCAAGGTTGCGCTCTACCAACTGAGCTACTCCCGCATGCTTCGCGAGTGGTACATTTGCGAAGAACGTGACTATAGCAAAAATTTTTACAGCATGTCAAACCCATCTCTGAATATGTCGTCGGACGAACTGGGTGCAGCGCCCCGGGAGTTGGAAGACAGCAACACGCTGCGATTGCCCTGCCGAGCCGATTGTGTCATCGACCTGACCGCGACCAGCCAGTTGCCCGGTATATCGACGCTCGCGCGCGCGGCGGGTGGGGTGGTCGTGCTCGGGGGCGGGAGCAACGTCGTTCTGCCCGAAACGATTTCCCGACCGGTTGTGCGCGTGCGGCTTGAGGGCATCCAGCCTGTTCAGGCGGGATCCGAATCCTGGATCATAGATGTCGCAGCAGGCGAGAACTGGCATCGCTGGGTGGATTTTTCGCTTTCGCGCGGATGGAGCGGCCTGGAAAACCTGGCGCTCATCCCCGGCACCGTGGGGGCAGCGCCGGTCCAGAATATTGGTGCCTACGGGGTTGAGGTCGCATCAAACATTGAATCCGTCATGGCCTGGAACGTGCCTGAAGCGCGGATGCAAACCTTCAGTCGTCGCGATTGCCAGTTTGGCTACCGCGACAGCTTTTTCAAGCGTGCGCCCGCAGGCGAGTGGATTATCGTCTGCGTGCGTTTTGCCTTGCCGCGCCTGTGGATGCCGGTGCTTGACTACCCGGATCTTGCGCGTCGCCCCGAACTTTCTGCATGCAACGTGACTGCCCGCAAGGTGTTCAATGCGGTCTGCGAGGTACGTCGCTCCAAACTGCCTGACCCGGCCCTTCTTCCCAACGCAGGTAGCTTTTTCAAGAACCCGGTGGTGTCGCCTGAGCGATTGCAGGTGTTGCACGAGCACTTTCCCGGGCTGGTTTCATACGCGCAGGCCGACGGCACGCACAAACTTGCGGCGGGCTGGCTGATCGAGCAGTGTGGGTTCAAAGGTCGCCGTGCGGGGGCTGTCGGCATGCACGAGCACCAGGCGCTGGTCATGGTGAACTACGGCGCGGCGACCGCAGGTGACTTGCGCGCTTTTGCCGCGCTGGTCGCTGGCACCGTGCTTGATCGGTACGGGGTCGCGCTCGAACCCGAACCCATTTTCGTGCAGTGAAACATCTTCGTGCAGCGACACAAGATCGTGCAGCGACACAAGATCGTGCAGTGACACAAGATCGTGCAGTGATAGGGACCGTGCAGTGATAGAAGATCGTGCAGCGAAACAAAATCCGCGAGCGGCGATGCTGCTTGCGTGACGAGTCGTGCTGCCTGACGTCAGAGCCCGAGCACCTGCTGCATATCAAAGAGCCCCGATTTCTTTCCGGCCAGGAACCGCGCGGCTCGCAGGCTGCCTTCGGCGTAGCCAGCGCG
>CAITPF010000125.1 GCA_903894155.1 uncultured beta proteobacterium | reverse complement strand
TTTCGCCTGTGCCTGCTTTGCGGCCTCGGCGTCTGCCTTGGCTTTTGCCTCTGCTGCTGCTTTCGCCTGCGCCTGCGCTGCGGCCTCGGCGTCTGCCTTGGCTTTTGCTTCTGCTGCTGCTTTCGCCTGTGCCTGCTTTGCGGCCTCGGCGTCTGCCTTGGCTTTTGCCTCTGCTGCTGCTTTCGCCTGTGCCTGCGCTGTGGCCTCAGCGTCTGCCTTGGCTTTTGCCTGTGCGGCCGCGTCTGCTACTGCTTTCGCTTGTGCCTGAGCCGCAGCTTCAGCCTCAGCTTTGGCCTTTGCCTTGGCGGCCGCATCGGCCTCTGCACGGGCCCTGGCCTTCGAGGCAGCGTCCGTTTCGGTTTTGGTCTGCGCGGCGGCGGGTGCGTCCTGCGTGTCGGCCTTTGCGCGCTCGGCGACTTTGGCCTGGGCCTCTTCCCGGGCTTGCTCGGCAAGCCGCTCTCTGGATCTTGCGTCGTACTGCGTGCGTGGGGTATCCGAGAAGTGCTGTATCGGTTCGTCCGGGTAACTATTCAGGACGAGCAAAATAACAATGACGACGGCCAGTGCGATGAGGATCTTTGTTGTTCGGCTCAGCAGTGGCATTTTCTAAGGTCTTGGCAACGAATGGGGAAAGGCAACGAATGGGGAGAGCCAGCGAATTCGGGAAGGTAAAGGATTCTCACATCTTACTTCAACAATACCTTAATGCCGTCGCCTGATAGCCCCGGCGGGCATCCCGGGCGACCTAGAGGATCCCCTCCTCCGCATAGGGTCGGTTATCCACGACGCGCTGGTACCCCAGGCGCTCAAGATCCAGCGTCTGGTAGCGGCCATGCAGGATCAGTTCCGCAATGGCGCGGCCCGCGGCCGGGGCATGCATCATGCCGTGGCCTGAAAAGCCCGCCACGGTGTACAGGTTGGCCAAACCACCGGTCCATGGGCCGATGATCGCGTTGCCGTCGAGCTCGTTCTGTTCGTACAGGCCCGCCCAGGTTCTTTGGCAGCGGGCAGCCGCAAGCGGCGGGAACCGGTGTGCGATAGCGGGCCAGACCACACGCTCAAAATAATCGTGATCTACGTCGAAGGTAAAGCCGCGGCGTTCGTCGCCATCGACCAGCCCGCCCGAGAACCCACGACCTTCCGAGCGAAACGCCAGACGGGCGACGTCCTTCACGTAGGGCAGCGACTCCATCGGGGTCGCCGGGGTGAAATAGTGCTCGAAGCGGCGCATCGGGGTAATCGGCAGGGCCATGCCAAATTTTTGCGCGACGATGCCCGACCAGGCTCCGCAGGCGTTGACAAAGGCGTGGGCGGCGATGCGCGTGCCGCCCGCGAGCAATACAGCCCTGGCCTTGGCCCGATCGCATTCGGCCGCCTCGACGCGGTCAGCGATGTAGCGCGCGCCGAGTTCGACGGCCTTGCGGCGAAAGCCCCATAAGAGGCTTGAGGGATCGCACCAGCCGTCGTGGGGCGTTAATGCGCCAGCCCCCAGATCGTCGACGTTCATCGACGGAAAGCGGCGCTTGAGCTCCATCGGTGTGAGCAAGTCGACAACGCATCCCATCGCGCGTTGCCGGGCCACGTTGCGCTCAAGCTGCGCGGTCTGCCCGGGCGGAACGATGAAGAGATACCCGCCCTCGACCCAGTCGGTTGGAGCGGGATGGTCTCTGGTCGCCATGACCGAAGGAAACTCCCGGATGAAATCGAGACTTGCGAGCGACAGCGCAATATTTTCCGGGCAAGTGAACTGAACGCGACAACCGCCCGAGGCCCGCGGGGTGGAGGCAAATTCGTAGGTCGGATCGGGCTCGATGACTGCAACGGAAAGGCCGGGGCTTTGCAGGAGCAGGTGGTATGCAACGCTGGAGCCCAGGATGCCGCCCCCCATGACGGCCACGTCAAAACTGCCCGAATCGGGGGATTGCATCTGCATGGCGTCAGCCTGGCGCGGGCGGTCGTTGAGGAAAGTCGGCAAGCCAACGTGAAAGCCGGCGAGCCATGTTAATGCTTGTTTGGAAGGTAACCCAAGGGTAAACGACAGGTTGTTGAGTGCCGGATCGGGATCGTAGAATTGTAGAACATTTATACAATCCAATGACATTAAGCACACTTGAACGGCCTGAGGTGGAACTGCTCCCGGAGCGGGTTGCAGCGACGATTCGCAAGGCGATCGTCGATGGCTCGCTGCCGCCCGGCACCAGGCTCGTCGAGGCCGCGCTCGTCAAGCAACTCGGCGTGAGCCGCGTGCCCTTGCGCGAGGCCTTTCGCGTCCTGGAGGGCGAGGGGCTTGTGACGATTCACCCCCATCGGGGAACCTCGATCAGCGAGATTTCCGATGCGGAGATGCTGGAGCTTTTCGCCGTGCGGGCGATTTTCGAGGGGTACGCCGCCGAGATATTGGCGGGGAAACCGAATGAAGAGGTCGTGGCGCGTCTTGATCGCATCATCGACGGAATGAAGGCATCCGTGTCCGGGCAGCGGCTTGAAAACTATTACAGCCTCGCGGGGGAGTTTCACGAGGTGCTGGTGGAGGGCTGCGGCAATTCGATTCTGGTGCGCCAGTACGACCAGATCAAGCGCCAGCTGCGCCGTTATCAGGCGGCGATGTCGCGTCTGCCCGAATCGGCGGAACAATCGATCGTCGAGCACGGCGCAATCGTCAGGGCGATACGGGCGCGCGACGGGCGGGCTGCCGCGCAGGCGGCACGCGCGCACATTGAGGACCTGATTCATCGATACCGGAAGGCGGGCGAATCGGGATAGCGGAAGAATCCGAGGGGGAGACATTATGTCGTCAAAGAACGACCAGAAAAATACGGTCCTTGGCGTCATCGAAAGAAGTGCAGAGACACTCGCGGCAATCCTGACGCTGGTGTCGGCAACGCTCATCTTTGCGGGCGTGGTGCTGCGCAATCTATTTTCGATGTCGCCATCGTGGATCACGGAAATCCCGACCTACGGTTTCGTATGGGCGGTGTTTCTTGCGCTGGCCGGCGCGTTTTCCCGCGGGCCGCAGCTCGGCCTGGACATCGTCGTGCGCAAGCTGCCGCTCCCGGCCCAGAAGCTGCTGCACGGGTTCGGCGCGCTTGCGATGGTTGCGATCGCCGCAAGCATGGTCTGGCTGGGCTCAGAGCTTTGCCTGCGCCAGTTCTCAACGGGCGCGGTATCCAATACAGCCCTGCGGTTTCCGCTCTGGATCGTCACGATCTCCATGGTGATCGGCTTTGCGCTGCTCATGGCGCACGGATGGGCGCGGGTGCGCGGCCGCGAGCCCGAGCCTCTCTCGCCACCGACGGAGTCCGCGGAATGATGGCGACCTTCACCGTCGTGCTGTTGCTGGCGCTGCTGTTTGCCGGCGTGCCGGTTGCACTGGCGCTCATTGGCAGCTCGCTCGCGGCCGTGTTTATCTTTGCAAGCGACCTGGCGCCTTCGATTCCCCTGTCGATCATGTCGACCGCGAGCAATTATCTGCTGCTGGCGATTCCCCTGTTCATCATGGCGGGCGAGTTGGCGATTCGCGGAAAACTGCTCGAGCCACTGGTCGAGCTGACCCGCTCGATGCTCGCGCCGGTCCCCGGCGGCACGGGCTCGGCCACCGTGCTGACGTGCATGTTTTTTGCTGGAATCACCGGCTCCACCGCTGCTGAAGCCGCCGCCGTAGGATCGTTCGGCCTGCCGGTGATGCGCAAGGCGGGTTACCCGCAAGGGTTTTCCACGGCGATCATCGCGTGCGCGTCGACGTTCGGTATTCTCATTCCTCCGAGCCTGACGATGGTGCTCTTTGGCAGCATCACGCAGACACCCGTTGGCCCCTTGTTCATCGCCGGGCTGCTGCCCGGCCTGGTCCTGGGCTTTTCGCTCATGATCATGGTGGGCGTGCTGGGTTGGATGGGCGGTTTCGGCAAGCGCGAAAAGCTCGATCTGCCCCGCGTGGGCAAGGCCCTGATCAAGTCGGGCTGGGTCATTGCCATGCCTCTGGTGGTGGTCGTGGGGATTTACTCGGGCCTCTTCACGCCGACGGAGGTCGCCGCAGTCGTGGTGGCCTACGGCCTCGCTGTTGCCGTGCTGGTGTACCGCGCAGTGACGTTTCGGGACCTGATCGACATCTGTCGCTCGACCGTTCGCATCTCCTGCATGCTGTACCTCATCCTGATTGGAGCATCTCTGTTCGCGTTCGTCATGACGGCCGAGGGTGTGCCCCAGCGCGTGGTCGAGCAGGTGGTGGCGCTGGATCTTTCGCCTATCCAGTTTCTGATGATTCTCAATGGAATGTTGCTGGTGCTGGGCTGCTTTCTCGACGGGCTGTCGATGCTCGTGATTACGCTGCCGCTGATCTTCCCGATCGCGACGGCGCTGGCGATCGATCCCTTGCATCTGGCCGTGCTGATGACGGTCAACATCGAGCTTGGCGTGCTGCTGCCGCCCGTGGGAATCAATCTTTACGTGCTGTCCGGGATTTCGGGTTTGCGCATCGAGCAGATCGTGCGCGCCCTGCTCCCCTTCTATGCATTTCTGTTGTGCGGGCTGGTACTGATGACGTACTTCCCGTTCTTTTCAACCTGGCTGCCGTCGATGCTGCGCTGACAGGCAATTTTTCGGAGACTTACCATGCTGAAGTTCAGAAACATGCTCTTGCTCGTCGCGACGCTGGCCCTGTCCGGCTCCGCTTGGGCGCAGACCAAGATCCGGCTGGCGCACGAGTTGCCTGTCACGCATTACGGCCATGTCTATATCGACCGCTGGGCCAAGCTCGTCAAGGAGCGCAGCAACGGAAGCATCGAGGTGCAGGTGTTCCCCTCCGGGCAACTCTACAAGGATGCAGACGCGATCCAGGCGCTCAACAATGGCAGCCTCGACATGCAACTGGCGGTGGCGTCTTATCTTTCAGTGGTGATCCCCGCGATGCGGATCGTCGACCTGCCATACCTGACCCCCACGCCCTACGATCTGCCGGCGCTGCTCGACGTCACCAAGCCACTCGGTGCCCACATCAACGCGCTCGCCAAGGAAAAGGGTATCAACATCCTTGGCTGGTGGGCTGCGGGCGATGTTTTGCTCACCAATACCAAGCGGGTGGTCAATACGGCTGCGGATCTCAAGGGGATGACGATACGGGTGATCGGTGGGGCACCTGCGGAGTCCGCGCTCAAGGCGCTCGGCGTGGAACCCATCCATCTTTCGCCGGTTGAATTGACGACGGCTGTCAGCCAGGGCACGGTCGACGGGTTCGAATCGACCTACAGCTTCTGGAAGATCTTCCCGGCGGCCAAGTATGGTACCAACGTCGGCACGCTCGCGGTCCTCGGCTACACGGTCATGGCGTCGGACAAAGCGTGGAATCGTCTGAGTGCAGAGCAGCGCACCCTGATTTCGAAGACGCTTGCCGAGGTCACGGCTGCCGAAATCCAGGGCGTCAGGGAGCTGGATCGCACGGACGCAGAATTTCTGACCAAGCAGGGGCGCCAGATCAACGCCCTCGCACCTGAGGAACTTGCCAGGTGGAAAGCCGCGACCGCCCGCGTCTACGCGGAATACGAAAAAGACATCGGCCCTGAAGTGATGGGGCTGCTTGCCAAACAACGCCAACCATAAGGCCATAGGCCAGGGGGAAAATATGGCACTGCCGCTAGCTGGAGTCAAAGTACTGGATCTGACGCGCGCGCTCGCGGGTCCCTTCTGCACCATGATCCTCGCGGACCTGGGCGCCGAAGTCATTAAGGTCGAGCCGACAGGCGGAGAGATGATCCGCGGCTGGGGTCCTTTCAAGGAAGGCATCAGCGTCTATTACCTTTCAGTGCACCGTAACAAGCGCAGCCTGGTGGTCAACTTCCGGGATCCTGCGGGTCTTGAGCTGTTGCGCGAAATGATCCGCGATGTCGATGTCGTCATCGAGAACTACAAACCCGGCGTGATGGAAGCGATGGGCATGTCCTGGGAGGCGATCCACAAGATCAACCCGCGCGTGATCATGTGCTCGGTCACGGGGATGGGGCGAGGTGGCCCCTACGAGGATTGGCCGGGTATGGACCAGATCGCCCAGGGCATGTCGGGGCTGATGAGCCTGACCGGCCACGCACAGACCGGCCCGGTGCGCGTGGGCATTCCGATCGGCGACGTCGTGGGCGGCATGTGGGCCGCGCTCGGCGTGCAGGCGGCGCTCTTTCAACGCAATGTGACGGGCGTTGGGCAACTGGTCGAGACCTCGTTGCTCGGCGGCCTGATCGGCTTGCTGAACGTGCAAGGCCAACGCCAGTTGACGCTTGACGACACGCCGGGCGTGGCGGGCAACGACCATCCGGTGATTTGCCCTTACGGCGTGTTCGAGGCGAAGGACGGGCCTTTCAATCTGGCAGCGGCGACCAACGATACGTATGCCAAGCTCTGTGAGCTGATCGGCATGCCTGAACTCATCACCGACGCGCGCTTCACCACGAACGCGCTGCGCATGAAGAACCGCGAAGAGCTCAAGCCGCTGCTGAACGCGAAGTTCATCACACGCGGCAAGATGGAATGGACTCTGGATCTCGTGAAGCTGGGTCTGCCTGCGGGCCCGATCTTCAACCTCAAGCAGGCGTTCGAGGATCCACATATCTCGAAGGCCGGCATGATCGAGGAAATCGACCATCCGACGCTTGGCCGGCTGCGCGTGCTGGCCAATCCGATCCGGATGGAGGCAATGCAAGGCAAGTCGGTGCGCACGCCGCCGCCGCTGCTCGGCCAGCATTCGCGCGAGGTGCTGCGCGAGTTCGGGATTGCCGAGTCGAGGATCAATGAGCTCGTGGGCAAGGGCGTCGTTTCGGAAGTTGAGGAATAACATGAACATGATTGCAAAAGACATTGCGTACGTCGCACTGGTATCGAACGACGTCGCGGCAACCTCGGCGGTGTTCGAGCATCAGCTCGGGTTGCCCCGCAACGAGCTGGTGTCGGGGCTCACCGGGGAAATCGTGCCGGTGTTCACGATCGGTCGTGCGGCGCTCGCCGTGTTCCCGGTGGGCGACCCGATGGTCGGTGGTCAGGACAAGCCCGGCGTGCATCACATCGCACTGGTGTCGGACGACATCGAGGCAACGCGCGCACAGCTTGCGGCCCAGGGGCTGGAGCTTTCCGCCAAAGGCGAGCCGGGGCTTGGCGGGCAAGCGGTCTACAAGTTGCCGCGCGCAACGACCGATGGCGTCATCACCTGGTTTACCGGCAAGCCGGATCTCAAGCTGCATGCACCGGGCGGCCCCATCGAGCGGATCGACCACCTTGGCGTCGCGGTCGAGGATGTCTATCGCTCGGAAAAGATTTTCGCGGGCAAGCTGGGCTTCGAGGTCGAGAGCCGCCAGACCGACATGGAAGTCACCATGGCGATCGAAAGCTTCACATCGGACAAGTACGGCGTGGTTTATCACAACCGCAAGCCGGTGCCGGCCGGTGGGCTGCGCGTGAGCTTCATCACCGTCGGCGATTGCGAGCTCGAGTTCCTCGCGAACTTCGACCCGAACCAGGATGCGGAGGTCGTGCACGGTCAGCCAGGCAACACTAAAGGCGACCAGGGGGCGATCACGCGCTTCGTGCAGACACGCGGTGCAGGTTTGCACCATATCGCGCTGAAGTCGACGGATATCAACGCCGTGCTGACCAAGCTGCATGCGGCGGGCGTCCCCATGATCGACCTCAAAGGCCGCCCGGGTTCGCGACGCGCGCTGATCGGGTTCACGCATCCCAAGGGCCTGGGGGGGATCCTGATGCACATTTGTGATCGTCCGTAAGGATGCGACCATGCTGATCGAATCGCAGCAGGGCTCAACGCGCATCCTGACGCTCGACCGGCAGGATGCCGGAAACGCGTTGTCACTGGAGCTGGTGGTGGCCCTTGAGGGGGCACTGGCAAAGTGCCGCACCGACTCGTCGTTGCGCTCCGTGATCATCACCGGGGCGGGCGAGAAGTTCTTCTGCACCGGCGGCGATGTCAAACGCTACAGCACGATCGAGGATGCCGAGGGGCTGCACGAGATTTTCGATCGGGCGGCCGGCGTTCTCGACCTCGTTGAATCGTGCGAGCTTCCGGTCTTTGCGGCGATCAACGGCTACGCCATCGGCGGCGGCCTCGAATTGGCGCTTGCATGTGACATGCGGTTCGCGGCGGCAGGTGTGCAGATGGGGTTTCCGCAATCCCGTCTGGGGATCATCCCGGGCTGGAACGGTATTGAACGTGTGCTCGCGGTCGCCGGCCGGGGTACGGCCATGCGGCTTCTGCTCAGTGGAGATCGTGTCGATGCAACCGAAGCGCATCGGCTCGGGCTCGTCGATTTCGTGGCGCAAGGGGAGTCGGCGCTTGATGCCGCGCTTCGTTACGCCGCACGACTCGATACCGCGGCACCGCTGTCGCTCAAGGCAATGAAGCAAGTCGTCGCGCAGACGCTGCAGGCGCCGCGCGACCAGGCCCGCATGCTTGCGCGCTCAGAGTTCGGTCGACTCTGGTTCACTGCGGATCACAAGGAAGCTGAGGCGGCCTTTGCACAAAAGCGTGCGCCGCAGTTTTCGGGGCGCTGAGCAAAACGTTGCAGACCCTAAGCGGTCATCCAGTTTGCCGCGATAGGTTCGCTTCGAACTCTGCAATGGGAACCGGTTTGCCAAACAGATATCCCTGAAAGCGCTTGCATCCCTCATTGATCAGGATGTCTCGCTGCTGGGTCGTTTCGACACCCTCGGCAATCACATCCAGATGCAACGCATGCGCCATTGCGAGAATCGTGCTGATGATGGCGTCATCACCACGATCAGTGCCGATGTCGCTGACAAACGATTGATCGATTTTGAGTTGATCGATCGGCAACTGTTTCAGGTACTGTAACGAAGAGTACCCGGTGCCGAAGTCGTCGAGCGACAGCTTAATCCCCTTGCTGTGTAAGGCGTTCATCACCATGATCGTGTCTTCCAGGTTGCCCAGCATCACGCTTTCGGTCAGCTCAAGCGCCAGTCGCTCCGGATTTATTCCATAGCGCTCAATGGCAACGAACACATGATCGACAAAGTCCGTCTGGCGGAACTGCCTGGCGCTGACATTGATTGACAGAACTAACTTGCGTGTCGCTGGATTCGATTCCCATTGTTTCAGCTGTTGGCACGCCTCATTGAGGACCCACTGACCGATTTTCTGGATGAGCCCGGATTCTTCGGCTCGGGGTATGAATTCAATCGGCCCGATGACGCCCCGATCAGGATGCATCCAGCGAATCAGTGCTTCCGCCCCTGTCACATGCCAAAATTCATCGACCTGCACCTGGTAGTACAAGCGAAATTCGTGTTGATCAATCGCAGATCGCAACCCGCTATCAAGCTGTATACGCTTTGTGATTTCGTCCTGCATGATCGGGTCAAAAAACCGAATGCAATTGCGCCCGGCATGCTTGGCTTGGGTCATCGCGATGGCAGTCTGCGCGAGCAGCTGATCTGCCGTCGGCGATTGTTTGTCGAGCAAGGCAACACCGATACTTGCCGTCAGATGGGATTGATTGCCTTCGATCTGAATGGGGCTTCTCAGCGTCGCGAGAATCACTTCCCCAATGCTTTCGGCGCGGTTCGCTGCATCTACGCGCTTTGTGGCCAACGCTTCCAACAGGATGACGAATTCATCTCCACCGGCACGCGCCACGGTGTCGTTACCACTAATGCAACTTGCCAATCGCCGTCCGACCTCCTGTAAGACCCAATCTCCGGCCTTGTTGCCCTGTGAGTCATTGATGGCCTTGAATTCGTCGAGATCGAGGAACAGGATGGCCCCAACCATGCCATGGTGTTTGACCTTCTCAATGGCAACAGTCAATCGATCTTCCAATGCCTGTCGGTTCGGAAGATTGGTCAGCGGATCGTAATTGGACAGGGTATCGAATTGTTGTCGACTGAAAGCAAGTCGTTCAGCGTCCGCCTGCTGACGCCTCAATGCGCGGGTTGCATACCAGGCGAATCCCAGCAACAACAATGTAAATCCCAGCAGGAATAAACACTGTCTCCACGCTCGATCGCGCCAATCCGCAAGTGCTGCTTCGAGCG
This sequence comes from uncultured beta proteobacterium, assembly GCA_903894155.1. Lineage (GTDB taxonomy): Bacteria > Pseudomonadota > Gammaproteobacteria > Burkholderiales > Burkholderiaceae_B > Zwartia. The sequence goes on along the minus strand of CAITPF010000125.1, from coordinate 51,209 downwards.
AAACGCCGACATTGACCATATAGCCGTACTTGGCGTTTCTAACATAGAAGAACACCCGATCGATTCGATCGACTCCGGCCCCGCCACCGATGTACGTGCCTTGAGATCCATCCTTCTGGAATGCATCGGAGAACTTTGAGGTCAGTCGTTTGTCTCCTGGAGGAGCGTCGCCGACCGCACCGCTCGAATTTCGAGCGATAACCCCCAACTGCGAATCCCGCAGCGCAACCACGCCGCCTTGGCCAACCGGCATGGCCAATAGCATCCGTTGAATTTCATCGATACTAATTCCCGCAACCACGACTCCAGAAAATGTTCCATCGGGCTTATTAAGACGGCGCGCAATCGGCCAAACCCATTTGCCGTCCGTGCGGCCGATGATGGGAGCCCCAACAATGCGCCCTGACTGCGCATCGTTTTTTAACGTCAAAAAGTAATCACGGTCGGCGATGTTAATAGGGTCCGATCGTATATTGGGCCCGTAGAGAAGATCGCCTGCTTCGTCTGATAAGCGCACGTAAGCGATATGTGGAAGGCGATTGGTTTGTCGCTGAAGAAAACCCGTGAGCTCGGTGGCATTCAATGCGCCTTCCCGCAATTGGCGCGTGACTTCATCCGCACTCGTGAGAAGCGCATTGTCCGCCGCGTCGATCAAGCCGATGAATGTCTGGTTGACTGATTTTGCGATAACTTCGGCGGTTTCCCTGGCGTGTTGAAGTGACTGCATGCGTGCTAATTGCAGCGAGACAAGCGTTGGCACAATAAGCGTCACGATCAACGCGATCGCCGACAGCCAGATGCCAAGGTGAGCGCGTTCCCTTTTAAGGAACGGAGACGATTCCGTGCCTGGCCGCATTGTCTGCTTCCCGTGTTTGCTATTGAGTTATCCCCTGTGCCGCGGCCGTGTGCAAAGGGATCGATGAGATTGGTGGGCGCAGGTTGCACCTGCCGCGATGAGAGCCTATGCCGCTGAGGATACTCGCATTGTTCTGAACTAGGCGCGCTCTTGGGTTGTTGCCCCGAAGGATTTTTTCACGAGTCACCACAATCACCGGGCCACCCCTGCGCAGAGTAGTTGGTCGCTCCTGGGTTGGCAGATTCTCAGCCCGAGGCGGCGTTAGCAGGTTCCTTGCGAATCCAGATTGCCGTGTCGTGGTAGGCGGCGCCGGCTGCGGGCAATCCGGGCTCGGCGCTGACCAGCACGTTGATGCCAATGCCCTCGATGAATGCGTCATTGGGCCACAGGCTCTCTAGCACGACGGTCGAGGGCTGAAGGCCGTCAAACCGCTTGGCATGCACCACGACGCTGCCCAGGTCATTGCCCAGGCGGACCAGGTCGTTGTCCTGGATTCCAAAGCGCTCGGCCGTCTCGGGATGCAGCAGCGCGGTGGGGCGCTTTTCGGCGGCACGCGAAGAGGGCATCTCGGTGAACGACGTGTTGAGAAAGTTGCGGGCAGGCGCCGCAACCAGTCGGTAGGGCAATTCCGGTGTGCATGCGTTATTGACATCCTGGTGATCAGGAAAGCGCGGCATGCTCGCATGGTTGGGTCCCACGCGCGACCAGTCCGGCTGGAAGTGAAACTTGCGATCCGGCGTTGCAAAACCATTGAGGAAGTGTGCGTCATCAAAGGGCAGGGCGCAATCGAGCCAGGCGTCGTCCTCAAAGGCGCCATTGCCCGTGCGACCCGAGTCGGTCAGCACACGCTGCACCAAAGACCAGTCGTCCATGCCGAAAGCGGGATGCTCGATGCCCAGGCGCGCGGCGATCTGCGAGACACACCACTGGTTGGAGCGGCTCTGCCCGATCGGCGGGATCAGCGCGCGCGAGGTCTGCAGGTACGTGTGCGCGGATGCCTGGTAGAGATCATCATGCTCGAGGAAGGTGGTGGCCGGCAGGACGACGTCGGCAAGTTTTGCCGTGTCGGTCATGAACTGCTCGTGTACACAGGTGAAGAGATCCTCGCGCATGAGGCCGCGCCGCACTTTCAGGCTCTCGGGTGCGACGACTGCCGGATTGGTCGACTGGATCAGCATGGCCGTGACCGGCGGGCCGTCGCCGATGTCACGCGCATCGCCGGCGAGTACCGCGCCGATGCGCCCCATATCGAGATACCGTGCCTGTGCGACGCCTGCGTCCAGGCCCCAGAGAAAATGCGTATTGAGTTTGTAGATACCGCCGTTGCCAATGAGCGCGCCGCCGCCGCGATGTTGCCACGCACCCGTGACCGCAGGCAGGCAAGTTACCGCGTGCATGGCGGCCGAGCCGTTGCGCTGGCGTGTGAACCCGACGCCCAGGCGCAGGTAGCTCCTGCGGCGTTGTCCGTAAAGGCGGGCGAAGCCGACGATTTCCTCGACCGTGAGCCCGGTAATGGTCGCTGCCCATTCGGGTGTGCGTGTGGCGAGATGGGCCTCGACCTCGGGTGAAAAATCCGTCAGGCGCGCCATGTAATCCCGGTCGGCCATCCCTTCGGCCAGCAACACGTGCATGACGGCACAGGCAAGCGCGCCATCCGTGCCGGGGCGCAGCGCCAGGTGAATATCGGCCTTGGCGGCCGTCGGCGTGCGGTACGGATCGACCACCACCAGGGGCGCGTCGCGCCCACGCCGGGCTTTCTGCACCCAACTCATGAGGTTCACTTGCGTGTGGACGGGGTTGCCACCCCAGATTACGATCAGATCCGACTCGATGAGCTCGCGCGCATCCGTCCCCCGTTTGTCGCCGGTGCCGGCGAGCCAGCCAGCGTCGGACAGCGCCACGCAGAATGTCTCAAGTTGCTGCGAAAAGCCGCCCACGTTGGCGAGGCGCCGGATCGCACCGCGTTGTACGAAACCCATCGTGCCTGCGTAGTGGTAGGGCCACACGGTCTCGGCACCGTGCCTTGCGATCGCGCGGCTGAAGTTCTCCGCGACCAGATCGAGCGCCGCATCCCACGAGAGCGGTGCGTACTGACCAGAACCTTTTGCACCGGTGCGCCGCAGAGGCGTGGCAAGGCGATCCGGGTGGTGCACGCGCTCGGCATAGCGCGCGACTTTGGCGCACACTACCCCGTCGGTGTAGGGCTGGTCACCCCCGTGCACACGCCCGACGCGCGCGAGGCCGTCGGGGCCTGTATCGACTTCGACCTTCAGCGCGCACGCGCTCTGGCAATCGTGCGGGCAGACGCTGGGAAACTGCGCTGGTCGAGTCCTGGTGTCCATGTTCGGCTGCATCCTGATCGTTGGTCAGAGCCCGGCACCCCATCGGTATTGCCAGGCGATACCAAACAGATCATAGCCGTTGCCGGTGCGCGAAAACACCCCTTGGCTTGCGTAAAGTTTGATGGAGTTGTTGCGATTGACGGGGATCGCCAGCGTGGCGCCGAGCCGCCAGTTTTCCTGCAGGTCGTTGTTCAGCTTTCCGTTGATCGACGATTGACCGCCCGTCAGGTAGGTGGCGTCGACCGACAGCCACGCGCCCGACTTGAATCCATAAATCACATGGCTCTCGACGGAGTAAAGCGGATCCTGCGATCGCGTCTTGCCGCCGAAGAAGTCTTTGTTTTCGGTGAACAGCGTGACGGCGGTCGCGAGCTCCAGCTTCCACGGGCCGATGGCCTGCGAGGCGCCGATCGCCGGTTGCACGAACCAGCGATTGGCGCCGATGTTCACCAGTTGGCGGCTGTCGTAGTTGCCCCAGGGGACCGAGGCCGTGAGGCTTGCGCCGATGATGAGATCCTGATGGTAGCTGGCGAACTCTTCAAGGCTGAGCGCGGGTGCCCCGTAAAGGTTGGCTGTCAGCCGGACCAGCGGATCGGTGAGGCCTTCCGTGGCGCGGGTGACCGACTGGCTGCCAACGGGTGCGGTGCCGGTCAATTGTGCATACGGCACCACGATATCGATGTGGGCCGACTGGCCCGCCAGCGCGAAGACATGGGAATAGCCGACGATTTCGCTGCCCGTGCGGTAGCGGGTGCTTTGTGCTTCTGCATAACCTGCGCCAAGGAAGTTCATACCGATCGGCGCGTTGGAATAGGCCCTTGGCTCGATATCCTGGCCCAGGGCAGGCCCGGTGACGATGGCAAGCGCAAGCAGGATCAGCGTAAGGACCCGGTGCATCGGCCTGGCGAGATCCAGGTTTCTTAAGGCATTCATGGGCAGGGGCAGCGGTGCCTGATCATAGTTCGGCGCGTCCGCACAAATATACTCGCACGCCGAGGTGATCGCCGGTAAGGCGATGCGGCAATGCAGCGATGTGGAGATGCGGAGATGCGGAGATGCAGCGATGCGGAGAGGCGGAGAGGCGGAGAGGCGGAGAGGCGGAGATGCGGAGATGCGGGCGGCAGATCGTCGCGCGCGGGCAGTCGCTGCGCAGGTCGCCGGCAACGGGTTCCCGGCGGCGTAAAATTGTCCGCGTCCCGTTATCCAACGCACAAGGAACCGACATGGCCGATGCCAAGACCCGCCAGGAGATTCTCGACTGGCTCCGCTCCCAGGAGGGTGCGATGTTTGCGCTGCTCGCGCAACTGGTCAACACCGAAAGCGGCAGCTACAACAAGGCAGGGGTCGACCGCGTAGGCCAGATCCTGCAGGAGCGTCTGCAATCGGCGGGCATCCAAACCACGATCCACCCGAGCGTTACGCACGGCAACTGCCTCTCGGCCGAGGTTCCCGGCAGCGGTGGTCCTGGCGAGCCCCACGTGCTGTTGATGGGGCACATGGATACCGTGTTCCCGGACGGCACTGTGGCCGAGCGCCCTTACCGTGTGGAAGGCAGCATTGCCTATGGCCCGGGTGTGGCTGACATGAAGGCCGGACTGGTGATGAATACCTACGTTGCGATGGCATTCGCGAAGTTCGGTGGCAATCGCCTGCCGATCCGTGTCCTGTTTACCGCGGACGAGGAAATCGCATCGCCGTCTTCGCGCGCGCTGATCCTGTCGATGGCCCGTGGTGCTGCAACCGTCCTGAACAGCGAGCCCGGTCGCCCGAGCGGCAATGTCGTCACCGGTCGCAAGGGCGCGTTTTTCATCGACTTCGAGGTCGATGGCGTAGCCGCGCATTCAGGTGTCAATCATGAAAAGGGCGCGAGTGCGATCGAGGCGCTGGCGCGCAAGATCATCGCGCTGCACCAGTTGACCGATCGCGCGACCGGGGTGACGGCCAACGTCGGCACGGTGCGCGGCGGCATCTCGGTCAACACCGTGGCGCCGTTCGCGGCCGGCCAGCTCGACGTGCGGTTCACGGGCGAGGTCGATCGTGAGCAGCTTCACGCGCGCATCAAGGAAATCATCGAAGGCGAGGCGCTGCCCTGCACGTGCGGTCGCATCACCCACGAGGGCAGTTTTCTGCCGCTGTTCCAGACCGACGCAAGCCGCGATCTGCTCGCGGATTACCGCATGGCATCCGAAGAACTTGGGCTGACGGTGAGCGGTGAGTTCACCGGCGGCTCCGCGGATAGCGGGCTCACGGCGTCCGTCGGCGCGCCCACGCTGTGCGCCACGGGGCCGGTTGGTGCGCATCCGCATTCTCCCGACGAATTCTGCCGCATCGACACGATCGTCCCGCGCGCCCAGGCTGCGGCGCTGACGATCCTCGCGCGGGATGCAGCCTAGGGACGCGGCCCTGCCAGCCACGCGGCAAACTGGATCGGGTCGCGAGGGCGCCGGGTTCAGCCCGGCGATCTGCGCGCAACTGTAAGCGCGCCAGGCGCCGCGTCAGGACTTTCTGAATGCAGAAAAGTCTTTCGTCGTGCGAACCTTCGTTCGACGCATCAGGTTGCCGGCAGCGTCCTTCATGTCGTACACGAAGCGGTCTACGTCGATGGTGATGATCTGATCCTGGGTGGTCTGGCCGCGCGGCATCAGGTCTTCGACGCTAAAGTTGGCCTGACGGAAGAATTCCTCCTGATCGGATTTGTTCGCTGGATTGCCGTTCGCCTTGACGTAATCGGGGGTGGCCTTCACCTCGAGGATCCTTTCGCTCAGTACGCTATTGGCGATACGCCATTCGCTTAAGGCTGTGGTCAGCCAGGCGGCCTCGAGGGTAGCGCCGTCCGGATATTTGAACAGCATGATGACCTGCCCCTGGCTCCTGAGCGTTCCGTCGGCCAGGTATTCATCAACTCCGGTGACGCGCAGCTCGCCCGTCGAACCTGACTCGTCGGGGGCGATCGGCTCGGTGACCTCGACAAGCCAGCGACCGACGATGGCCTTTTCCGCAGGCGTCTGCGCAAGCGCTGTGCCCGCGAACGAAAACCAAAAAGCCGCAATGAAAAAAGCAATGATCCGTGGAACCATGGCCTCTCCTTAGCGGCCGATCGCCTGGCCATCGCGGCGGTGATCCGATCCCGCGATGTACGAGCACATGCCACTGGTATCCTGCGCGAGGCGCTCGATCAACTGCGCGCTGCCGAAGTCCAGACTGTCGGGCGCCGCGACGCGCGGCACGTGGCCCATGGCGATGAGTCCGTCGACCACTGCCTTGCTGACCGCGTGCTCAAGGGTCAGCACCGCGGCATCGTTGATGCGCCAGCGGGGCGCATCCGAGCACGCCTGCGGGTTGAGCCCTTCAACCGTGCGCCGAAGCACCATCTGCATATGCCCCTGGGCCTGCATGTTGCCGCCCATCACGCCGAAGGCCATGACGGGTTTACCGTCGCGGGTCATGAAGGCGGGGATGATGCTGTGCATGGGGCGCTTGCCGCCGGCCACCTGGTTCGGATGGCCGGGCGTATTGACAAAGCCGAAGCCGCGGTTGTGCAAGGCGATCCCGGTTCCGGGGACGACGAGTCCCGAGCCGAAGCCCTTGTAGTTGGACTGGATGAGCGAGATCATCCGCCCCTGGGCATCGGCGGCGCAGAGGTAGACCGTGCCGCCCGAGGGCGGTGCGCCGGGCGCGTAGTTGCCCGCACGCCTGGGATCGATCAGTCGGGCGCGCTCTTTCGCGTAGGCGGGATCGAGCAGCGCTTCGGCGCTGACACGCATGTGGGCGGGATCCGCAATGTGGGCGTAAAGGTCGGCGAAGGCGACCCGCATCGCCTCGATCTCGAGGTGCATACGCTCGGCCGAGCCCGGGCGCGTCTGCTTGTAGGGCAAATGCGAAATGATGTTGAGCGCGAGCAGTGTCGCGATGCCCTGGCCATTGGGCGGGATCTCGTGCACGTCATGATCTTCAAAGCGCACCGAGATCGTGTCGACCCAATCGGCCTGGTGGGCCGCAAGATCCGCCTCGGTCATCGCGCCGCCGTGCTCCTCGGCGAACGCGGCAATCGCGCGCGCGAGCCGGCCGCGGTAGAAGGATTCGCCCTTCGTGCGCGCGATTTCTTCAAGGGTGTCGGCCTGGTCGGCAAAGCGCCAGATTTCGCCTGCCTCGGGTGCGCGCCCATTGGGCATGAAGGCACTGAAGCCCGGGAAGTCCTTGAGCTCGGCAACGGCATCGCGCCACTGGCGGGCAATGACGGGGCTCACGGGGAACCCCTCGCGCGCATGGCGGATCGCGTCGACAAAAAGATCCTCGAAGGGGAGGTTGCCGAATTTACTGGAAAGCGCGACCCATTGCGACACGGCGCCAGGCACGGTGACAGAATCCCAGCCGCGATCGGGCATGCCGGGAAGGTCGCGGAATCGTTCCGGCGTCCAGGCCATCGGGGCGCGACCGCAGGCGTTGAGCCCATGCAGCGTCTGGCCATCCCAGAGGATGGCAAAGCCGTCTCCGCCGATGCCGTTCATGGTGGGTTCGACCACCGTCAGCGTGATCGCGGCAGCGAGCGCGGCATCGATGGCGTTGCCGCCACGGGCGATTGCGGCGATGCCTGCCTGCGCGGCCAGTGGTTGCGAGCACGAAACGATGTTGCGGGCCAGGACCGGCTGACGGCCGGAAGGAAACGGAAGCTGCGTGTTGATCAAGTTTGGGCTCCAGGACGGATGGAATGATTGCGCACGGCGCTAATGATAGTCGACAGGGTGTGCCGTGTGGCGGTCGCGGTCGGGGCGCTGAGCCCCCAAAAGAAAGCCGGCACATCATCAATGTGCCGGCTCGGCATTTCACGAGGATCCGGCGCTGGCCGGAGCCTTGCGCAGGTCAGGAAACCTCGTGCAGCACAGACTTGACGGTTGCGAAGATTTCCTCGATTTGCGCCTCGGTAGCGATCAGGGGCGGCGAGAAAGCCAGAATGTCGCCGGTGTAGCGCACCAACACGCCCTTCTGGAAGCACTTGACGAAGATGTCGTAGCCGCGGGTGCCGGGCGCACCGTCGCGCGATTCGACTTCAACCGCGCCCATCAGACCGAGGTTGCGGACGTCTTTGACGAAGGGCTCGCCGCGCAGTGCGTGGATGGCGCGCTCGAACGTGGGCGCGAGGCCCGCGGCGCGGTCGAACAGCTTCTCGTCGCGGTAGATATCCTGGGTCGCGATGCAAGCCGCGGCAGCCGTCGGGTGCGCCGAATAGGTGTAGCCGTGGAACAGTTCGATGGCGTTGGCGGCGCCCGCGTTGACGATCGTGTCATGGATCTCGCGCTTGGCGGCGACCGCGGACATCGGGATCGAGGCATTGTTGATTGCCTTGGCCATCGTGAGCAGATCCGGGGTAACGCCGAAGAACTCGGCGGCGGTGGCTTTGCCCAGCCGACCGAAGCCGGTGATGACTTCGTCGAAAATCAGCAGGATGCCGTGCTTGGTGCAGATTTCGCGCAGCTTCTGCAGGTAGCCTTGCGGCGGAATCAGCACGCCCGTGGAGCCGGCGACCGGTTCGACGATCACGGCGGCGATGGTGGATGCGTCGTGCAGGGCAACGATGCGCTCGAGTTCCTCGGCGAGGTGCCCGCCCCAGGCTGGCTGGCCTTTGCTATACGCCATCTCCTGAAGATTCCAGGTATGCGGAAGATGATCGGCGCCTGGAATCATGACCCCGGAGAAGGCCTTGCGGTTGGCCGAGATGCCGCCCACCGTGATGCCACCAAAACCGACGCCATGGTAGCCGCGCTCGCGGCCGATCAGTCGCGTGCGCTGGCCTTCGCCGCGCGAGCGATGGTAGGCGACCGCAATCTTCAGGGCCGTATCGACGGCTTCAGAGCCGGAGTTCGAGAAAAAGATGCGGTCCATGCCGGCCGGCATCACTTGCGCGACGCGCGTGGCGGCTTCAAAGGCGAGCGGGTGCGCCATCTGGAAAGTCGGCGCGAAATCCATCTCGGTCATCTGGCGGCGCACGGCCTCGATGATCTCGGGACGACCGTGGCCGGCATTGACGCACCACAGGCCTGCCGAGCCGTCGATCACCTGACGGTCATCGACGGTCGTGTAATACATGCCCTTGGCGCCCTTGAGCAGTCGGGGTGCGGTCTTGAACTGCTTGTTGGCAGTGAAGGGCATCCAGAAGTTGGACATATCCAGTCCGGCGGTCAGGCTGACGTTTTCAGTGACGGTATTCATGGGAGATTTCTCCGGGCGAGGAACGGCAATACGCAAATGTAGCGTCCTATAGCCCTATAATCCCAGTACAGTTGCCGGAATATCGCGCAAACTGTATTGGCTGTCTTGGTGCTGACTGTACAGGTGCCCCATGCAACTTCCCTTTATTCTTGATCGTCGCACGGGTGTGACGCTGGTGGACCAGATCGTGGGCGCCATTGGCGACGCGATCCGCCAGCGACGCCTGCGGGCGGGCGATGCGCTGCCCTCGATCCGCAGTCTCGCGCGGGATCATGGCGTGAGCGCCTTCACGGTGGTCGAGGCCTATGGCCGTCTCGCGTCGATCGGTTCGATCGTTTCGCGCCGCGGTTCCGGGTTCCGCGTGGCCGAGGCGGCTGCGGTCGCGCCGCCGCCGGCGCCAGTGTGGGCCGCGCCGACGCTAAGCGCGGCCTGGCTCCTGTCGGACGTGTTTGCCGATCACTCTGTGCCGATCAAGGCCGGGTGCGGCTGGATTCCCGGTGAATGGATCAATGAAAGCGGCATGCAGCACGCCTTTCGCGCGCTCAGCCGGGTGCCCGGGCCTCGTCTGGGGGGCTATGGCCATCCCTTTGGCATGGCCTCGCTGCGCGAATTGATCGCGGGCTTTCTGCGCCGCCACGCGCTCCCGGTCGATGCATCCAACATCCTGCTGACGCAGGGCGCGACGCAGGGGCTGGATCTGGTCGTGCGCACTTTGTTGCGTGCAGGCGATACCGTGGTGGTAGAGGACCCGTGCTACTGCAATCTGCTGCAGATTTTGCAACTGGCAGGGCTCAAGGTGATTGGCGTGCCGCGCACGGTCGATGGGCTTGATCTCGCAAGGCTCGAACACATCGTGCTGCAGTCGCGCCCGAAGGCGATCTTCATCAATACGGTGCTGCAGAATCCCTCAGGCGCGTCGCTTTCGCTGGCTGCGGCGTTTCGTTTGCTGCAACTGGCTGACCGTCACGGGTTGTGGGTGATCGAAGATGACATCTACCGGGATCTCGCGCCCTCTGGCGCTCCCTGTCTGGCTGCGATGGAGGGGTTGAACCGGGTCATCACGATTTCAGGGTTCTCGAAGACGATCTCACCGATGCTGCGGGTGGGCTTCATCGCGGCGCATCACGACGTGCTGGCCGAGTTGGCCAGGACCAAGATGGCGGTCGGGCTGACGTCGTCGGAAGTGGCCGAGCGGGTCGCGGCGAATATTCTGGTGGAGGGGCATTACGACCGGCACGTGGCTTTTCTGGTCGAAAAGCTGCACGGCGCGCACGAGCGTGTTGCGGCGCGGATGCTGGATGCGGGGGTGGAGGTCTTTCATCAGCCGCGCGCGGGGCTGTTCCTGTGGGCGCGTTTGCCGATTGATCCGGCACGCAGCGCGCAAGTCGCAACGCAGGCGCTTGCGCACGGGATCTGGCTCGCGCCGGGTTCCTACTTCCGGCCCGGGGATGTGGCGTCGGACTGGTTTCGCTTCAACGTGGCGACATCGGATGTCGATGTGCTGTGGGATTTCGTGCGGGCGCTGTAGTCCGGGGGCCGGCGGTCATCGCTGATGGATCGGCCGGTCGTCTGTTATCGGTCGACGGCGAGGTAGAGGGTCTCCTTGATTTCTTCCATGACGACGTAGCTGCGCGATTCGGCGGAGGCAGGCATGCGCTTGAGGATTTCGCCAAGAAGCTGGCGGTACTTTGACATCTCTGCCAGGCGCGCCTTGATGAGGTAGTCGAAGTCGCCGGAAACGAGGTGGCATTCCATGACTTCAGGGACGAAGGCGAGTTCCTTCTTGACCTGTTCAAAGACGTCGCCAGACTTGGCGGAGAGCTTGATCTCGAGAAAGACGAGCAGGTGCTTGCCGAGGGCGGCGGGATTGACGCGGGCGTAGTAGCCCATGATGACGCCTTCGCGTTCCATGCGGCGCACGCGCTCGGAGCAGGGGGTTGCGGAGAGGTTGACGCGCTCGGCGAGCTCGGTCATGGCGATGCGGCCGTCGCGTTGCAGGACGTCGAGGATCTTGAGGTCGATTCGGTCTAGTGAGCGCATGGCGGGTCCTTGCCGGCGGGGGTGAAGGGGTTGGGTCGCTGATCGGGGGCCAGGGGAGTTCTGCTGATTCGCTTGATTGTAGTGAATTCTTCTGTTTATTCGTGGTTTAGCGGGGAAGTCTTGGTGGGTCTTTGGTGCTTTGGTGACTTGGTGCTCGGTGTGCTCGGTGTGCTCGGTGTGCTCGGTGTGGGTGGTGTGGGGGCGCGTCGGGGCGCTGCGGTGGGTGGGCGCCTGTGGCGGATGGGCGGCGCGGCGGGGGCGCACTCCCTTCTCGGGCCTTGAGGCGGCCGAGGAAATCGCCAAAGGCGGCGCAGTGGTCTGCACAACCTGTCTGAGGCCCTTTGGGCCGAGTTGTTGTGCAGACGCGCCGACTGGCGATTTCGGAGGGTAGTGGGCGAAGCCCACCCGCCGGTTCAGGCCAGCGCAGGCCAACTGCCTCCGGCGCGCCGCCCCGCACAGGCCACACACACCCGCAAGGCGGCAAAAGAAAGCAACTCAAACCGACAAATGCCGCCGAACTTCCTCGCTGTCCATCTCGTCCCGATTCCCCCGCGCCACCACCTCACCGCGCGACATCACCACAAACCGATCCGCCAGCTCCCGCGCAAAATCAAAGTATTGCTCGCACAGCAGAATCGCAATATCCCCACGCTCGCGCAGCAAATTGATCACCCGCCCGATATCCTTGATGATCGAAGGCTGGATCCCCTCCGTCGGCTCATCGAAAATGATCAGCCGCGGCTCCGCCACCAGCGCCCGCGCGATCGCCAGCTGCTGTTGCTGCCCGCCCGACAGATCCCCCCCGCGCCGCGACAGCATCGTGCGCAACACCGGGAACAGTTCGAAAATCTCGCCCTTGATCGTCTTGGCCGCGCGACCTGATTTTGTCGCCATCCCCATCAGAATGTTTTCTTCCACCGTCAGCCGCGCGAAAATCTCGCGCCCCTGCGGCACATAACCCATCCCCATCGCCGCCCGCGCGTGCGGCGCCAGCCGGCTGATATCCTGCCCGTCGAACATGATTTTGCCCGACGCGATCGGCTGCACGCCCATCAGACACTTCAGGAGCGTCGTCTTGCCCACCCCGTTGCGCCCGAGCAATGCCAGACATTCGCCTTGCTTCACCGAAAGCGATACCCCGCGCAGCGTGTGGCTACTCCCGTAGAACTGATCGATTTTTTGTACGTCAAGCATGATTCAGCGCCCCAGATACACTTCGATCACCCGTTGATCTGCCTGCACCTGCTCCATGGTGCCTTCCGCAAGGACCGATCCTTCACAAAGAACGGTGACCTTCCCGCCCTGTGCGATCTGGTTCACGAAATCCATGTCGTGTTCCACCACCACCAGGGAATGCTTGCCGCGCAGGTCGTTGAGCAACTCGCCCGTGCGCTCTGTTTCCGCGTCCGTCATCCCTGCAACCGGCTCGTCGAGCAGCAGCAACGATGGTTCCTGCATCAGGAGCATCCCGATCTCCAGCCACTGCTTCTGGCCGTGTGACAGCAGCCCTGCCGGCCGACGGTATTCCCCCGTCAGCCGCAGCAGCTCCAGCGTTTCCGCGATCCGGTCGCGCTGCGCGCCCGAAAGCCTGGCGAATAGCGTTGGACGCACGTGCTTGTCAGCCTTCATGGCAAGTTCGAGATTTTCGAACACCGTATGCTGCTCGAACACCGTCGGGCGCTGGAACTTTCGGCCGATCCCGGCGTCCGCGATCTGCGCCTCGTTCAGGTGCGTCAGGTCGATCGTCTGGCCGAAAAACACCGTGCCCGACGTCGGGCGCGTCTTGCCCGTGATGACGTCCATCATGGTCGTCTTGCCGGCGCCATTCGGGCCAATGATGCAGCGCAGCTCGCCCACCCCGATGTCGAGAGACAGGTTGTTCAGCGCCTTGAACCCGTCGAACACCACCGTGATGTCCTCGAGATACAGGATCGCGCCGTGCGTGGTGTCCAGCTTCCCGGTCGCCATCCTTCCGTAGGAGGCTCCGCCGCCCGACCCGCTGCTTTCGAGATCCGCGGCCAGCGCGGCCTCCTTCTTCAGTCGCCTCGCGTTCATCAGCTGCTTCATGATGTTTGCCCCTTGTCGCCGCGCCCCAGCTTGCGCACGAGACCGACGATGCCTTGCGGAAGGAAGAGCGTGACCAGCACGAAGATCAGACCCAGCGCATACAGCCAGAACTCCGGGAACACACTCGTGAACCAGGTCTTCAGGCCGTTGATCGTGCCCGCGCCGATGATCGGGCCGATGAGCGTGCCGCGCCCGCCTGTCGCCACCCAGATCACCATCTCGATCGAGTTCTCCGTCGACATTTCACCCGGGTTGATGATCCCCACCTGCGGCACATAGAGCGCGCCCGCAATGCCGCAGATCACGGCCGACAGCGTCCACACGAAGAGCTTGAACCCCAGCGGTTCGTAGCCCAGGAACCGGAGCCTGCTCTCCGCGTCGCGGATTGCCGTCAGCACACGGCCGAGTTTGGACTGCATGACCGCGCGGCCCAGCACCAGCGATCCGACCAGCGCGCCCAGTGTCGTCCAGTACAGCACCGCGCGCGTTTGCGGCGAAGTGATGTCAAAGCCGAGGATGCGCTTGAAGTCCGTGAACCCGTTGTTGCCCCCGAACCCCGTCTCGTTGCGAAAGAACAGCAACATCGCCGCGAACGTCAGCGCCTGCGTGATGATCGAGAAGTAGACCCCTTTGATTCGCGAGCGGAACGCGAAGTACCCGAAGATGAACGCAAGCAGGCCCGGGACGATCAGTACCAGCAACATCGCGTACCAGAAGTGCTCCGTGAACGACCAGAACCACGGGTACGTCTTCCAGCTCAGGAAAGTCATGAAGTCAGGCACGATCTCGGGCGACGGTTTGCCCGCGCGCATCAGGTACATCCCCATGCCGTAGCCGCCGAGCGCGAAGAACAGCCCGTGGCCGAGCGACAGGATGCCCGCGTAGCCCCAGACCAGGTCCAGGGCCAGCGCGGCCATTGCGTAGCACATGAACTTTCCGATCAGCGCGATCGTGAAGGACGAAACGTACAGGCTGTGCCCCGGCGGGACGATCAGGTTGAGCGCGGGCAGGGCGGCGAACAGCGCCGCGACAGCCGTGATGCCCGCCCAGGCTTTCGTGCTGAACAAGGTGCCGGATTCGTAGGATAAAGTGGAGGAGCGCATGGAGGTATTCATTCGACGCTCCTGCCCTTCGGTGCGAACAGGCCTTGCGGGCGCTTCTGCACGAACAACACAATGACCAGCAGGATCACGATTTTGGCGATGACCGCCCCCCAGAATGGCTCAATGAATTTGTTGAGCGCGCCCAGCCCGAACGCGGCCACGACGGTGCCCGCAAGCTGACCGACGCCGCCCAGCACCACCACCATGAATGAATCGACGATGTAAGCGCGGCCGAGGTCGGGCCCGACGTTGCCGAGTTGCGAGAGTGCGACGCCGGCAAGCCCCGCGATCCCAGACCCGAGGCCGAACGCCAGCATGTCGACGCGGCCCGTGGGTACCCCGACGCAGTCTGCCATGCGACGGTTTTGCGTGATGGCCCGCACGAACAGGCCAAGCCGCGTGAAGTTCAGCACCAGCCAGACAGCGACAACGACGCCGAGCGCGAAACCGATGATGACCATGCGGTTATACGCGAGCACCAGATTGCCCAGCACTGTGATACCGCCCGTGAGCCAGGACGGGTTCGCGACCTCGACGTTCTGCGCGCCGAAGATGCTGCGCACGGCCTGCATCAGGCAAAGGCTGATGCCCCAGGTGGCGAGCAGTGTTTCCAGCGGACGACCGTAGAGCCAGCGAATGACGGTGCGCTCGAGCGCCATCCCCACCAGCGCCGTCAGCACGAACGCCACGGGCAGCGCGACGACCACATACCAGTTGATCCACTGGGGTGCCATGCTCTTGAAGAGCAACTGCACCACGTACGTCGAATAGGCGCCGATCATCAGCAACTCGCCGTGCGCCATGTTGATCACGCCCATCAGGCCAAAGGTAATGGCCAGGCCGAGCGCGGCCAGGAGGAGCACGCTGCCCAGGCTAACCCCATAGAAGAGGTTGCCGACCCAGCTCACGATGGTCTGGTGCTTGTCGATCTGGCTGATGGCCTTGGTCGCCGCGGCGCGCACCCGGGCATCGGGCTCGGCAGGGGCGCCATTCGCACCCTGCGCGAGCATCGCGCTGAGCACCGGGCGAAAGGCCGGGTCCATGCTGTTGCCCATCAGGGCGACGGCGCGCAGACGCTCCTCGGCGTCGGGGCTTTTGATCGACGACGCGGCCAGTGCGATATTGAGCGCCTGGCGGACTTCCGGATCCTGCTCGCCGTCGAGCGCGCGCCTGATGGCCGGGGCTCGTGCCGGATCGCCTTCCTTCTGAAGGCGCTGGGCCGCCGCGAAGCGGGTCGCACCGTTGGTGGAAAAGAGTTCGGAGCTCGCCTGCGCCGCTTGCAGCGCGCGGCGCAGCCTGTTGTTCAGTGAGATCGGTTGCGCGTCGGCCGGCACGCTCACGGTGTCGCCGGTCGTGCAGTTCACGGCTTCGTTGCCGCGCTTGATCAGCAGGGTGCCGTCAGCCGTCAGCAGCAGTTGGCCGCTGGCGAGTGCGGCAAGGATGTCGGCGCCTCCGGGGCTGGCGAGCAATCCCAATTGGCCGATGGCCTCGTTGCGCGCGGTGTTGTCGTCACTGGCCAAAGCCGCGAGGATCGCGGCGGGCGCCAGTTCGGCTGCGTGAATCGCGTGCAACGGTGCGATCAGCGCGGCAGCAATCAACCACCCTCGCAGGAAGGATCGAATCCACATCATGTGAAAAGTCTCAGACTATTGTTCTTGTCATCAGGCATCCTGCATCCGCGGGTTCGCCGCGGATGCGGGATGTTAAGCCTTAGAGGCCCTGCTTGCTTTCATTGCCCGGAATGAAGGGGCTCCAGGGCTGGGCGCGAACCGGGCCCTTGGTCTTCCAGACGACGTTGAACTGACCGTCAGGCTGGATTTCGCCGATGAAGACCGGCTTGTGCAGGTGATGGTTGGTCTTGTCCATCTCGATGGTGAACCCATCCGGCGCGGCAAACTTCTGTCCGCCCATCGCGGCAATGACCTTATCCACGTCTGTCGTCTTAGCCTGCTCGACAGCCTGCTTCCACATGTACATGCCGACGTAGGTGGCTTCCATCGGATCGTTGGTGACCGCGGTCTGGTAGTTGGGCAGGTTCTTTGCCTTGGCGTAGGCCTTGTACTTGGCCACGAATTCGGCGTTGACCGGGTTCTTCAGCGACTGGAAGTAGTTCCAGGCAGCGAGCTGGCCGAGCAGCGGCTTGGTGTCGATGCCGCGCAGTTCTTCCTCACCCACCGAGAATGCCACGACCGGAACGTCGGTCGCCTTCAGGCCGGCGTTGCCCAGTTCCTTGTAGAAAGGCACGTTGGAGTCGCCGTTGATCGTCGAGACCACGGCCGTCTTGCCGCCCTGCGAGAACTTCTTGATGTTGGCGACGATGGTCTGGTAGTCGGAATGACCGAACGGGGTGTAAACCTCGTCGATGTCGCTGTCCTTCACGCCCTTGGAATGCAGGAATTCACGCAGGATCTTGTTGGTCGTGCGCGGATAGACGTAGTCGGTGCCCAGCAACACCCAGCGCTTGGCGCCGCCGCCGTCTTCGCTCATCAGGTATTCCACAGCAGGGATGGCCTGCTGGTTGGGGGCTGCGCCTGTGTAGAACACGTTCTTCTCAAGCTCTTCGCCTTCGTACTGGACCGGATAGAACAGCAGGCCGTTCAGTTCCTTGAAGACCGGGAGGACTGATTTGCGCGATACCGACGTCCAGCAGCCGAACACCACGGCAACCTTGTCCTGCGACAGCAGGCCACGCGCCTTTTCGGCGAAAAGCGGCCAGTTTGATGCCGGGTCGACAATCACGGCCTCAAGCTTTTTGCCGTTCACGCCGCCCTTGGCGTTGATCTCGTCGATCGTCATCAGCGCGACATCCTTGAGCGCCGTTTCGGAAATCGCCATCGTGCCTGACAGCGAGTGCAGAATGCCGACCTTGATCGTGTCGTCGGCGGCGAAGGCATGGGGCATCCAGCCGGCCATGGCCAGGAAGCTGGCGGCCGTAATCTGTTTTAGAGCAAGTCTGCGTTTCATCCTGTAACTCCTGAGTCGAAATGAATCCGGTGAGAGACCGGGTGGTTGGGTGCTGCGGCATGGCGCGACAGATCAGCCGGGCATGCTTGACCTTTCTCAAGCAAAACTCGTGCCAAGTTGATGCCCGTGATCGAAATCCGCCATTTCCTGGCCATGGCGTTGCCATCCGTCGGGCCTTAAGCGCCCGCGAGCGGTACGGCATTGATGAATCTGGCCTGTCGGAAGCGGTGCACGCGCAGTCCTGATGCACCATGGAGGTGCGCAGGGCGAGTATTGGTGCGACGGGAACGGGGGATGCCCGTTTTTGGCGCATGAGGTGCCCGATCTGACGTCCGGGCGCGCGATTCGCACCATCGTGAATGGCGTAACATCACAATCAGGCGGGGCGTTTGAGCGAGTGCGCGCGATCGCGCCGATCCCTGAGCGGCCCGGTCGTGTCCGGGTTTGTTTTTCTTCCGGATGCATGATCACTATGAACCAGCCTGTATCGAGCCCGGCACTGACATCGCTATCGCACGGAGGCGGATGCGGATGCAAGATTGCCCCCGGCGTGCTTGCAGATCTGCTCAAGGATATGCCGGCGACCCGCGCCTTCCCGCAATTGATGGTGGGCATCGAGACGGCCGATGACGCGGCGGTCTATCGCCTCAATGATTCGCAGGCGCTGATCGCGACCACCGATTTCTTCATGCCGATCGTCGATAACCCGTTCGACTTCGGCCGCATCGCCGCGACCAATGCGCTATCGGACGTCTACGCCATGGGCGGCACGCCCATCCTGGCGCTTGCCATTGTCGGCATGCCGATCAATGTGCTGCCGCGCCAGGTAATCGCCGATATCCTGCGTGGCGGCGAGTCTGTCTGCGCCGATGCCGGCATCCCCATTGCCGGCGGGCACTCGATCGATTCGGTGGAACCGATCTACGGGCTGGTGGCGCTTGGCCTTGTCCACCCCGATCTGGTGCGACGCAATGCCGACGCGCGAGAGGGCGATGTTCTCATCCTCGGCAAGCCGCTGGGCGTGGGTATTTATTCGGCGGCGCTCAAGAAGGGATTGCTTGACGACGCCGGCTATCGCGAGATGATCGCCAGTACGACCCTACTCAATCGTGCCGGCCCCGATCTGGCCGCCTTGCCGGGCGTGCACGCCATCACCGATGTCACCGGTTTCGGGTTGCTCGGACACACGCTTGAGATGGCACGGGGCGCGGGACTGACCGCAGCCCTCGAGGCGGCACGGGTTCCGCGCCTGCCGGCGGCCATCGGGTTTGCCGAACAGGGTGTGGTCACCGGCGCCTCCGGGCGCAATTGGGCCGCCTATGGCCAGGATGTCGACTGGGCCGGCCACCTGCCGGCCACCGAGCGCGCGCTGATGACCGATCCCCAAACCTCCGGCGGCCTGCTTGTCTCGTGCCGGGGGCAGGACGTCGATGCGGTCCTTGAGATCTTCGCCCGTCATGGGTGCGCGCGGGCCGCCGTGGTTGGCCGCATGCAGGCGGGGCGCGCCGGCGTGAGCGTCACTTGAGCGTGGCCGCAGGGGGTTGACGCGATGGAATCGAAACCAGAAACGAACGCTGGCGCCATGTCGATGGCGGCGCGTGTGCAGGCGATTCGCGGGCGCATGGCCGCGGCCTGCGCGCGCGTGGGGCGCGATCCGCGCGAGGTTGCGCTGCTGCCGGTGAGCAAGACTTTCGGCGTGGACGCGATCCGCGAAGCGGTTTCGCTGGGCTTTCGCCGGTTCGGTGAAAACCGGACTCAGGAGCTCGTGCAGAAGGCGCCGGCGCTGTCCGATTGCGGAATCGACTGGGTCATCATCGGTCATCTCCAGACCAACAAGGCCAAGGAGGTCGCACGGTACGCGAGCGAATTGCAGTCGCTGGATCGTCTGGATCTCGCGCAGGCGCTCGATCGACGGTTGCAACAGGAGGGGCGGGCCATCGACGTGCTGGTGCAGGTCAAGACGTCGGACGAGCAGACGAAGTCGGGCCTCGAGCCTGCCGGGCTGATTCCGTTGCTGCGCGAAATTTCCCGTATCCAGACACTGCGGGTACGCGGGCTGATGACGATCGCCGAGCTTTCCGACGACCCGGCGGTCGCGCGACGCTGTTTCGCCGCGCTTACGCAATTGCGCGACCAGGCACAGGCGCAAGGTATTGAAGGCGTTTCGCTTGACCGGCTGTCGATGGGGATGAGCGGCGACTTCGAAATTGCCATTGAGGAAGGCTCAACCGAGATTCGGGTCGGCTCGGCCATCTTCGGGGCGCGCGACTACGCCTAGCGCGTCGCGGTGCCCGTCCTGGCGGTTAGTGCTTCATGCTGGCGCCATGGCCGTGGCTGTGGTCAGCGCCGTCGGTCTGGCTTGGCGGGTTGTAGGTCGGTGGCTTGACGGTGAAGTTCACGCGCACCTCGCCCGCCTTCTCGAATTTCAGTACGACGGGAATCTTTCCGTCCTGCTTGAAGGGCGCCGTCAACTGAAGGAACATCACGTGGTAGCCGCCGGGGGAAAGCCTGGCCGCGCCGCCCGCCGGGATGTCAATCCCCTGGACTTGCCGCATCTGCGCGACGCCGTTTTCCGTAATGACATTGTGCAATTCGATGCGCGTCGCCGCATCGGATTCGACCGACAGCAGGCGATCTGCGTGGGCGGTCTTGTTGGCGATCTGCAGATAGCCGGCGCCGTTGACCTGGCCAGGCACCGAAGCGCGCACCCAGAGGTCGTTGAGCTCCAGGCCGTTCGCTTCGAAGTCGGCCGCCTGGACAAAGGCGCAACCCAGCAAAAGAGTGGCCGTGCCCAGCAGGGTCGTGAATTTCATTGGGGTTCTCCGTGTAAACGGTAACTTTAGCATCGCGCGATCAGGAGCCGTAGTGTCGCAACCCGCGCAGATCCAGGACTTCCACCGCGCCATACTCGACGCGCAACAACCCGCGTTCTCCGAGCGAGTGCAGCGCCTGGTTCACCCGCTGGCGCGAGACGCGCGCAAGGTAGCCGATCTCCTCCTGCGTGATCGCCAGGTGCATCCCCATGCCGGGATAGAGCACCGGGTTGAAAAGCTCCGCCAGGCACCGGGCCACCCGCGCGTCCGGGTCGTGGAGCCGGTCGGATTCGGCTTTGCCGATGAATTGAGCGACGCGTTCGTTGAGCTGGTGCAGCAGGAATCGATTGAACGCGATGCTGTTGTCGAGCAGCCATTCAAACGTGACGGCAGGCACGCGCGCAATGGCGGAGTCGCGCAGCGCGACGACGTCATAACGACGTTGCTCGCGCTTGAGCAGCGAGCCCTCGCCGATCCAGCCGCCCGCCGGCACGCCGGTGAGCGATGCCAGCTTGCCCTCGGCGTTGCCGACCGACACCTTGATCAGGCCCGAGATGACGCCAATCCAGCACTGCGAGGGTTCACCGCGACGCTCGATGGTCGCGCCGGCCTCGACCTGGGTGATGCTGGTGTCGCGCTCGACGCGCGCCTGCTGTTCCGGCGAGAGCATCGGGAACCAGGCGGCGGCGAGTTCGATAGAAGTTCGGTTCAGCATCAGGATATACCCTAGTTGCGGCCGAAATGTCCGTTTCGTGACAATTGCCCGGCGCCACTCCTTATACCTTATCTCCCTGTCAGAAGAGAAGATAGCCAGAATCGGCCCGGGCGTCGTCAATATTGCTGCGCTGCAATCGCATTGCCGGTCTGGTCACAAGGAGACAACGTGGCGCACCCACCGCACATCGCCATGAGCACGGCGAACACCTTTCCGGCCCTGTTGGCCGAGCATGCCCGCGTGCGCGGCGATCGGCCTGCGATTCGCGAGAAGCATCTCGGGATATGGCAGACGCTCACCTGGAGCCAGGTGCATGGTTCAGTGTGCAGGATGGCCCACGGCCTTGCGCAGCTTGGCGTCAAGCGCGGCGACCACGTCGCGGTGATCGGCGAAAACCGTCCCCAGCTCTATATGGCGATGATGGCGACCCAGACACTGGGCGCCGTGCCGATTGCGCTCTATCAGGACGCCGTCGCGCAGGAAATGGTCTACGTCCTGCAGGACGCAAGCGTGGCCGTGGTCATCGTCGAGGACCAGGAGCAGGTCGACAAGATGCTCGAGATCCGGGGCGAGTGCCCGGCGCTACAGCACATCGTCTACGACGATCCGCGCGGATTGCGCCACTACACCGACAGCGCGCTGATGTCCTGCGAGCAACTGGCGGAGCGCGGCGACGCGCATCGCAGCATGGATCCGGATCTGATCAAGCGCTGTATGGAAGAGATCCAGCCCGGGGACGATGGTGCAATGTTCTATACGTCCGGCACCACCGGCAAGCCCAAGGGCGTGGTGCTGACCAACCATGCGCTCATCGATCGTGCGCGCGTCATCGAGGCCCTTGAGAGCCTGACCGATCACGAGGACGTGCTGGCCTACCTGCCGGTGGCCTGGATCGGGCAGAACATGTTTTCCTATATCCAGGTGCTGGTCACGGGCTTCACCGTCAACCATCCGGAGTCGCCGGAGACGGTCGCCATCGACATGCGCGACATCGGTCCGACCTACTATTTCGCGCCCCCCCGGGTGCTCGAGGGGTTGCTCACCCAGGTGACGATCCGGATGGAGGACGCCGGCTGGGTCAAGCGCAAGATGTACGACTGGGGCATGGGCGTGGCACGGCGCGTCGGCGCGCGAATCCTGGATGGCGAATCCGTGGGCTTGCTCGATCGTCTGCGCTATGCGCTGGGCGATCTGTGTGTGTACGGCCCCCTGCGCAATGCGCTGGGCATGAGCCGGGTGCGCGTTGCCTATACCGCGGGCGAGGCGATCGGCCCGGATCTGTTCGTGTTCTATCGGTCGATCGGCATCAACCTCAAGCAGCTTTACGGTTCGACTGAGACGGGCGTGTTCGTGTGCGTACAACCCGATGGGCAGGTGCGGTCCGATACGGTCGGCCCGCCGGTTGCCGGCGTGGAGATCCGGGTCTCTGACCTGGGCGAAGTGCAACTGCGCAGCCCGGGCCTCTTCAAGGAGTACTACCGCAATCCCGAGGCAACGCGTGAGGCCAGGACCGACGATGGCTGGTATCACACCGGCGACGCGGGCTATCTCGACCAGGAAGGCCACCTGAAGATCATCGATCGCGCCAAGGACGTGGGCAGGCTGGCCGACGGCAGCATGTTCGCGCCCAAGTACATCGAGAACAAGCTGAAGTTCTTCTCTCATATCAAGGAAGTCGTGGCGTTTGGCGACGGCAGGCAGGAGGTCTGTGCGTTCATCAACATCGATCTCGAGGCGGTCGGCAACTGGGCCGAACGCCGCGGAATGCCGTACGCGGGCTACACGGACCTCGCCGGTCGCGACGAGGTCTACGCGCTCATCGCAGCGTGCGTGGACCAGGTCAATGCGGATCTTGCGCGCGATCCGAAGCTTTCGGGTTCGCAGGTCAGCCGGTTCCTGATCCTGCACAAGGAACTCGATCCCGACGATGACGAGCTCACGCGTACCCGTAAGGTCCGGCGTGCGTTCATCGCGCAGAAGTACGGAATCCTTGTCGAAGCGCTCTATGGCGGCCTGGACCATCAGTACATCGAGACCGAGGTCAAGTTCGAGGACGGCCGCAAGGGCAAGATCTCGGCCGACCTCAAGATCCGTCCTGCCCGGGTAGTCCCGGCCCAGATCGCCAAGGCAGCATGAACATGACGACAGATACGCGTAACGACCGAATTGGCGATGTTGTTCTGGAGATGAACAACATTTCGCTGGCATTCGGCGGGGTCAAGGCCCTGACCGATATTTCCTTCAGCGTGCGCGAGCACGAGATCCGCGCGATCATCGGCCCCAACGGTGCCGGAAAGAGCTCGATGCTTAACGTGATCAACGGCGTCTACACCCCCACGCAAGGAAACATCCGCTTCGATGGGAAGGAATTCTCGCGCATGAACCCCCGCCGCGCCGCCGAGATGGGCGTAGCCAGGACATTCCAGAGCCTCGCGCTCTTCAAGGGGATGAGCGTGCTGGACAACATCATGACAGGACGCAACCTGCGCATGAAATCCAGCATCTTCGCCCAGGCCCTGCGCCTGGGCTCGGCCGAGCGCGAGGAAATTCGCAACCGCGAGTTCGTCGAGAACATCATCGACTTTCTCGAAATCCAGGCACACCGCAAGACCCCGGTGGGGCGCTTGCCTTACGGACTGCAGAAGCGCGTCGACCTCGGGCGGGCGCTGGCCATGGAGCCGCGCATGCTGCTGCTCGACGAGCCGATGGCGGGAATGAACATCGAGGAAAAGCAGGACATGAGCCGATTCATCCTCGACGTGAACGATGAGTTCGGGACCACCATCGTGCTGATCGAGCACGACATGGGCGTGGTCATGGATATTTCCGATCGCGTCGTCGTGCTCGACTATGGCAAGAAAATCGGTGACGGTACGCCCGACGAGGTTCGTCAGAATGAAGACGTGATCCGCGCCTATCTCGGCGTGGCGCACTGAAGCGGAGCAATCATGGGATTTTTTCTCGAAACCCTGTTCGGCGGCCTGATGAGCGGCATGCTGTATGCGTTGATCGGGTTGGGCTTTGTCCTGATCTTCAAGGCCTCGGGCGTGTTCAACTTCGCCCAGGGCGCCATGGTGCTCGTGGCGGCGCTGTGCATGGCGCGCTTTTCCGAATGGCTTCCGAAGTGGTTCGGATTTTCCAGCCTGCTTCTGGCCGATGTGCTTGCCTTTGCGGTGAGCGCGGCCCTCATGTGGTTGCTTGCGGTGGTGGTCGAGCGGCTTGTCCTGCGCCATCTCGTGAACCAGGAGGCCACGACCCTGCTGATGGCCACCCTGGGCATCGCGTATTTCCTGGAAGGCTTCGGGCAGATCGCGTTTGGCGCCTCGGTCTACACGATCAACGTCGGCATGCCGAAAGAGCCGGCGCTGATCCTCGATAGCGTCTTCGAAGGGGGACTGCTGATCAACCTCGAGGATCTCACCGCCGCGATCGTCGCGGCCATCCTCGTGGCGGTCCTTGCGCTGTTCTTCCAGGTCACGGCAACCGGCCGCGCGCTGCGCGCCGTGGCCGATGACCACCAGGCTGCGCAGTCGGTGGGCATCCCGCTCAATCGCATCTGGGTGATCGTCTGGACAGTCGCCGGCATTGTCGCGCTGGTCGCAGGCATCATCTGGGGCTCGAAATTCGGCGTGCAGTTCACGCTGGCCACCGCCACGCTCCGGGCACTGCCCGTGGTGATCCTGGGCGGCCTGACTTCGGTGCCGGGCGCCATCATCGGGGGCCTCATCATCGGCGTGGGCGAGAAGCTCTCCGAGGTGTATATCGGGCCGCTGGTGGGCGGCGGTATCGAGATCTGGTTTGCCTACGTACTCGCGCTGGTGTTCCTGCTGTTCAGGCCGCAGGGGCTCTTCGGCGAAAAGATCATCGACCGCGTTTGACGCGCACGACTCGGACACTTACCGGAAAACGCCATGTTTTATCGTGAAAACGGACAGTTCAAGACAACGTACCGTTCGGACCAGCAGATCTTCCCGATCCGGCAGGATCGCATTTTCATCGGGCTGCTGCTGCTGGTGGCCTTCGTGGTCATGCCGCTGATCGCGAGCGACTATTTTCTCAAGGCGATCCTGACGCCGTTCCTCATCCTGTCGCTGGCCGCGATCGGCCTGAACATCCTGGTCGGGTACTGCGGACAGATTTCGCTGGGCACGGGTGCCTTCATGGCGGTGGGCGCCTATGCGGCGTGGAATTTCGGCGTGCGCTTTCCCGGGCTGCCGCTGCTGATCCAGATTTTGCTCGGCGGGTGTTTTGCCACCGTGGTCGGCGTGGTGTTCGGAATCCCCAGCCTGCGCATCCGCGGGCTCTATCTCGCGGTGGCGACGCTGGCGGCGCAATTCTTCGTCGACTGGGCCTTCCTGCGCATCCAGTTCTTCACCAATTATTCTCCGTCGGGCGCGGTCTCGGTCCCGGCGCTGAGTTTCCTGGGCATTTCCCTGCAGGGCGCGCAGGCCAAGTACCTTTTTGTGCTGGCGATTGTCGTGGTCTTCGCACTGCTCGCCAAGAACCTGGTGCGCAGCGCCATCGGGCGCGAGTGGATGGCGATCCGCGACATGGACGTCGCGGCTTCCGTGATCGGCATTCGACCCATGTACGCAAAACTGTCCGCGTTTGCCGTGAGTTCGTTCATCGTCGGCGTGGCGGGCGCGCTCTGGGGCTACCTGCATCTCGGCTCCTGGGAGCCACTCGCGTTCGACCTGAACCGCTCGTTCCAGTTGCTCTTCATGGTCATCATTGGCGGGCTGGGTTCGATTGTCGGAAGTTTCTTCGGCGCGGCGTTCATCGTGCTGGTCCCGGTGGCGCTCGATCACATCCCGGGCTGGTTCGGCATTCCGATGGCCGTGGATACTGCCTCGCATATTGAACACATGATTTTTGGTTCCCTGATTGTGTTTTTCCTGATCGCCGAGCCCCACGGCCTGGCCAAGCTCTGGTCGGTCGGGAAGGATAAGTTGCGGATCTGGCCGTTTCCGCATTGAAGTTTGTGTTCCGTGTAGGCTGGCTTTCTGGCTTGTGCGGATTGTCAATCTTGCCCGTGATTGTTTGGGGCAGTTCAACCGGCGTTCCCTGAATGCCACCTGGAGGTACTTGGAGATGAAGCCTATAACTGTCAAACATTTGGCCGCGTCGATGATCGCGGCCGGCATCCTGGGCGCGGCGTCGCTGCCCGTGCAGGCCGATGACCAGTTTGTCCCGCTGCTGGCCTACCGAACCGGTTCGTTCGCGCCGCTCGGCATTCCCTGGGCCGACGGCAAGATGGATTACCTCAAGCTCGTGAACGCCCGCGGCGGTGTCAACGGAGTGAAAATCACCTACGAAGAGTGCGAAACCGCCTATGCGACCGACAAGGGCGTCGAGTGCTACGAGCGACTGAAGAAGTCCCCGCCCACGGGCGCCTCGGCTTTTGATCCGCAGTCGACCGGGATCACCTTCGCGGTCAGCGACAAGGCGCCCGCCGACAAGGAGCCGATCATGACGGTCGGTTATGGCCTGTCGCAATCCACTGACGGCTCGATCTTCCCCTGGAACTTCCCGCTGCTCGGCACGTACTGGACCGCGGCGGACATCATGATCCAGGATATCGCCAAGCGCGAAGGCGGGATGGACAAGCTCAAGGGCAAGAAGATCGCGCTGATCTATCACGACTCGCCCTACGGCAAGGAACCGATCCCGTTGCTGCAGGCCCGCGCGAAGAAGGACGGCTTCGAGTTGCTGCTCTACCCGGTCACTGCGCCTGGCGTCGAACAGAAGTCGACCTGGCTGCAGATTCGTCAGGCCAAGCCGAACTACGTGTTGCTCTGGAGCGCCGGCATCATGACGCCGACCGCGATTCGCGAGGCGCAGGCATCGGGCTATCCGCGCGACAAGATGTACGGCATCTGGTGGGCGGCCTCCGAGGGTGACGTCAAGGATCTGGGTGATGTTGCCAAGGGTTACACGGCTGTTTCGATCGCCAACAGCGCGTCCACGGGCAAGGTCCATCAGGATCTCAAGACCATGGTCTACGACAAGGGTCAGGGCACGGATACGACCGGCAAGTCTGTCGGGACGATCGCGCACACCCGTGGCCTGATCATCTCGATGCTGACGGTCGAGGCGATCCGCACCGCCCAGGAGAAGTTCGGCAAGGGTAAGTCGATGACGCCGGAGCAAGTGCGCTGGGGCCTTGAAAACCTCAACCTGACCCAGGAGCGGCTCAACGAGATTGGCTTCGGCGAAATCATGCGCCCGGTCAAGACTTCGTGCACCAACCACACGGGCGACGACTGGGCACGCATCATCCAGTGGGATGGCAGCAAGTTCGAGGTCAAGGGCGACTGGTACCGCTCTGACCCGGCCGTGGTCGGCCCGCTGGTCAAGGAGGCCGCGGAGAAGTACGCCAAGGACAAGAACCTCGCCCCGGCCAAGTGCGAGGGTTGATGTCCGCATGTCCGCGGGCCCTGCGGGGCCTGCGGATGTTTTTCTGACATGAGGCAGGACGGCTTTTTATGAATGCATCCGCTCAAACGGCGGCCCCGGTCGCGACGGCACCCGCGGTGCTGCTCGACGTGAATGGCATCGAGGTGATCTACAACCATGTGATCCTCGTGCTCAAGGGCGTTTCGCTGCAGGTTCCCGAGGGCAAGATCGTCGCATTGCTCGGCGCCAACGGCGCAGGCAAGACCACCACCTTGCGGGCGGTGTCGAACCTGCTCAAGGGCGAGCGTGGCGATGTGACCAAGGGCAGCATCGTGTATCGCGGCGAACGCATTGATCGCCTCACGCCCTCGGATCTTGTTCGTCGCGGCGTGGTTCAGGTCATGGAAGGCCGCCACTGCTTTGCGCACCTGAGCATTGAGGACAACCTGCTCACGGGTGCCTATACCCTTGGCCTTGGCCGCGCGGAGCTTGCGCAGGCGCTTGAGCGCGTGTTCACGTACTTCCCGCGCCTGAAGCAGCGCAAGACGAGTCAGGCGGGCTATACGTCTGGCGGCGAGCAGCAGATGTGCGCCATCGGCCGCGCGCTGATGGCCAACCCGCGGATGATTCTGCTCGATGAGCCATCCATGGGCCTCGCGCCGCAGATCGTCGAGGAAATTTTCGAGATCGTGCGCGATCTCAACGAGCGCGAAGGGGTGAGCTTCCTGCTGGCCGAGCAGAACACCAACATCGCGCTGCGCTACGCCGATTACGGGTACATCCTGGAGAACGGCCGCGTGATGATGGACGGCCAGGCAGAGGCTCTGGCCGAGAACGAAGACGTCAAGGAGTTCTACCTCGGGATATCGAGCGGAGAGCGCAAGAGTTTTCGCGATAACAAGTTTTACCGGCGTCGCAAGCGCTGGCTGGCCTGATTGCACGGAATTGGCGCGTTTAAGCCGCGTTTTCTTGAGAGCTGCACATGTCTGAATTTTTTGATGCACTGGAAACCCGGGATCCCGCCCAACGCGAAAGGGACCTCATGCATGCGCTGCCGGGCGTGATCGCGCGTGCCATGGCGAGCGCGCCTGCGGTCTCGCGCCAGTTGCAGGGTGTCGACCCATGGTCGGTCAATTCCCGCGAAGCCCTCGGTGCGCTTCCTGTCGTGCGCAAGCATGAACTGCTGGAGGAGCAACAGCGTGCCCGCACGAACCTGCCCGTGTCCGCGGGGGCTGTGGCCCGTGCGTTCGGCGGGTTTTCCTCTGTGGGCTGGGGTCAGGCGGTCAGGGTCTTCGCATCGCCCGGCCCGATCTATGAGCCGGAAACTTCCCGCACGGACTACTGGCGGTTCGCCCGCGCGGCGTATGCCGCGGGTTTTCGCGCCGGAGACCTTGTGCACAATTGCTTTTCCTACCACTTCACCCCCGCCGGGTCGATGATGGAGACCGCCGCGCACGCGGTGGGCTGCACGGTCTTCCCTGGTGGCACCGGCCAGACCGAGTTGCAGGTGCAGGCGATGCGTGATCTGGCGCCCAACGGTTACATGGGCACGCCGAGCTTTCTCAAGATCATCCTCGAGAAGGCCGAAGAGATGGGAATCGCGCTGCCGTCGCTGCGCCGTGCGCTGGTCTCTGGCGAGGCGTTCCCGCCATCCCTGCGCGACTGGATGGCCGCGCGCGGCATACAGGGCTACCAGGCGTATGGCAGCGCCGATCTGGGCATGATCGCCTACGAGACGCCGGCGCGCGATGGCCTGGTGGTGAGCGAGGATATCGTGCTCGAGATCGTGCGCCCCGGCACTCGCGAGGCGGTACCCGACGGCGAGGTGGGCGAGGTGGTCGTCACGACCTTCAACCCCGATTACCCTCTGGTTCGGTTTGGCACAGGGGACCTTTCGGCGATCATGCCGGGGCAGTCGCCTTGCGGGCGCACCAACAAACGTATCCGCGGCTGGATGGGGCGCGCCGACCAGACCACCAAGGTGCGCGGTATGTTCGTGCATCCTGGTCAGATCGCCGATATCGTGCGCCGGCATCCCGAAATTCAGCGTGCCCGGCTCGTGGTCAGCGGCACGACCGGATCCGACCGCATGATCCTGCGCATCGAGGCCGCATCAGTCGACGAAACACTGACTGCCAGATTGACCGATTCGGTTCGCGATGTGACCAAGCTGCGCGGCGAAGTCGAAATCGTCGCGGCAGGCTCGCTGCCCAACGACGGCAAAGTCATCGAAGATATTCGCACGTACGAGTGAGGCACCGTGGCCGGGCCGCGCGCGCGGCCCTGTCACGGCCCCGGCCAAAGCTGCAGCCAATCCGAAGCCGAAGCCGAAGCCGAAGCCGAAGCCGAAGCCGAAAGCGACGGCGAAAGAGCCCCGGTGGTCAGCCTAGGGCTTGAGCGTGAGCGTGCCCTGCATGACCGGCGAGTGCCCCGTGAACGAGCAGAAGAACAGGTACTCGACGCCCGCCGCCAGGGCTTTGACAGGGAAGGTCACCGAGGTGGATTCCCCGCGGCCGGTGATGGACGTATACGCGATGACCCGCTTGTCGCCCGGCATCACGTAATCGGAGTCGGGCCCGGCGAACGCACCATCGCGCGCCACCTGGACGAGGTCCGCCTTGCGGATCAGGACCCAGTTGTGCGCCATCGCTGCCTTGGGCAACCGGCCAGTGTGCGTCAGCTTTACGGTGAATTCGGTGCAGCTCGCGGGCACATCGATGTGCGCTGGGATGAAGCGGATCGTGTCGTCAGTGGCGAGCGTGGCCTCGCAGGTTTGCGCCTGTGAGGCTTGCGCGGCGGCGGCGAGCGCGATCCCCGCGGCAAACACTGCCAAACGGACGGCCGACCGACGGCGCATGGATGGATTGCGCACGTTCAGGCTGCGCGTTTCGCGGCAATCGCGTTGCCCGCGCGGCTGCCGCCCGGGCGGTTGAGGTGGCCCGAGATCCACTGGCCGATATCGACCACCGCATCGAAGTCGACCCCGGTCTCGATATCGAGCCCGCGCAGCATGTACAGCACGTCTTCTGTCGCGACGTTGCCAGTGGCTCCCTTTGCGTACGGGCATCCGCCAAGACCCGCGACCGAGGTGTGGAATATCGAGATCCCTGTTTCAAGGGCGGCGAGGATGTTCGCCAGCGCCTGACCATAGGTATCGTGGAAATGGCCTGCGATGCGGCGCGGGTCGACCGCGTCGGTGACTGCACGCATGACGTCGCGTACCCGCTGGGGGGTGGCCACGCCGATGGTGTCGGCAATGTCGATCTCGTCGCAACCCATCGCGATATAGCGCCGGGCGACCTCGACCACGGAGGAGATCGGGACCTCGCCCTGATAGGGGCAGCCGAGCGCGCAACTCAGGGCGCCACGCAGGCGCAGGCCGTTCGCCTTTGCGGCCGCGGCGACCGGCTCGAAGCGATCAAGCGACTCGGCAATCGAACAGTTGATGTTTCGCTGCGAGAAGGCCTCGCTGGCGGCGCCGAAGATCACGACTTCGTCGGCGCGCGCGGCAAGTGCCGCGTCGAAGCCTTTCATGTTGGGGGTGAGTACAGAGTAGATCGTGCCCGGTCGCCGGCGAATTTGCGCCATCACTTCTGCTGCGTCGGCCATCTGGGGCGTCCATTTCGGCGATACAAAGGAAGTGGCCTCGACATTCTGGAAACCGGCGTCGGCGAGCCGGTTCACCAGTTCGACCTTGATTTCCGTCGGAACGAACTGCTTTTCGTTCTGCAGGCCGTCGCGTGGGGAGACTTCGACGATTTTGACTTTGGCGGGCATCATGTGCGCTCCTGGGAATCGGTTCGGGTACGACGGGGCCGGTGGGCCCGCAAGACACGACCATCCAGACTGCGCCGGACGTGGCCGGCAAGTTCCAGCGTAAGCAGTTCCGCCTGCAGGATCGCCGGCAGCAGCCCGCAGCGTTGCTGCAGCGTGTCTTCTGTGACGGGATCGTAGCCGATTGCAGGCCAGAGCGGGGAGGCCTGCGGCGGCGCGCCCCCCTGCGTTCCCGATGCGGGATGATCGTTGCCCTCGTCGCGCATTTGCGCGATTGCACCGCGGGCACCGCACGGCAGTTGGGGCTCGCTGGCCGCCGGCGGCAGCTCCCCGAGGATATCGGACTCCTGCTCGACCAGTTTGGCGCCTTGCTGGATCAGGGAGTGTGGTCCGCGCGACAACGGCGAATGGATCGAACCGGGAATCGCAAACACCTCGCGGCCCATGTCGGTGGCGATGCGCGCCGTGATGAGCGACCCGCTGCGCAGCGCGGCCTCGACGACGAGTACGCCGCGCGACAGGCCCGCGACGATGCGGTTGCGCCTGGGAAAATGGATCGCGCGCGGAGGGCTGCCGAGCGGGAGATCGGTGATGATCAGGCCGCCGTGCTCCAGGATGCGGTCGGCGAGCGCGGCGTTCGACGCGGGGTAGACGATATCCGCCCCGGTGCCCAGCACGGCGATCGTGCCCGCGGCTTGGGGCCCGGCCTCGAGCGCGCCGCGGTGCGCGGCGCTGTCGATGCCCAGGGCGAGCCCGCTGACGATGCACAGCCCGCGTTGCGCGAGGCTTTTGGCGAAAGCGCGCGCGTTGTCCTCACCATCGGGCGTCGCGTTGCGCGATCCGACGATCGCGATGGCATCCTGGCGCAGCCGTCCGAGCAAGCCGCACGCGAAGAGCAGCGCCGGATGCCCGGGGGCCTGACGCAGCGGGGCAGGGTAATCCGGATGGGCCGGGTGCAGCAGGGCATGACCGGGAAGCATCGACCAGGCGAGGGTCGCGTCGATGCGCCGCGCGACGGTGTCCGAGGGCGCTGCCGCGATTTGTAAGGCGAGCGGTCCGGCCACGACGGCGCGCAGCGCCGTCAGTGGCTGGGCGTAGAGCGACCGCGGGCCGCCGAAATGCGCCGCAAGGCGCAGCGCTTCGGCGCTGGCGAGCGATTCCTCGCATGCCAGCCGTACCCAGGCGCGCAGGTCTTCATCAGTGGTGTGGATTGCCATGCGGGCGAGTTTTGCACGCGGGCAGGGTGGCTGCTGGAGGGGTATGGCGAAACGATCCAGCCGTCGCGAGGCGACCACGCCCGCACGCCCAAAGGCCACCGCTATCGGCAAGGTTTAAATAACCTATTAGAAATCGGGGCATTATTTAACTAAAATACTAACTTTCACGCACCGCTTCTTGCACCACTTCATGGCCCTGCTTCAAATTCTTCGCTATCCCGATCCTCGCCTGCACAAGAAGGCCAAGCGCATTGCGCGGGTGGACGATCGCATTCGCACGCTCGCGGCGGACATGGCCGAGACCATGTATGACGCGCCCGGCGTGGGTCTGGCCGCGACCCAGATCGATGTCCATGAGCGCATGGTCGTGATTGACATCAGTGAAGAAAAGAACGAGCTGCGCGTACTCATCAACCCGGAGATCATCGCGAGCAGCGACGAGGCATCGGTCTATGAGGAAGGGTGCCTTTCCGTTCCAGGCGTCTACGACGATGTCGAGCGTCCGTCACGCGTGCGTGTGCGCGCAATGAATCTCGAGGGCGAGATCGGCGAATTTGAAGCCGAGGGCTTGCTCGGGGTTTGCGTCCAGCACGAAATCGATCACCTCAACGGCAAGGTGTTTGTGCAGCACCTGTCGATGCTCAAGCAGACCCGGCTCAAGGCAAAACTGCGCAAGCAGGAGCGCGAGCTGGAGCGTGCTTGACTTCCTGTCGGGTTATGCGGCTGAAGAGGTGGTCGGCTTTGCCGCCGCGTTCCTGACGACGGCTGCCTTTTTGCCTCAAACGATTAAGGTCGTGCGTACCCGCGATACGCGTTCGATTTCACTGGCAATGTACGTATTGTTCACGATCGGCGTCGCGCTGTGGCTGGTCTACGGCCTGCTGATCGGGTCATTGCCGATCGTGGTCGCCAACGTGCTCACGCTGGTGCAGTCGGGCGTCATTCTTTTCACCAAGCACGCCGAGTCGCCGCACTAGCCCCAGGCGGTCGCGGCGGGTCTTGCTTGCGCGATCAGCCCGGTGGCGACCACCCGCGGATGAACACATCGGCGGATTGGCGTTTGCCGCCCGCGCGCTGAAGCTCCAGCAACCGCAGTACGCCGTCTCCGGTCGCGATATCGATCCCGTCTGGCGAGGCCCGCAGCACGGTGCCGGGCGCCGCCTGCGTGTGTGCCCCGATCGCCAGGGCTTGCCAGACTTTTACCGGATCCGTCAGGCCAGGCAGGGTGATCGTCGCCCCGGGTGCGGGATTGAAGGCCCGGATCCGCCGCGCCAGCAGCTGCGCCGGCAAGGCGGGATCGATCGCTGCCTGCGCCCGGTCGAGTTTGGCGGCGTACGTGACACCTTCGATGGGTTGCGGGATCCCTTTGAGCCTTTGCCCGGCCCCGCCCGCCACCTCGAGGTCTTTCAGTGCCCGCACGATCATGTCCGAGCCCAGCGCCGCCAGCCTGTCGTGCAGGCTGGCTGCCGTATCGGTCGAATCGATCGGCAGTGATTCGACGCGCAGCATGTCGCCCGTGTCCAGGCCCTCGTCCATCTGCATGATGGTGATGCCCGTGCAGGCGTCGCCTGCTTCAATGGCGCGCTGGATCGGTGCCGCGCCGCGCCACCGCGGCAGGAGGCTGCCGTGGATGTTGAGGCAGCCGAGCCGCGGGGCCGCGAGCACCCAGGCGGGCAGGATCAGGCCGTAGGCAGCAACGACCAGAACGTCCAGGGCGGCGGCTTCGATCGCTGCCTGCGCTTGCCGCGCGTCATCCGGATAGCGGCCGTCCAGGCGCAGGCTGCGGGGCTGCAGCACCGGGATGGCGTGCTCAAGCGCCAGAAGCTTTACCGGGCCAGGCGTGAGCTTGAGCCCGCGACCTGACGGGCGATCGGGCTGTGTCAGCACGAGGGGGACGACAAACCCCGCGCCCAGCATGGCTTGCAGGGCCAGGCGTGCGAATTCTGGGGTTCCGGCGAAGCCTGCGCGCATCGGGATCGGATCTCGGTGTGTGGGTCTGCGTGGGCGCGCGACGTTCAGAACGTATCGCCCCACAGGTCGTATTCGTCGGATTCGGTCACGCGAACGCGCACCATGTCGCCAGGCTTGAGCTCGCGCTCGCTGCTGACATACACGCATCCGTCGATTTCCGGGGCATCCGCGCTTGAGCGGCCGATGGCGCCGTCCTCATCGACCTCGTCGATCAGCACGTCGATCTCGGTGTCGACCCGGCGTGCAAGGCGCGCGGTCGAGATGGCTTGCTGGTGCGCCATGAACCGGTCCCAGCGCTCCTGCTTGACTTCGTCGGGCACGGCGCCCTCGAGCGCGTTGGCAGACGCCCCTTCAACGGGCGAGTACTGGAAACAGCCGACGCGATCGAGCTGTGCCTCGGTCATCCAGTCGAGCAGGTACTGGAACTCGCTTTCGGTCTCGCCCGGAAATCCGACGATGAATGTCGATCGCAGGGTGAGATCCGGGCATTGCGCGCGCCACGCGTGGATGCGCGCGAGCGTCTTTTCCTCGAATGCCGGGCGCTTCATCAACTTGAGGATGCGCGGGCTGGCATGCTGGAAGGGAATGTCGAGGTAGGGCAGGATGCGCCCGTCTGCCATCATCGGAATGATTTCGTCCACGTGGGGGTACGGGTAGACGTAGTGCAGGCGCACCCAGACGCCATACTCGGCCAGCGCTTCGCAAAGCTCGGTCATGCGGGTGCGGATCGGCCGACCCTGGTGAAACCCGGTGCGGAACTTGACGTCGACGCCGTAGGCGCTCGTGTCCTGGGAAATCACGAGCAGCTCGCGCACGCCGGCCGTCACGAGGCGGGCGGCCTCGTCCAGCACATCGCCCACTGGCCTGCTGACGAGATCGCCACGCAGCGAGGGAATAATGCAGAAGCTGCAGCGGTGGTTGCAGCCTTCGGAAATCTTCAGGTAGGCGTAGTGCCTGGGGGTGAGCTTCACGCCCTGTGGTGGCACCAGGTCGGTGAACGGATCGTGGGTCAGGGAGGGCGGGGCGGCCTCGTGCACGGCGCGCACGACCTGCTCGTACTGC
Organism: uncultured beta proteobacterium; assembly: GCA_903894155.1. Taxonomy (GTDB): domain Bacteria; phylum Pseudomonadota; class Gammaproteobacteria; order Burkholderiales; family Burkholderiaceae_B; genus Zwartia. The sequence goes on along the minus strand of CAITPF010000125.1, from coordinate 15,682 downwards.
TGCGGGCCGGTGACGGCGAGCACGCTTGGGTGCACCGCGCGAATCGCTTTTTCGTCGCCGCCCATGCATCCCGTGACGATGACGCGGCCGTTCTCGGCCAGCGCTTCGCCAATGGCTTCGAGCGACTCGGCCTTGGCGCTGTCGATGAAGCCGCAGGTATTGACCACGACGACATCCGCCTGATCATAGTCGGGCACGATCTGGTAGCCCTCGGTGCGCAGTTGCGTGAGGATGCGTTCGGAATCGACCAGCGCCTTGGGGCAGCCCAGGCTGACAAATCCGACTTTTGGGGATGACATGGAGGTGACCTCGCGGCAAAAGTGCCCGCGCAAGAACGAATGAAGGGCCCCAGTTTACCTTGTTGCGTGCGGGTTCCCGGGTTGTCACTGCAGGGCGCGCAGGGCCGTTCAGCGCGCAATGCCCCTACAATCCCGCCATGACACAGCCTGCCTTCGCCCTATCGCACACCCTGCTTGCCGCCGCGAATGCCCTCGGGGAGGTCGAATCGGGTCGCTCGCTGACCGACGCGCTGGCCCGACAGCGCCCTGACGTCCGGCCCGGCGCGCAGGCCCTGGCGTTCTACGCCATGCGGCATTGGGGCTACGCAAGTGCGCTGCGTGCCTTGCTGGTCGAGCGCGCGCCGTCCAACCCCGTGTTGCTTGGGTTGCTTGGCCTTTCGCTTTGCCTGCTCGATGTCGCGATGCAGGGCGAGGAGCGCGATGCGGATGCGCCGTCCTACAGTGCCCATACGCTGGTGGACCAGAGCGTGAGCGCCGCCCAGTCCGAGCGTTCGCTGCTGCCCTTCAAGGGGCTCGTGAACGCGGTCTTGCGGCGATTTCAGCGCGAGCGCGACACCTTGCTCGCCCGCATCGCCGGCGACGACGCGGCGCGCTACAACCACCCGGCCTGGTGGGTCGACGCATTGCGCCGGGATTATCCCGGGCAATGGGAGCAACTGCTCCAGGTCGACAACGCGCATCCGCCCCTGACGTTGCGGATCAATCCGAGGTGTGCGACGCGTGAATTGGTCATGCAGGCGTTCGCCGATGCCGGGCTGGCGAGCGCGGCGTCCGGCGAGGCTGGTCTGGTCGTGCTCGATCCCCGTCCCATTGCGTCGTTGCCGGGCTATGCGCAGGGGTGGTGGTCGGTGCAGGATGCCGGCGCGCAACTCGCGGCTCCCCTGCTCGATCCGAAGCCCGGCATGCGCGTGCTCGACGCGTGCGCGGCTCCGGGTGGCAAGGCCGCGCATTTGCTGGAGCTGGCGGATATCGAGCTCACCGCGCTGGACGTCGATGCGCAGCGACTTGACCGCGTGGGTCAGAATCTCGCCCGCCTCGGGCTGATGCACAAGAATGTGCGCCTGGTGTCGGCCGATGCGGCCCGGCCCCATGCCTGGTGGGACGGCCGTGCGTTCGATGCGGTCCTTGCCGATGTGCCGTGCACGGCCTCCGGCATCGTCAGGCGCCATCCCGATATCCGCTGGCTGCGCAAGCCCGGGGATATCGGGCATACCGTGCGTCTGCAGCGACAGATTCTCGATGCGCTCTGGAGTGTTGTCGCGCCTGGTGGCAAACTGTTGCTTGTGACATGTTCGATTTTTCCCGAGGAGGGCGAGATGCAGGCGAAGTGGTTTCTTTCGCGGCATCGCGAGGCGGTGCGCCTGGCAGCGCCCGGTCAGTTGCTCCCGTGCGCGCCAGGGCCGGACGACCCAGCGGGCCACGACGGTTTTTTCTATGCACTCTTTTCGCGGCCCGCCGCGGAGGCGGCGCCTGCATGAACGGCCTGTACGGTTGGCGCGTCGCCTCATCCCGATTCCTGGTGGTCGCGCTTGCCGTGCTGTTGGCCCTGATGCCGTTGTCTGCACGATCAGCCGAAGCGCAGGTTGTGCGCATCGATCCGCTGATCTCGGAGGGCGAGCTGACGATGGATGTCGATTTCAGCCTCGACCTGTCTCGCGCCATGCTCGATGCGGTCGAGCGCGGTGTCTCACTGTCCTTTGCGGTCGACCTGGTGATCACCTCGCCGCGCTGGTGGTGGCGTGACCGGGTGGTGGTTGAATCCACGCTCACCCGCAGGCTGAGCTACAACACCCTGACACGGCAGTGGCGCGTTGCAACGGGCGATCTTTACTTGCCGGTCGGGTCCATCGACGAGGCGGTCGGTGTCCTGCGCCAGGTGCGCGGCTGGCCTGTCGCGCCGGTGGATCGTTTCGAGTCGGGCACGCGCTATGACGGGCGCATTCGCCTGCGGCTCGACTCCTCGCAACTCGCGCGTCCGCTTCAGGTCGATGCCCTCAACCGGGGTGCCTGGTCGCTCGCAAGCCCCTGGCGCTCGTTCGACTTTTCGATTCAGCAGGCGGATCCCTCCAAATGAATCTGTTCCTGCGCCTGATTCTCGTCCTGGGGATCCTTTGCGGCATCGGCGTTTTCGGCCTGCTGGCCTGGTCGACCGGCAATGCGTCGCGCGTTGCGCAATACCAGAGCCTGCTGCTCTGGATGAATGCGGCGCTGGCGCTGGCGCTGTTCATCTGGGTGGTCGCGCTGACCGTGCGGCTGATCGCGCAGCTTCGCCGCGGCAAATTCGGTGCACGGCTGACCGCGCGCTTCGCTTTGGCGTTCGCCCTGATCGGCGTGCTTCCGGGTGCGTTGATCTACACCCTCTCGGTGCAGTTCATGTCGCGTTCGATCGAGTCATGGTTCAACGTTCGCGTCGACACCGCACTGGAGTCGGGCCTGGCGCTTGGGCGCGCCGCGCTGGAATCCCAACTGGCCGAGCTCGATGCGCGCGCGCGCGCGATCTCGCCCGAGCTCAACAACTCTCCCGACGGGGACATGGTGGCCGTCCTGACCCGGCTGCGCGAGGCCAACGGGTTGGGTGACGTCATGGTGTTCACCGGCAGCGGGCGAATCATCGCGTTCTCGACCGACAAACTGGGTGCGCTGTTGCCCCGGGTGCCTCCCCCCTCGGTCATGAACCAGTTGCGCATTATGCGGGGGTACTCTGCGGTGGTCGAGAGCGAGGAGGTGACCGCAGGGCCAAAAGAGGCCGAGATGCAGTTGCGCGTGATTGTGCCGCTGCGCGGCTCCGATCGCGCCGATGCGACGCTGGGCGTAACGTCCGACCTGCGCTGGTTGCAGGTATTGCTGCCGGTGCCTGAAAAATTCGCCCGCAACGCCAGCGAAGTCCAGGCGGGCTACAACGATTACCAGGAGCTTGCCCTCTCTCGCCGTAGTCTGCGCAACCTGTTTGGTGTCACGCTGACGCTGGCTTGGCTGCTCGCGGTGTTCGCCGCAATCGCCGTGGGGCTTTATCTGTCCCGGCGGCTGGTCAGCCCGCTGCTCACTCTGGCGGCGGGCACGCACGCGGTGAGCGTGGGCGATTACCGCCCGCTCCCCGAGGCGCTCGGGCAGGATGAGGTCGGGCAGCTCACGCGCTCGTTCAACGCCATGACCCGGCAGCTCGACGAGGCGCGTCGCCTGGTGGAATCCAATCGCCAGCAGCTCGAACGCTCCAACGTCTATCTGGAATCCGTGCTGTCGAATCTCTCGGCCGGTGTGCTGGTGTTTGACGAGCACTTCAGGATCACGACCTTCAACGAAGGCGCGCAAACGATTCTCGGTGCCGATTTGCGTGCCGTCCCGGGCCGCCCGCTGGAAACCGTCGAGGGATTGCTCGAGTTCTCCCGCATCATCCGCCAGGCGTTTTCCGAGCACGCGGCGGTGGGATCCGAGCGCATGCACTGGCAGGAGCAGTTTGAGATCGTGCTCAGGCACGAGGGGCCGGATGGCCCCGCCCACACCCTGACCCTGCTTGCCCGGGGAACCAATATGCGGGTCGATGGGCGCGGAAACGGGTTCATGGTGGTGTTTGACGATATCACCGAGGTGATCTCGGCCAACCGCAGCGTGGCCTGGGCGGAAGTCGCTCGTCGCCTCGCACACGAAATCAAGAATCCGCTCACCCCGATCCAGCTCTCGGCCGAGCGGCTGTCGATGAAACTCGCGAACAAGCTCGATGGGCCCGACGCGCAATTGCTGGCGCGAGCGACGACGACCATCGTCAATCAGGTCAATTCGCTCAAGCACATGGTGGATGACTTCCGGGAATATGCCCGCAAGCCGCCGTCGGCCATGGAGGTGGTCGATCTCAACGAACTCGTCGGCGATGTCCTGACGCTGTACGGCTGGAATTCGGGCGGCGACGGATCGCGTGAGACAGGGCATGCGTGGCAGCTTGATGTCTCGCTTGCCCCCGGGTTGCCGTGCATAATCGGGGATCCGACCCAATTGCGGCAGGTGATCCATAATCTGCTGGCCAATGCCCGGGATGCGCTTGGCGAAGCGGGCGATGGCGGCGTGATCGATGTCACGACACAGGCGACCGGCGCCTCGGCAGCGGATGCCGACGAGCACGCTGCAGTTCGCCTGACCGTGTCCGACAACGGGCCGGGGTTCTCGCTGCAGGTGTTGCAGCGGGCCTTCGAGCCCTACGTGACGACGAAAGCCCACGGCACGGGCCTGGGATTGGCGATAGTGCGCAAGATCATCGAGGAGCACGATGCGAGAATCGACTTGTCGAATCGCCGCAATGGCGGCGCCCGTATTTCGATTCTTTTCACGCGTCTCTCTGTGCCGGTGGACGGCGAGACGCAAGACAACGATAATGCACCTGTGCATTGAGTGAGAGGTTTATGGCCAGGATTTTGGTGGTCGACGATGAGATCGGAATTCGCGAGTTGCTTTCCGAGATCCTCTACGATGAAGGACACACGGTCGAGCTAGCCGAAAACGCGGCGCAGGCCCGGGCTGCCCGCTTACGCGGACGGCCCGATCTGGTGCTGCTCGACATCTGGATGCCCGATACCGATGGCGTGACGCTTCTCAAGGAGTGGGGCTCGCAGGGCCTTCTGGATATGCCGGTGATCATGATGAGCGGCCACGCCACCATTGACACCGCTGTCGAGGCCACGCGCATCGGCGCAATCGATTTCCTTGAAAAGCCCATCACGCTCCAGCGGTTGCTCAAGACGATTGCCGCCGGGCTTGCCCGTGCACGCGCCCCGGTCGCGCGGCCTGCGGTCGCGGCGATGCCCGCGGCGCTGGCGCCCGTGTCAGATCCGGTGGCTGTTGTTGAGCCGGATTTCGTCGGCGTCGTGTCGGCTCCCGCGGCGGATCAGGGACTCCTGGGGAATATTTCGCTGGATCAGCCGCTGCGCGAAGCGCGTGACGAGTTCGAGCGGGTGTATTTCGAATATCACCTGGGCCGCGAGAACAACAGCATGACGCGCGTGTCCGAAAAGACCGGCCTCGAGCGCACGCACCTTTATCGAAAGCTCAAGCAATTGGGCATCGAGTCGCGCAAGCGCACGACATAACCCAGGCGGCGAGGCGTTTAATCCTCGCGCGCCGGTTTTCCCGTGACGCCGCCCACCCGCTCATCCTCGAATTTTCGGCGCACCGCCACAAGCTCGGCTGCGACGGCGACCGCGATTTCCGCTGGCGTGCGGCTGCCGATCGCCAGGCCCACCGGCCCGCGCAGGCGGGCGATTTCCTCTTCGGTCAGATCGAACATCTTCAGGCGTTCGCGTCGCTTGGACTGATTGCGTGCGGATCCCAGCGCGCCGACGTAGAACGCGCTGGATTTCAGCGCTTCAAGCAGCGCCATGTCATCGAGCTTGGGGTCGTGGGTCAGGGCGACGATCGCGGTCCGCTGGTCGGTGTGGATTTCCCCGACGGCGTCATCTGGCATTCCCGGTTGAAACCCCACGCCTGGCATGGACAGGTCGGCTGTGAACTCCTCCCGGGGATCGCACACGATCACCTGGAATTCCAGCATGGTCGCGATCTGCGCAAGCGCGCGTGCCGTCTGGTTTGCGCCAATGATGAGCAGCCGCCAGTGCGGCCCGTAGACAAAGTGGCACTGCTGGTCGCTGAGGGCTGGCGTCTCGCCCGGGTGCGCCTTTCCAAGGGTCGAGACCCCTGTCCTGAGATCGAGCCAGCGACCGATGAGCTCCTGCGCCGCAGTGGCCTCTACAACACGGTCAAGCCAGCCAGGCAGCGACAGCGGCTCGAGGATGAGCCTGAGCGTCCCGCCGCAGGGCAGGCCAAAACGGGCGGCCTCCTCCTGTGAAACGCCGTAAGTCACGAACTGCGGGGTGGCGGGCAGACGCCCCTCGCGCGCCTGAGCGATCAGGTCGTCCTCGATGCACCCCCCCGAGACAGATCCGATCACGCGTCCGTCCTGCCGCACGGCGAGCATGGCCCCGGCCTGACGCGGTGCCGAGCCCCAGGTCTTGATGACGGTGGCGAGGTGGACCGTGTGCCCTTCACTGACCCACTGTCGCGCAAGGGTCAGGACTTCAGTGTCGAGAGAGTTCATGCTGCTGCCGTCTTGGTTGATGGCGCGACGCGGGGCCATGGCTGCCCCTTGGCGTCGTGTGGGAATGCGTTAAGTATACTGACCGTCATTTTCGCGGTCGAGGCCGGTGTCAGTCATGGATCCATTGTTCTTCGTTGCCCTTGCAGTCCTGGGATGCGTCACCGGGTTTGCTGCGGGCCTGCTCGGTATTGGCGGGGGCATGATCCTGGTGCCGTTCCTCACGCTACTGTTCACCTGGAAGGGTGTCGAGCCCGCACTGGTCGTGCACGCAGCCATCGCCACGTCGATGGCGTCGATCCTGTTCACCTCGGTCTCGAGCGTGCGCGCGCACCAGAAGCGCGGCGCCGTGCGCTGGGATCTGGTGTGGCGCCTGACTCCGGGCATTGTCATCGGCGGGTTGCTGGCGGGCGGCGCGGTCTTTGCCGCGCTCAAGACCGGCTGGCTGGCGCTGTTCTTTGCCGTCTTCGTGGCCTATTCCGCACTGCAGATGTTCCTCGATAAGAAGCCCAAGCCCTCGCGCCTGATGCCGGGCCCGATCGGGTCGGGCGCGGCCGGCGCCGGCATCGGCTTTATTTCGGGGCTGGTTGGCGCGGGCGGCGGGTTTGTGTCGGTGCCCTTCATGGTCTGGTGCAACGTGGCGTTGCATCAGGCGGTCGGCACCTCTGCCGCGCTCGGATTCCCGATCGCGCTGGCCAATACGCTGGGATATGTATGGTCAGGGTGGGACAAGGCCGGCCTGCCCCCGGAAATGATCGGCTACATCTACTGGCCGGCCCTCATCGTCCTGGCGGTGTTCAGTGTCCTGTTCGCGCCCCTGGGCGCGCGCGTCGCGCATCACCTGCCGGTCAAGGCGCTCAAGCGCGTCTTCGCTTTCCTGTTGTTCGGCCTTTCCCTGTACATGGCGACCAAGGCTTATCAGGCTTTCTTCTGACCTGGTGCGCGGCAAGCTCCGTCGATCAGGTCGGGGCGGCGCTCAACGCGTCTGGCCGTGCCCCGCTGCGCGCGGGGCCGGCGATAGCAATTTGTCACCAAAACAAACGCCTCTTACACGCCACCGCCCATAAAATCCGCCTTCCTCATCGGTGGCGCCCACGCGTCGCCGGCATTACCAAGGAGGCCGGTTTGGGTCAGATTGCGTTTCTTTCATCTTCACCCGGCACGCTCGGCGTCGAACTCGAGCTCCAGCTTATCCACCCCGATACATTCGATCTGACGCCTGCGGCACCCGCGCTGCTTGACGCATTGCGGGCTCATCCGCTCAGTGGCAGCATCAAGCCGGAAATCACCCGCGCAATGGTCGAGATCAACTCGGCCGTGCACGATGATCCGGGCGCGCTGCTGACCGAGTTGCGTCAGCTGCGCGACACCGTATGCAAAGGCGCGGCCACTGTCAGGGCGCGCGTCGCGGGCGGCGGCGCCCATCCGTTCATGCGCTGGCAGGATCGGCGTATCTTCAGTTCGCCGCGATTTCAGCGCGTGGCTGGCCGCTTCGGGTACCTGGCGAGCAAGTTCACCGTGTTCGGGCAGCACATCCATCTGGGCGTATCCTGCGGCGACGAAGCGGTTGCCATGATCCGGCGGCTGACACCCTATGTGCCGCACCTGGTGGCCATCGCGGCATCGTCGCCCTATCACGAGGGCGTCGATACGCAATTCGCGAGTAGCCGGCCGCATGCGTTGCACGGCTTTCCGCTGGCGGGTCACATGCCCTACGAAATCGCCGACTGGTACGGTTTCGAAGCGCACATGATGCGCATGCGCGCCCATGGCCTCATCGACGATCTCAAGGAGCTTTACTGGGATATCCGGCCAAAGCCGGAGCTCGGCACGGTCGAGATCCGGGTCTGCGACACGCCGCTCAGCGTCGAGCGCGCCTGCCAGATCGCCGCGTTCGCGCAGGCGCTTGGCGCCTGGGTTGCAGGTAGGCCCGAGCCCGGCCAACTCGCGTGGCTCGCCTACCCGATCAACCATTTCCAGGCCTGCCGGTTCGGCTTGCTCGCGGATTATGTCGAGGCCGATGGTCGTACCGTGTGCCTTCGCACCCATCTGGAAGGTCTCTTCGATGTCCTGATGCCGCATGCGCAAGCGCGGGGCTGCGACGCGATGCTCCGCGCCTTGCGTGCAAGCCTCGCCAGCCAGGGCAACGACGCGCGCTGGCTTCGTGCGTGCCTGCAGCACACGGGCAGCTTGCCCGGCGTTGTCGCGCGGGCAGCCGATGTGTTTCAGGGAGACTTGCGCGAGGGCTTGCGCTGAATCGCGCTGACGGCGACGCGCGTCTCGCCCTCGCCATGGCGCAAGTTGGCCGTGCGCCAGGCGTGACCATACGAGACTTCCAGCGTCAGGTGGATGCGCCCGTCGGGCCGTCGCTGCGAATCGAGTGCCGCCACGAGCCGCTCGCGCCACGCACGCCCCACAAGGCCGGCGCGCCGCCCAACTGCAGGATTGCCGCCCAGGGTGCGTACATCCTGCAGCAGTTTGTCCGGCGATTCGTAAGTCAGCGTAAGCAACTCCTGATCCATCACCGGGTCAGAGAAACCTCTCTCGACCAGCAGATCGCCAAAGTCATGCATGTCGACAAACGCCGGTGTCGCGGTCTTCAAGCCTGCGGCACCGAGCGCCTCGCGAAGCTCGCGCAGCGTCGCTGGCCCAAAGCACGAAAAGAATGCCAGGCCGCCCACGCGCAGCACGCGTCCCCACTCCTGCAGCACGTTGTGCGGTTGGGGATGCCAGTGCAGCGCCAGGTTGGACCACACCAGATCAACGGATTCCGGAGCGACACCCGTTGTCGCCAGATCGCCCTCGATCCACTGGACGCGCGGAGCCTGGCCGCGCAACCGCTGCGCCAGCGATCGCCAGATCGTCCGGTGCCGCGACCGCGCCAGGGCTAGCGCGACAGCGCACTGATCCTGCCCGATGTAGCGGGCGAGCGGATACCGCTCGCCAAGCAACTCCAATCGTTGCCCCGCCCCGCAACCCGCGTCGAGGATGGTTTCAGGTGTCAGCCGGATGAGCTTGAGGCGCGACGACATGCGCCGCGCGATTTCTTCGTGAAGAAACTGTGCGCCGGCGAGCTCGCCGCGCCGGGCAAACTGTAGCGCGACGTGGCGGGAATCAATGGGTAGGGTCGGTGGGGTGGACATGAACGACACGGCAAGGGGCCTGCGGACCCGGGGACGCAGGCACACTGTGCCCTGGCCATTCCACGGGTAAGGAAATGTACTCCATTCGACGCTTCTGCAGTATCGCAATGCCGACCGCCTGCCCGCTGTGCGGTCTGAGGTCCCGGGCCGGCGACTTGTGCCCGGGATGTCTGTCCGACCTGGTTCCGGGCGTGCCCGGCGCGGGGCGCTGCCTTCACTGTGCGGTGGCGCTTGATTCCGCTGGGCCGGGTGGCCGACAGCGTCCGACGCGGTGTGAGGCTTGCGCTGCGTCGCGAGCCCGGGGCCGCAGCTACGATCGGACGATCGCCGTCATCGATTACACCTATCCCGGCGACATGCTGATCAGCGCGCTGAAAGAGCGCGGCCGGCTCGATGTGGCCGCGTTGCTGGGGCGATTGATCGCACAAGCGGTCCGAACGCCTGTCGCAGGCCTGCCGCCGCTTGGTGCGATCGTTCCCGTGCCTTCGTCGCCTGCGTCGCTGCGACGCCGGGGGTTCAACCCGGCGGGGGAGATCGCGCGCGCTGTGTCGAGGGGAACCGGCGTGCCGCTCAGACGGGGCTGGCTGGCGTGCGTGCGGTCAGACGCTTCGCAAAAGACGCTGGGCCGCCGCGCCCGCTGGCGTGCGCCCGTGGGCAACTACGAGGCCAGGGTTGCCGTGCCTGCAGTTTGGGTGGGCCTCGTCGATGATGTGATGACCACCGGCAGCACGCTGCATTTTGCTGCGACGGCGCTGCGCGCGGCGGGCGCGGCCGGTGTGGTGGCGCTCGTGGCCGCGCGAACGCCCGCGCGGCTCTGGCACAATGTTGGCCATGTTCGACGTGATCCTGGTCCAGCCTGAAATTCCCCCCAATACGGGCAATGCGATTCGCCTGTGTGCCAACACGGGCGCGCGGTTGCATCTCGTGCGTCCATTAGGGTTCGAGATCGATGATAAGCGGCTGCGACGCGCCGGACTTGACTACCACGAATGGCAGCCGGTGCGCGTGCACGAGTCGCTGGCCGACGCGATCCAGGCAACGGGTGCCGCGCGCGACCGGATATTTGCCGTGACGACCAGGGCACAGAGGCGCGTTGGCGAATTGCCGGTGCGCGAGGGCGACGTCTTCGTGTTCGGACGCGAGACGGCGGGGTTAACGGCTGAGCAGCTTGCGATGTTTGATGAGACGCAGCGTCTCAGGTTGCCGATGCGGCCAGGCCAGCGCAGCCTGAACCTGTCGAACGCGGTTGCCGTGGTGGTGTTCGATGCCTGGCGCCAATTGGGCTACGCAGGGGGCGTCTGAACGCCGCACATGCCTGCGGCGCGATTGCCTGGGCGTTTCGCGCCGGCAGTCGTCATGCCGGGTTTTTAGTCGAGTGACAGCTGCAGGCGTTCGATGACGGCATCCCAGCGGCGCCGCTCTTGCTGCATGAGGGTGCGCAATTCGGCCGGGGTCGAGCCAACAGCCGAAAAATACTGGGCGTCGAATTTCTTCCCGATTTCATCGCTGCGAATGATCGTGGCGAGTGTTTGCTGCAGCGTCTTGATGACGGAAGCCGGCGTGTCGGCTGGCGCCAGGATGGCGTTCCAGGAAATCGCTTCAAAGCCAGGGTATCCCTGGGCCGAGAGCGGCGCGATCCCGGGAAGCGATGCCACCGCTTTCGCACTGGTGATTCCCAGCGCGCGCATCCTGCCATCGCGCACCTGCGGCATGGCGATTGCCGGGACCATGAATGCGGCCTGGATATCGCCGGCGAGGATAGCGGTGACGATCTGCGGAAACCCGGGGTAGGGCACCTGCATCAGGTCGATGCCCGCGCGCTCCTCGAACATCTCCATCGCGAGGTGCGATGCGCTGCCGGCGCCGACCGAGCCGTAGTTGAGCTTGCCGGGTTGTGATCTGGCCCGGTCGACGAAGGCGGAGAGCGTGTCCACCCCGACCTTGTTGTTGACCACGAGCACGTTGGGGCTGGTGGCCACCAGCGTGACAGGCGCGAGGTCCGTCATGGGGTCGTAGCCGAGCGTCTTTTTGTAGAGCGTCGGCGCGGTGACGAGCGGCCCGTTGATGGTGTAGAGCAGGGTGTAACCGTCGCCCGCCGCACGCGCGACATAGCGCGTGCCAATATTGCCGCCCGCCCCCACCCGGTTCTCGACCACGATGGTTTGGGACAGCGCTTTTGACAACGGATCGACCAGTGTGCGGGCCAGGAGGTCTGGCGACGAGCCGGCCGGGAAAGGGACGATGAGGTGGATCGGACGATCCTGTGGCCAGTCGGCCCAGGCCGGCGCTGCGGCAAGGACAAGCGTGGCCGTGAGCGCCTGCAGCAGCGTGCGGCCGAGGCGGCGTGCGAGCATGGGAGCGGGGTGCATCAGGGTCATGGCTTCAGGATGGCATGTTGTGCGGATCATTCGGTCCTGGCAACGCGCGCCAGCAGCCGGGTCACTGCTTCACGTGGCGCGACGCCGGCAAAGAGCACGCCGCAAACGGCTTCGGTGATTGGCAGATCGACCCCAAGCGCTTGTGCGCGGTGCAGCACGGCGCTTGCGCAGCGTGCGCCCTCGGCCGTCAGGCCGCCCGCGAGAATGTCGTCGACCGATCGCCCTCGACCGATTTCCAGCCCGACCAGACGATTGCGCGAAAGATCGCCGGTGGCGGTGAGCACCAGGTCACCCAGGCCGGTCAGGCCAGCGAAGGTGCCGACTTGCGCGCCGAGTGCTTCGCCAAACCGGGTCATTTCGGCCAGGCCGCGCGTGATCAGCGCCGCCCGTGCATTGGTTCCGAGTTGCAGGCCATCGGCGATGCCGCAGGCGATCGCCATGATGTTCTTGAGCGCGCCGCCGACTTCCACGCCGACCACGTCCGGACTTGCGTAAACGCGCACGGCACCACCGTGCAACGCGTCGATGGTCGCCTGGCGCAAGTCCTGTGAAAGGCTGGCGACAGTGAGGGCCACAGGCAGGCCGCGCGCGACTTCAAGCGCGAACGAAGGCCCGGAAAGTACGCCCGTGCTGGCATGCATCAGCGGATTGAGGGATTCCTGCACGATTTCGTGGGGCAGCAGACCGGTATGTGCCTCCATACCCTTGCAGGTCCATACGATGCCGGTCAGCTGGCGTGCCTGCGGTGCGAGGCGTGCAGAGATTTCGGTGCATATCGCGCGCAAACCGGCGGTGGGCACGCCCAGGATGATCAATCCGGGCGTATGCCCCGCAGTGACGTGGTCGAGCGCCTCGTCGATGCTGTCGGTAAAGCGCAGCGACGGCGCCAGTGGTATCCCCGGGAGGTAGCGGGCGTTAACGCCTGCGGTGCGCATTGAAGCTACGAGCGCCGGATCCCGGCCCCAGAGCAGCGTGGGTGCATTGGCGCTGGCCGCGTTGGCCAGCGCACTGCCCCAGGCGCCGGCACCCAGCACTGCTACGGGATGCGCGGATTTGTGCGAGGCCGCCACGGTATGCGCAGAGCGAGCCGGTTATTGGCGCGTCACGCCCGGGGGCAGGATGAGGCCGGAATCCGATGCGCCAGCCTGGTCGGCGGGCTGCTGGGCGCGCTGCTGCTCGAAGAGCGCCTGGAAGTTGACCTCGGCCAGATGCAGCGCGGGGAGTGATGTGCGGGTGATGGCGTCGGCGACGTTGGCACGCAGGTAGGGGTAAAGCATGGTCGGGCAGACGATGCCCATGAGCGCGTCAAGCTGCTCGGGCACCACGTTTGAGATTTCGAAAATACCGGCCTGGGTCACCTCGACGAGGTAAAGCACCTTGTCGTTGATCCGGGTGGTGACGGTTGCCGTGACGTTTGACTCGTAAACGGTCTCTGCCAGCGCCTGCCCGCCCACGGCAATGTTGACCTCGACCTTCGGCTGGTCCTGCTCGAGGAAAATCTGCGGCGCGTTTGGCATCTCGAGGGATAGATCCTTGAGAAACACGCGCTGCATGCTGAAGCTGGGGGCGATGGCGGGTTGTGCGTTTTGGTCAGACATAGGGGGTTCCGGTTGGTTGGGTCGTACGGGACGCGGATTGCGCCGGTGTCCCGGCGTACTGCGCGATGGAGGTTGGAAAGTTCAGTTGGACTGGTCGTTGAGCAGGGGCAGGAGCTTTCCTTCGCGATCCAGGGCGGAAAGGTCATCGAACCCGCCGACATGCGTATCGCCAATGTAGATTTGCGGCACGGTCCGTCGACCGGTCCTTTCCATCATGAGCGCGCGCTGGTCGGTATCCACATCAATGCGGATTTTTTCGATATCGGTCACGCCCCGCTGCTTGAGCAGCATTTCAGCGCGGCTGCAATACGGGCAATAGCCTGTGGTGTACATCTGAACGTGATTCATGTGGTGCGCGCTCCGCTACTTGCCGCTGGTGACGGGCAGCCCTGCCGTCGCCCATCCGTTGTGGCCGCCATCAAGGGTGAAGACGTCGGCGAACCCGTCGCCGCGCAACTTCGCAGCGACGCCAAGTGCGCTGCGCCCCTGGTTGCAGACGAGGATCAGGGGCTTGTTTTTCGGCAGATTGCCGGATTTTTCCTTGATTTCCCCGGCCGGGACGTTACGTGCCTGGGGAATATGGCCGGCGGCGAATTCGGCCGCAGGCCGGATATCGATCAGTACGGCGTGCTTCTGGTTCATCAGCTGGACAGCCTCAGTCGTGGTGACGGTGCCACCGGCGCGTCCGCGCTGAATCATGGGCCAGGCCAGCATGGCGGCCGAGCCGATGGCCACCGCAATCAGCAGGAGATTATTAGGGTTGAGCAAGAATTCCACAGTGTTTCCAGAACAGGCGGTGAGGTCCCGCCTAGGGTTATTGACCGGACAATTATAAAATGGCGGTTTAACCACCACTTTAACCTGTGTCTGCCATGTATAAACTTGTCCTCATGCGTCACGGCGAAAGCCAATGGAATCTCGAAAACCGCTTTACGGGCTGGACCGATGTCGATCTGACCGAAACAGGCAGGGAGCAGGCCCGCCGCGCGGGCGAACTGCTCAAGGAGAAGGGATTCGCGTTTGATCTCGCCTATACCTCCGTCCTCAAGCGCGCCATCCGTACCCTCTGGATCACGCTGGATGCCATGGACGCGATGTACCTTCCGGTGCACAACAGCTGGCGCCTGAACGAGCGTTCTTACGGGGCGTTGCAGGGCCTGAACAAGGCCGAGACCGCGGCCAAGTTCGGCGAGGAGCAGGTGCTGATCTGGCGTCGCGCCTACGCGATCGCACCGGACCCCATCGCGCCGGATGACCCGCGTCATCCGCGTTTCGACGCGCGCTACGCGAAGATTCCTGCCAGCGAGATTCCGGCGACCGAATGCCTGAAGGACACCGTCGCGCGCGTGCTGCCTTTCTGGAGCGAATCCATCGCCCCGGCGATCCGGGCCGGCCGGCGGGTGCTGGTTGCCGCGCACGGCAACAGCCTGCGTGCGCTGATCAAGCATCTGGACAACATTTCCGATAACGACATCGTCCACCTGAACATCCCGACCGGCCAGCCGCTGGTGTACGAACTGGATGATGACCTGCGTCCGATCCGCCACTACTACCTCGGCGATGCGGCGGAGATCGCTGCTGCGATGGCTGCGGTGGCCGCCCAGGGCAAGGCAAAGAAGGACTGATGCGCCGCCGTCTGACCAGTTGGGGTGCGTGCGGGCTTTTCTGCCTGCTGTTGCCTTGCGGCACCCCGCTGGCCAATACGGAGGATGTGACGATCCGCCAGTCGCAGGCCGAGCACGAGCAGGCCGCCCTGCGCGAGCGCATTCGCGCCCTGCAAAAGGAAATCGACGAGCGGGAGGCCGCCCGCAAGGAGGCCGCCGACGCGTTGCGCGCCTCGGAGACGGCGATCTCCGAATCGAACAAGCGGCTGCGCGAGCTTTCGGGGCAGCTCTCAAAGGCCCAGGCCGATCTGGACGACCTTCAACGTCAGGTCCGTAAGCAGCAAGGGCTTCTTTCCACGCGGCGCGAGGAGCTGGCCGAACAACTTCGCAAGCAATACGCGAGCGGTCTTTCGCCGTGGACCGCGCTGCTGTCGGGCGATGATCCACAAGCGCTTGGCCGCAACCTTGGCTATCTGGATTATGTCTCGCGCGCGCGCGCCGAAACCGTGGATGCCCTGCGCCAGGAGATCGACCGGCTGGCCGAGCTCGAAACGCGCGCGGATCTCCGGCAACGCGATATCGCG
>CAITPF010000124.1 GCA_903894155.1 uncultured beta proteobacterium | reverse complement strand
GGGCGCTGCGCTCGCGCAGGCATTTCGCCGGCATCGCCGGATGGCGGCAGTCGGCACCGGCACCGTGGGCGCGGTATTCCTGGGGTTCAGCGTCAAGCTCGCCACGGCAACGCTGGGATAAACCAATCCGCCACCTCGCACGAGAATATCGCCAATTGGGTATTAAAATAGCCGGATCACAATTTATCGAACAGGGTCGAGCGCGTGGATCACATCGCATTGCACGAGGATAGCGAGGGCGGCGGTTTCACGCCCGCCATGCGCGCCAAGGCGGCCAAAAAAAGCACGCTGGTCAGCGTTGCGGTCAACGTTGTGATGTCCACCGCGCAAATTGTCATCGGGTTCGCGGCACATTCACAGGCGCTGATCGCCGACGGCATCCACTCCTTGTCGGACCTGATCGCCGACTTCGTCGTGCTGCTCGCCAATCACCACAGCCAGAAGGACGCCGACGAGGATCATCCTTATGGCCACCAGCGCTTCGAAACCGCGGCGTCGCTGGTGCTAGGTGTCCTGCTGATCGCCGTGGCGCTCGGTATGCTCTGGACAGCATTCGAAAAACTAAAAGATCCCTCCGCGATTCCCGCCGTGCATCGCGTCGCGCTCGGGGTTGCCATCGTCGGCCTTCTCGCCAAAGAGTTCCTCTTTCGCTACATGCTGCGGGTCGCAAAGAAGGTCAAGTCGAGCATGCTGGTGGCCAACGCCTGGCACGCCCGCTCCGATGCGGCCTCGTCGCTGGTGGTTTCGCTGGGCATCATCGGCAACCTCCTTGGCTACACCATCCTCGATCCGATTGCCGCGCTGATCGTCGGTCTCATGGTCGGAAAGATGGGCTGGGATTTCGGCTATGACGCGTTCAACGACCTGATGGACCGCTCCGTCGACAACCGCGAGGTTCAGGGCATCCGCACTACCCTGTTGAAAACGCCCGGCGTGCTTGGCGTACACGACATCCGCACGCGCAAGATGGGCGACATGATCGTCGTGGACGCCCACCTTGAGGTCGACGGGTCGTTAACCGTGATCCAGGGCCATGACATCGCCGAGGCCGCCGAGCATGCGGTCCGCCGGCGTCACCGCGTGCTCAACGTGCTGACGCACGTGGATCCGGTGAGCGTCGTTCCCGAGATTACGGCTCAGCCACCCGAAGCCCCGCAGGGCCGGGGCTAGCGCAGCCACGCGGGCGTCATCAGCCCGGCGCAAGCACCCTCACGAGCAAAGCGCCCAGTCTGACCTGGTCGTTTTGCGCGACGCTGACCACCGCGACCTCCCCGTCAAAGGGGGCGGTGATCACGTGCTCCATCTTCATTGCCTCCATCACCACGAGCGGCTGGCCCCGGGCAACGGCCTGCCCTGCACTCACATGCACTGCCGCAATCCGGCCCGATAACGGCGCCGTCATCTCGCCGCTGGCATCGGACTGCACGCGCCGCACGCGCGGATCATCCACCTCGAAGCGCCAGGCGCACCCGCAGTCCTTGAGGTACAGGGTCTGCCCTTCGCGCGCCGCGATGCAGGATAAATCACCGGGACTGATTTCCAGTTCGATCGCTGCAGGTGACGTCGCGCCCGACGAGGCACCGCGCGCCCCGTCCCGCATTCCATTTGTCAAACCGTCTCGCGTCAAGGCAACCACAGCCTGTTGCCCGCCGTCGGCCGTCGCGTGTTGCGGCTCAAGCACTTTCAGTCGTGCGCGAACACGCTCGCCCGGGGCGCGAGGATAGCGCAGCCAGACATCCCAGGCGCCTGTGCCAGACCTTAATCTCGCGTGACACTCCAGAGATGCGAGTTGGCGTTCAGACGGCTCAGGCGCAGCACCAAACGTGTCGCCCCCGAGTGCGAGGGCTGCCGCGCGCGTGATGGTTCCGGGTTGCGGTGGTGGTTCGGCCGCCAGGCCCTGCCCGATCGCCCGATCGACAAAACCCGTGTCGCAATCGCCCGCGATAAAGTCCGGGTGTTCCAGGCATCGGATCAGGAACGACTGATTCGTCGTCACGCCAAGCAGCACGGTGTCGCCCAAGGCCATCGCCAGCTTGCGCCGTGCCTCGTCGCGGGTTGCGCCGTGCGCGATGACCTTCGCCAGCATCGAATCGTAATAAGGCGATACCTCCACGCCTTGCGCCAACCCGTGGTCGATGCGCGCAAGGTCGCTGGGCTGCCAGCGCAATACGGTCCCGGTCTGCGGCATGAAGCCACCCGTGACATCTTCGGCGGTCAGGCGTGCCTCGATCGCGTGCCCGTTGAGGCGCACCTTGTCCTGCGTCGTCTCGAGGGCAAGGCCAGCGGCGACGTCCAGTTGCCAGGCCACCAGGTCATAGCCCGTCACGGCTTCCGTGACTGCATGCTCGACTTGCAGGCGCGTGTTCATCTCCATGAAGTAGAACTGCCCGTCGGGCGCCAGCAAACACTCGACCGTGCCTGCCCCCACATAGCCGATCGCGCGGGCGGCGCGAACCGCCATCTGGCCAAGTGCCTCTCGCAAGCCCGGATCCACCGCGGGGCACGGAGACTCCTCAATCAGTTTCTGGTGCCGGCGCTGCACCGAGCAATCGCGCTCGCCAAGATGGATCACGTTGCCATGCGCGTCCCCGAAGACCTGAACCTCGACGTGACGCGCCTGCGTCAGGGCGCGTTCGAGAATCAGTTCGTCGCTGCCGAACGCAGCGAGCGCTTCGGCGCGCGCGCTTCGCAGTGCGCCCGGCAACTGCGCCGGCTCGTGCACCAGTCGCATGCCCCGGCCACCGCCGCCCGAGGCCGCCTTCACCATGAGCGGATAGCCAACGCGCGCGGCTTCGGTCACCAGCGTCGTGTCCGATTGATCCGGCCCGTCGTAACCTGGAATACAGGGCACACCGGCATCGCGCATCAGGTTCTTTGCGCGCGCCTTGTTGCCCATGGCACGGATCGCGTGCGGAGACGGCCCGATCCAGACAACGCCTGCCGCGATCACCGCCTCGGCGAAATCCGCGTTCTCCGCCAGAAAACCATAGCCCGGATGGACCGCATCGGCCCCCGTGCGCTTGACCGCAGCGAGGATGGCCTCGACGTTCAGATATGAATCACGCGGCAACGCGCCGCCGATCGCCGTATGCAGATCCGCCTGACGCACGTGCAGGCTATCGCAGTCGGCATCCGAATAAATAGCGACGGTCTCCAGGCCCTTGAGGCGCGCCGTGCGCATGACCCGGCAGGCAATTTCGCCGCGATTGGCGACCAACACCCGCCCATAGGGGCGTTGCAGGGCAATCATGCGCTTGCTCCGTGGGTTCCCTGCCCGACGTACACCGCGCGGATGTCGGCAGCGCTGAACTCCACGCACCAGGGCGCAGGCTCGCGCGCACGGAACGCCGCGATACCCACCCGCCCCTCATCCTGCATGCAGCGCGAAAAGGCGTGCGCTGCCTGGTCGAGGAACACGCCACGCACCATTTCAGTGGCCTCCCCTGCCATCGTCTTCATGACGCGGTTGGCGTTTGGCGCACAGCGCCCGATCCGCGTGAGCCAATCGGCCAGCAGCGCCTCAAGCGCATCCGTGCCATCGGCCAGTGCATCCACGATGCCCAGTTGCATGGCCTGCTCGCCCTCGACACGCTCGGCCGAGAGCCCCATGCGTCGCGCGCGCACCGCGCCGATGCGACCGACCACGAACGGCATGATCTGCGCCGGCACGACACCCAGCGAGGTCTCGGTGAGCGAGAAGCGTGCCTGCGCCGTTGCGAGCACGATATCCGACATACAGGCCAGCCCCATCCCGCCGCCGAGCGCCGCGCCCTCGACGACGGCGACAAGCGGCACCGGGATCGACACGACCGTCTCCATGAACGCGCCGAACGCGCGGTTGCGCAGCGCCACCGGATCCTCCCTGGCGCTGACCTCGTCCAGACGTCGCTTGAAATCCGACACATCACCGCCCGCGCAGAAAAACCCGTTCGCCCCCCGCAGCACGATCGCGCGCAGCGCGGTATCCGACCCCGCGTCGCGCGCCACCTGGGCGATCGCACCGACCACCTCGGCATTGAGCGCATTGCGGGCCTGCGGACGATTGATTGTCACGAAGAGAACGTCCCGCAAGCGCGTGCAGACCAGTGACTGTGATCCATCGCTCTTCATGACATCAGCCCCATCTTGCGGGCAATCACCATCATCATCACCTCGTCGGCGCCGCCACCGATCGATCCGAGGCGAAAATCCCGGTATGCCCGTGATGCCGGGTTATCCCACGTGTAGCCCATGCCCCCCTGGAACTGCATGCACCAGTCGGCGATTTCCCGCGAAAGCCTGCCCGCCTTGAGCTTGGCCATTGAAGCCAGCTCAGTGACGTCGCCCCCGGCGATCATCATCTCGGTCGCCATGTAAGTGAGCCCGCGCAACGCCTCGAGCTCTGTCTTGAGTTCGGCGAGCTTGTACTGGATGTACTGATTGTCGAGCAATGGCCTGCCAAACGCCTGGCGCTCGCGCAGATAGGCGGCGGTCTGCTCGATGAGGCCCAGGGCCGAAAGCCTGCGCGCAGCCGCGTTCAGTCGCTCCTGCTGGAACTGTTGCATCTGATAGATGAACCCCATTCCCTCCTCGCCGATCCGGTTGGCGACCGGCACGCGCAGGTCGTCAAAAAACAACTGCGCCGTGTCCGAGCACCACATACCGAACTTGCGGATCTTCTGGATCTCGAGCCCGCGCGGCCGGCCCGCCCCCTCGCGCAAGGGGACGATGATCAGCGATTTGTTCTTGTGCACCGGGCCGTCCGACGTATTGCACAGCAGGCAGACCCAATCTGCCTGGGTCCCGTTGGTAATCCACATTTTCGAGCCGTTGATGACGTAATCGCCGCCCTCGCGCCTCGCCTGCGTGCGGATCGAGGCAACGTCGGACCCGGCCCCCGCTTCCGACACCCCGATGGAAACGACCATCTCGCCGGAAATCGCAGGCGCCAGGAATTCGCGGCGCAACGCGTCGGACCCATGCCGCGCAAGCGCGGGCGTTGCCATGTCGCTCTGCACGCCGACGGCCATCCCGATGCCCTGCGCCTTGACGTAGCCAAGCGCCTCGGCCACCGCCAGCGAGTACGAAAAATCCAGGCCAAGGCCTCCATATTCGACCGGCTTGTCGATCCCCAGCAATCCCAGCGCACCCATTTTGCGAAAGAGCGCGTGCGCCGGAAATATTTCGGCGGCTTCCCATTCGTCGACATGGGGATCGACCTCCTCGGCCACGAATCGACGGACCGTGTCCATCATGCTTCGATGTTCGTCTGTGTACAGCATGCTGTCTCGCTCCTGACTAGAACTGTGCGGCGGGAACTCTGGTGTTGAAACTGTGCCGATTAACCTGTGCGTCTAGAACCGGGCAACGCCGAACTGGATGCCGTGCGTGACGCGCGCGTCACCCTCGCGGCAAGTGGCCAGAACGAAGGCCAGCACCGCCCGCGTATCGCGCGGATCGATCACGCCATCGTCAAGCAGCAACCCGCTCGTGACCCAGGCGCTGGCCTGCCGTTCAAACGTGTCGATAATTTCCGCCTTCTGCAGGGCCAGCGCAGCTTCGTCGACGGGCTTGCCGCGTCGTTCAGCCTGCTCTCGCGCGACAATCTCGAGCGTCAGGGCGGCCTGCTCGGCTCCCATCACCGCCGTACGGGCGTTTGGCCACGAAAAGCAGAAGCGTGGATGAAACCCCCGCCCGCACATACCGTAGTTGCCGGCGCCGTATGAGGCGCCGCAATAGATCGTCACCTGGGGCACCGTGGCATTGGCCAGCGCCTGGATCAGCTTGGATCCGTGCTTGATCATGCCCGCCGCCTCGGAATCACGCCCGACGATAAAGCCGGTGGTGTTCTGCAAGTACACGATCGGCACGCCCGACTGGCAGCACAACTGGATGAATTGCGCAGCCTTGGTCGATCCAGCGGGATCCAGGGGGCCGTTGTTCGTCACGAACCCCACCACGTGGCCGTGAATGCGCGCGTGGCCACACACTGTGGCCGGGCCGTAGTCCGGCTTGAAGTCCATCCATGCGCTGTCATCGGCCACGCGGGCAATGACTTCACGCATATCGACGGGCTTGCGGGACTCCATCGGCATGACAGCCAGCAACTCGTCAGCGTGATGTCGCGGCGCCTTGAAAGCCAGCGGGCCTGCGCCGGCAGACGGCCAGTTCAGGTTGGCGACGATATCGCGGGCAAGCGCGAGGGCGTGGCGGTCGTCAGTGGCCAGGTATTCAGCCAGGCCGGTCGTGCCCGCGTGCAGCAACGCGCCGCCCAATTCTTCGGCGGTCGCGATCTCGCCCGTGGCTGCACGAAGCAGCGGCGGGCCAGCCAGAAACGCGCGGGCCCGATCCCGCACCATCACGACATAGTCGGACAGCCCCGGCATATACGCGCCGCCGGCGGTCGACGGCCCGTGCACGACGGTAATGACCGGGATGCCGGCCGCAGAAAGCCTTGCCAGGTTGTAGAAGATCCCGCCGCCCCGGATGAACTTGTCGACCCGGTATTTGCGCAAATTCGCTCCGGCCGACTCCACCAGGTGGATGAACGGAAGCCGGTTTTCGAGCGCGATCTCCTGGCAGCGCATGAGCTTCATGTTGCCCGCCTCGGTCATCGCCCCTGCCTGGATCCCGGCATCGGTAGCAACCACCATGCAGCGTGCGCCGTTCACGAGCCCGATCCCTGCGATCAGCGATCCACCCGGGATCGACGTCGCCGGATCGGTATCGTCCATCAAATAGCCCGCAAGGGTCGCGAGCGCAAGGAAAGGGCTGCCGGGATCCACCAGCGCGGCGACGCGCTCGCGCGGCAGCAGCGCCCCGCGCCGCTCGAACGCCGCGCGGCTGCCCGCGGAAGCCGCCTCTGCGCGCGCCTCCAGTGCCTGAAGCTCGGCGACAAGGGCGTGCATGGATTCGCTGCGCTCCCGTGCCTGCGGGGACTGCACGTCGAGCGTCGATTCGTAGGGGCTCATGCCGGGCGACTCCTGAGTTGATGTGCCGGGTGACGTGATTTCAGGAAAACCCGTCGCGCACCGCAAGCCAGAATAGCCAAAATGTGCGCAGTGTGCACATCTCACGGATTTACATGCGTTGGGCGCGCATGCCCTCGGCGCGGCGCCATGCCCTCGCCCGCCTGATGGCTGACGAAGTGAGGTCGGCCGAGTACACGGCGGCAGCGCCTGCGGCTGTCGGCATGCCAGCTAAAGGCGAAACGTACCGGGCCACCAACGTCAGTCCCGGTTGAGGTGCGCACCAAAGGATGTCGCACCACGGGGGGCATTGCGCGCTCCAAGCGAAACGCGGCACATTGGCCGATAATACTCACCTCATTCAACACCAGCACCCTGCTCGACATGCCACTGCCACTGGAAGGCCTTCGGGTCATCGAACTGGGCCAGCTCATCGCCGGTCCCTTTGCCGCCAAGATCCTCGCCGATTTCGGCGCCGACGTCATCAAGATCGAGCCGCCCGAGTCCGGCGATCCCCTGCGCACCTGGCGCATGGTCCATGACGGCACTTCGGTCTGGTGGGCTGCGCACGCGCGCAACAAACGCTCGATCACGCTCGACCTGCGCCAGCCCGAGGGCCAGGAGGTCGTGCGCAAGCTCGCCGCCGACGCTGACATCATCATCGAAAACTTCCGGCCCGGCGCGATGGAAAAATGGGGGCTCGGTTTCAAGGATTTACACGCGATCAACCCCAAGCTGATCATGCTGCGCGTCTCCGGCTACGGCCAGACCGGCCCCTATCGCGACCGCCCCGGCTTTGGCGTCATCGGCGAAGCCATGGGCGGGCTGCGTTACCTTTCCGGCGAACCGGGCCGCCCGCCGGTGCGCGTGGGGGTCTCGATCGGCGATACGCTATCCGGCCTGCACGGCGTGATCGGGGTCATGATGGCGCTGCGCAATCGTGAGCAACAGGGCGGAGTCGGTCAGGAAGTCGATGTCGCGCTATACGAATCGGTCTTCAACATGATGGAAAGCCTTTTGCCGGAATACTCCAAGTTCGGCGTCATCCGCCAGCCGTCGGGCGCCAGCCTGCCAGGCATCGCACCGACCAACGCCTACCTCTGCAAGGACGGCAAGTACGCCCTGATCGCGGGTAATGGCGACAGTATCTACAAACGCCTGATGGAGTCGATCGGCCGCAGCGACCTGGCGACGGAACCCGAACTCGCCAGCAATACGGGGCGCGCGGCAAACGCCGAGCGCATCGATCAGGCCATCGGCGTCTGGACGCTTGAGCGCGCGCTCGATGAAGTCCTGGCGGTGATGAACACCGCGGGCGTTCCGGCCGGCAAGAGCTACGACGCATCCGACATCGCCAGCGATCCCCATTACCAGGCGCGCGACATGATCCTGGAGGCGACGCTCTCGGATGGCTCGACGGTCAAGGTGCCGGGGATCGTCCCCAAACTGTCGGCCACACCGGGCAAAATTACCCGCGAGGCCCCTGCCCTTGGCCAGCATACCGCCGAGGTACTCTCGGCCATCGGCATCGACACTGACACACAAACCGACTGGAAATCCCGCGGGATCATCTAGGGCCCAGCCCAACGGTTGCCCGCGAAACCAGCCATCGAACCCGGAGACACCACCGTGCCATCGAACCGTCCTCGCATCTTCATGCAGGAAGTCGCCACGCGCGACGGCTTCCAGAACGAAGCGCAATTTATCGAAACCGACGACAAGATCCGCGTGATCGATGCGCTCAGCCAGTGCGGCTTTGCCAAGATCGAGGTCACGTCGTTCACCTCGCCCAAGGCGATTCCCGCGCTGCGCGACGCCGAAGAAGTCATGCATCGCATCACCCGCAACCCTGCGGTCGAGTACACCGTGCTTGTGCCGAACGTGCGGGGGGCCGAGCGCGCGCTGTCCTGCGGAATCGATGAAGCCAACCTGGTCATGTCGGTGAGCGATACCCACAATCGAGCGAACCTGCGCATGACGCGCGAGCAATCGTTCGCACAGCTCACCCAGGTCGTCAGCGCGATCGCCGGCAGCCACGTCGCCATCAATATTTCGTTGTCGACCAGCTTTGGTTGCCCCATGGAGGGCGACGTCAGCGAGGACGAGGTCATGCGCTGGCTCGACCGGTTCGCCGGAATTGGCGTCACGCGGGCCACGCTATGCGACACGACCGGCATGGCCTACCCAGCGCAGGTGCGCTCAATGGCCGCGCGCGCGCTAAAGCTGCATCCGGAAATGACCTTCACACTGCACTTTCACAACACGCGTTCAATGGCGCAGGCCAATGCGCTGGCAGCGATATCGGCCGGGATCGATCGCTTTGATGCCTCGCTTGGCGGCATTGGCGGATGCCCTTACGCACCGGGCGCCAGCGGTAACGCCTGTACCGAGGATATGGTGCACATGCTCGAACTCGAGGGCTATGACACTGGCGTCGATCTTGCCAGGCTGCTTGCGGTCTCGGCCATGCTGCCCGGCCTGATCGGCCATGACGTGCCCAGCCAACTGCTCAAGGCCGGCCCGCGATCGAAACTGCACCCGGCACCCGATTACGCCGCGCAGATCGGCCAGCAAGCTTCCTGACATCCCAGGCGCTGGACGTCGTTTACGACGCGCCAATAAAAATCCCCGCCAGCGCGTCGCCGCGCAGCGGGGATATCGACTCGCCGGCGCCCCGGGGCGCCCGGCGGGCTTAGACGATCACGATCTCGAACTCACCGAGTCCGGCGACACGACCCACCAGCTTATCGCCCTTGACGACTGCGCCCACGCCTTCAGGCGTTCCGGTGAAGATCAGATCACCGGCCTTGAGTTCGAAAAGGCCGGACAGGTACGAGATACTTTCGGGGATATTCCAGATCATCTGCGTCAGGTCGCTGGTTTGCTTGAGCGATCCATTGACGTGCAGCGTAATGCTGCCCTGCGTGATCGTGCCGCTGACCGCGCGCGGGTGAATCGGGCCGATGGGGCCCGAGTGATCAAACGCCTTGCCGGTTTCCCACGGACGCCCCTGCTTCTTGCTTTCGTTCTGCAGATCGCGGCGCGTCATATCAAGGCCCAGTGCATAGCCATAGATGCAGTCGTTGGCGCGTTCCACGGGGATATCGCGCCCGCCGCTGCCTAAGGCGACAACCAGTTCCATCTCGTAGTGCAGATTCGAGGTCTTCGACGGGTACGGTACCTCGGTCACCTGGCCCGTGGCGACGGGCACGAGTGCGTCGGCCGGCTTGCAGAAGAAGAACGGATCCTCACGACCCGTGAAGCCCATCTCCTTGGCGTGCTCGGCATAATTGCGGCCTACGCAGTAGACGCGGCGAACCGGAAAAAGCTGGCTGCTGTCCGCAATGGGCAGGCCAACGATTGCTGGCGGGGTAAAGACGTAATCGGCCATGATCGGGAATCCTGATTGGAGTGATGGTTAATGACGTAAGAGTGGAGGCGCCTGGGGCTCGAGCGCTACGTGAACGCCGGCCCGACCCGTGGCGTCAGCTGCCTTTTTCCGGGGGGGGTGATAGACCAGATGACCGGAAACCTGAAGTTGTGTTTTTACCCGGTTGCATCGACGGAGCAGGTGCTGGCGACACGGCGGCCGGTTCGCCCAGGCCGCTGACCGGAGCGCTGTCAAAGAACTCCTCGAAATCGTGTGCCGGAGTCAATGCGTATGCCGGACGCTCAAGGTGTGACATTGGACCCTCGGCAGGCCCGGTGGCCGATGGCGTATTGAAAGCAGTCACCGGCAACCCGGTTTCAGGCATGTAGGCCAGCCCCTCAGCCTGGCGTACGCCCGGATCTGAATGCACCGCGGCCGGGGGCAACGATGTATCTTCGGCGAGCACGGGCAGCACGGTGCCGATCGTCGTCGCCAGACGCCACTGCCGCGCCGCATCCTGCCCGCGCCCCATGCGGTCGTACAGGCTGCCAAGCAACGCGTGCACCCGCGCATCGGCCCGCCTCGAAAGACTGCGCTGCAGATAGAGATCGGCCTGACCCCAGATCTGGCCTGACAGGCAAAGATTGCCGAGCGTCGTGAACAGATCGGGATCTTCCGGATGTTGCGAGAGCCAGCCCTCGGCCTTTTCCAGTCGCCGCGCCACCTGGGTGGCATCGCAGCGCGCGTATGCTGCAAGCAGACGTGGATCGAAGCTTGCCGTGATGGCGTGCTCCAGCACCCGCGAGGCGTCGTCCGGCATGCCCGCGGCTTCAAAGGCCGCCGCGCCCGCAAGCGCGATTTCAGGCAATGTCCGTTCGTCGGATTTCAGGGATTTCCAGACTTCGCGCCAATCGCCATCCGGCGCCATGGCACGCAGGCGGGCCGCTGCGGCCGCCTCGATGATCGGGCGCGCCTCCGAGGCGTGCAGCGCACCGCGCCGCTGCAGGACTGTCGCAAGCGAATAAACCTGGTCGTGGCGACCCAGCTGACGATAGGCACGCAGCAGCAACCGCATCGTGTGCACGTGGCGCGCGCTCGTCTCCTGAAATGGCGCCAATTCATCAAGCGCGGCCTGGGCCAACCCCTGATCCAGATAGAGATCGGCCGCTGCCGACGAGACCGCCGCGCTTAAGCCCGGATCGGCCGCAGCCTTTTCCTTGGCAAGCGCAATCAGGCCATCGCGCCGCTCGTACTCGCCGAGCAATTGGGCTGCACGCGCCGCCGACAAGGCAGCCAGCACCTGACGGCTGGAATTATGGGTGCGATCCAGCAGCCGGGTCAGATCCTTTTCAGCGTGGGAGTAGCGCCCTTCAAGTAGCTCAATCCAGCCCTGCTCAAGCAACTCGCTGTCGCGCCGGTCGCGTCGGCGCACTTTCCATTGGCGCACCCGGTCAGGCAGCGCCGTCACCCAGGCCAGCAGGCGCAGTAAGGCATAGAGCGCCGCAAACGCCACGACCAACGCCAGCACCGCGAATGCGAGCGAGACCTCGATGCGCAGGGTGTCGACCATGATGAGCACGTTGCCCGCATTGCCGTGCAACGCAACCGCCAGTACGACGGCCACAGTCAGCAGAAGCAGCGTCCAGAACCAGGTACGCATGCTCAGTCACCTGCCTTTGCGGGCGCGGCTTCCGAGGAACGCACGCTTTCGAGCGCTGCCATGCTGTCGGACAAATCCGGCAACGGCACGACAACCGGCGTGGCGGCCAGCTCACGCGCCAACTTGAGTGCGGCAATCGTGTCCGGCGCCTGTGGGTCGTAACGCGAACCGAGTGTCGACTCGACCGCAGCAAGCTCTGTCTTCCAGAGCGCAGACTGATGCATCACCAGCGCGAGCTGCGCCGTCAGCAGGCGCGAGCGCAGGTCGGCACGCAATTGGGCTGACTGCTCGGGCGAAAGCAGCAGTGCGCTGGCATCGCCCACGCGCTGCACATGGATCACTGAGGAGAGTTCCCGTGCGATGAGCGCGGCGACCGATTTGCCCCAGGCGCTGACATCGCTCAGCGCTCGGCCCCACCACGGCGTATCGCCCGCCTGCGCGGAGGCTTGCGGGCTGGCGTCCGGGGTCGCCACGCCAGTCGTCGGTGCGATGGCGGGCTTCGGTTCAGCAGCCTGGGCGGCTTGCGGGTTCAATTGCCGCGCACTGCGCGGCGCGGCGGCATCCGGCACCAGGAGCGGCGCACGACTGACCAGGCTGATGAGCACGTCAAGACGCGCGGAAACACCCTGAACATCCACGATGGGCACGGCGCGCAAGCGCTCCAGATCCGCGTTGATCGCGCGCTGGACACCGGCGAACCGGGGCCGTTCGGCGCGCACCACTGTCGAGAGTGCGGCTTCAAGCGCCATTACAGCGTTGTTGACATTGCCTGACAGGCGCATCTGCTGCCCGGCGAGCGTCACGAGGCGATCGAGATCGCTGGCCAGCATGGAATCTTCCATGCCCTTGTTGAAGCTTTGCCAAGCCTGCTCGAGCGCGGCAAACTGGCTTTGTGCATCCCGCAGCGCGAGCTCAAGCTCGGCAATGCGCCCCGCGTGCGACTCCACCAGCGCGATCGCCTGCCGCGATTCACGACGCGACTCTGCAAGCTGCACCGACATGGCCTTGACCTGCGCGGCGACATCGCGCCCCGCAGCCTCGAACCGCGATTGCTGGAACCACAGCGCTGCGCCGAGCAAAGCCGCCAGCAGCAGGAAAACGATCGCCAGCGTCACCGACCACGAAAGGCCGGATGCGCGGCGCTTGGGCCGGAAAGTGGGATCTGCCGCAGTTGGGGCGGGTGTCGTGTCAGTTTCGGTCATGGCTGGATTGTAGTCGCGAAGCCCCAAAAACGTGCACGTTCAAGGCGTCAGCAAAGGCTTACGTGCTCTCGAATTTGCTCAAAACACAACAGTACGGCGTCATCCTCTGGCAGCGCAGTGCTGATGAGCGGCGTGTGGGCGCCCTCCCCGAGACGATGCTGCAGCACGCGGGTCAGGCGGGGATGCGTCACCACGAACGCGGATTCGCGGCACCAGTCAGTCAGGTCGTTCGCCTGGGCCTGGTCCAGCGTGGCGACAATTCCCTCCGCGCTGGTCAGCAGCCAGACAGGGCGCACGCCTTGCGCCGCCCAGTCGCGAAGCGTGCGAACCGTCTCGGTCGGCCAGACAGCCACTTCGCGCTCATAGGCGATGTGCGCCTGCACCTCGATGCCCCGCGCGCGCATCTGCTCGCCCAGCCATTCGCGACCGACCTGGCCCCGCACGATCAGCACACTACGCGGCAAACTGGGCTGGCGCACGATGACATCCCAGAGCGCCTCGGAATCCTGTGCCTGCGCCGAGGCGGGATAGAGGGTGGCGATCCCGGTGCCAAACGCTGCGCGGGCCGCACGCGCCGTGGCAGGCCCCACGGCTGCCGCCAGCGTCGTAAGCGGCCATTCGACGCCCTTGCCGAGCTGACGCGCATACCCGGCCACTGCCGCACCGCTGACGAAAACGACCATGTCGAACTCGGCGGGCCGGGGCAGCGTAAACCAGGACTCGACGGGTGCAGCGCGAATCGCAAGCGCCGGGCACTCGATCACGCGCCACCCTTTCTGGCACAGCGCGCGCACCAGCGCATCGCTGCGGCCGGCTGGTCTGGTCAGTATGGCGGTGGGCGTCGTGTTCGGCATGTGCTCAGCCCCTGTTGGGTTCAACCCTGCGCGGCAAGTTCCGCGAGTATTTTGTCCGCCCCTTGTCCGACGAGGTCGCGGGCGACCGAAAGCCCCAGCGACTGTGCGTCTGACACCGGGCCGACGATGTGCGCGCGGTGAATTGTCTTGCCGTCCGGCGTGGCGACCAGCGCCTGCAGGTGCAACTGCTGTGAGCGCACCTGCGCATAGGCCGCCAGCGGCACCTGGCACGAGCCGCCCAGCTCGCGCGAAACGGCGCGCTCGGCCATGGCGCAAGCGGTCGTGTGGGCGCAGGCGAGCGGCGCCAGCAGCTCGATCAGATCCGGGCGGCTTTGCAGCACCTCGATCCCCAGTGCGCCCTGACCAGCGGCGGGCAGCGAATCCTCGACCGGAATGTACGCGCGAATCCGGCTGGCGAGCCCAAGCCGTTCAAGGCCGGCCGCCGCAAGGATGATCGCTGCGTATTGCCCGGCATCGAGTTTCCCCAGGCGAGTATCCAGATTACCCCGAAGCGGCTCGATCACCAGGTGGGGCAGGCGTGCGCGCAGTTGTGCTTCGCGGCGCAGGCTGGAGGTGCCGACGACCGCACCCGCGGGCAGCTCCGCAAGAGACGCATACTGCACTGAGACGAACGCATCCCGGCAATCGGCACGCTGCATCACGCAAGCGAGTTCAAAGGGCGCCTGCAGGTCGACGGGGACATCCTTGAGCGAATGCACGGCCAGATCTGCGCGCCCGTCGAGCAGCGCGTTTTCGAGTTCCTTGACGAACAGACCCTTGCCGCCCACCTTTGAAAGGCTGCGATCGAGGATCTCATCGCCACGGGTGCTGAGCTTGAGCAACTCGACCGGCATGCCGGGATAAAGCTCAGTCAGTCGAGCCTGAACATGCTCCGCCTGCCAGAGTGCAAGGCGGCTGGCCCGCGTGGCGATCACGATTTTTCTGGGCTGCAATTGCGATTCCATTATCGAATGTAGTTCAGGATCAGGGTCAGGACGATGCCGATCGCGGCAAGGATTGCCAGGCCCTGCAAAAGCGTATAGCCACGTTGCGACTGGCTGTTTGACTTCATGTTGTCCCTCGCTGCGCGCCGTCCGGCAACACGCATGGATATTTGAGCCAATTTGAACACGCGCACGGACACGCGCGTTGTAAACCCGTTGCCGGGATATTGATTTTGAATAAACAGACCGGACATGGCGAGCAGCCCGGGGCAATCGGACAGAAAAACGCCGATCAGCGGCACGCGGATCGGCGTTTTCCCGGTAAGACCGGGCCTTTTACAGCACGGACTTCAGCAGCTTGCCCATCTCGGAAGGGTTCTTCGTCGTGCGGATGCCGCAAGCTTCCATGACTTCGAGCTTGGCATCGGCCGTATCCGCACCGCCCGAGATCAGGGCACCTGCGTGACCCATGCGCTTGCCCGCCGGGGCTGTCACGCCAGCGATAAAGCCGACGAGCGGCTTTTTCATGTGCTCTTTCGCCCACAGCGCTGCATTGACTTCGTCCGGGCCGCCGATCTCGCCGATCATGATGACCGCGTCGGTCTCGGGATCGTCGTTAAAGAGCTTCAGGACATCGATGTGCTTGAGCCCGTTGATCGGATCGCCGCCGATGCCGACTGCGCTCGACTGACCAAGGCCAAGCTCGGTCACCTGGGCCACGGCTTCGTAGGTCAGCGTGCCGGAGCGGCTGACGATGCCGATGCGGCCCTTGCGGTGAATGTGCCCCGGCATGATCCCGATCTTGATCTCTTCCGGCGTAATCAGCCCGGGGCAGTTGGGCCCGAGCAGCAGCGTCTTGCTGTTGGTGGCCAGCATGCGGCTCTTGATCTCGAGCATATCCCGCACGGGAATGCCCTCGGTGATACAGATCACGAGATCCAGCTCGGCCTCGATGCCTTCCCAGATCGCCGCTGCTGCGCCCGCCGGGGGCACATAGATGACAGAAACATTGGCTCCGGTCTGTGCTTTCGCTTCCTTGACCGAAGCGAAGATGGGAATGCCCTCGAAATCCTCTCCGGCCTTCTTGGGGTTGACCCCCGCCACGAACGCAGCCTTGCCGTTGGCGTAATCGCGACAGGCACGGGTGTGGTACTGGCCCGTCTTGCCCGTGATGCCCTGGGTGATGACTTTGGTGTCTTTATTAATGAGAATCGACATGTCGGAATCCTTGGCGGAATTATTTGGCAGCCGCGACAACGCGGGTGGCCGCTTCGGCCATGGTGTTGGCACTGATGATGGGCAGGCCGGAATCCGCGAGCATCTTCTTGCCCAGTTCTTCGTTGGTGCCCTTCATGCGAACGACCAGCGGCACGCTGAGGTTGACGGCCTTGCAGGCCGCGATGATGCCCTCGGCGATCACGTCACAACGCATGATTCCGCCAAAAATATTGACCAGGATTGCCTTCGTGCCCTTGTTCGAGAGCATGATCTTGAAGGCCTCCGTGACGCGCTCGGCCGTGGCGCTGCCGCCGACGTCGAGGAAGTTTGCCGGATCACCGCCAAACAGCTTGATCGCATCCATCGTGGCCATGGCCAGGCCCGCGCCGTTGACCAGGCACCCAATATTGCCATCGAGCTGGATGTAGGCCAGGTCGTGCTTGCTGGCTTCAATCTCGGCCGGGTCCTCTTCATCGAGGTCGCGGTAGGCGACGATCTCAGGGTGACGGAACAACGCGCAGGGGTCGAAATTGAACTTGGCGTCGAGCGCGATGATGTCGCCGCTGCCCGTGAGGATCAGCGGGTTGATTTCAGCAAGCGACGCATCCGTATCCCAGTAGGCCTTGTAGAGCTTCTGGAACTCTGCCGCGGCCTTGCCGACCGACGCCTCGGGAACGCCAATGCCGCGCGCAAGGCCCTTGGCCTCGTCATCGGTCAGGCCTTTGGCCGGATCGGCGAACACCTTGAGAATCTTTTCAGGATGATGCGCGGCGACTTCCTCGATATCCATGCCGCCTTCGCTCGACGCCATCACGCAGACGCGCTGCGTGGTGCGATCGGTGACGATGCCAACGTAGTATTCCTTCTTGATATCGGCGCCTTCCTCGACAAGCAGGCGACGCACCTTCTGGCCCTGGGGGCTGGTCTGATGCGTGATCAGCTGCATGCCCAGGATCTCGGAGGCGAGCTTGCGCACCTCATCGATCGAACGCGCCAGCTTCACGCCGCCGCCCTTGCCCCGGCCGCCCGCGTGAATCTGGGCCTTCACCACCCAGACTGGCCCGCCGAGCTTCTCGGCGGCGGTGACAGCCTCCTCGACCGAAAACGCGGGAATGCCGCGCGGAACGACCACGCCAAACTGCCTGAGCAGTTCCTTGCCTTGGTACTCATGGATTTTCATGGGAATCCTGTTAGATCAGATGAAGTCGAAAAATGATTGCTGCATGCTACGACTCGCCGGGAGGTTCGGTCGTGCTTGATTTTGGGGGTTCATACCATTGCGGGTAAATTTCGTGGATCACAGGCCCGTCCACGCGTTGCGCGTAGCAACCGCCAAGCTGGAACGGGCGTTTGCCGGACTCCGCGGCGCGACGGCGCTGAGGCGCCATGGTCTGCACGGCCGCCGTCGGCAGCACCGCGGCAAGCTCCGTCATATGGGTGCAGCCCGCTGTCCGGCTGAACCGATCCTTGATCTGCTGGCGAAAGCTCTTGAGCAAGTTCATGCCGACGAGTTCTCGATAAGCGGGCGCGATTGCGGTGCACTCCTCGCCAAACGGGGCCGCATCGTACGCCGCGATCGCTTCGACGATATTGAAGTTGATGTCGATCGTGATGCGCACGTGCATGTGGTGAAAAGGCTGCCCCGCGTGCTGCGTCGCGCCACTACGGCGCTGGTAATCGTAGGACTTGTAATCGATGAGTTCGGCCTCGATATCCCAGAGGCCATCGTCGCGCTCGAAGGAATGCACCTGTATCGATCTGTTATGGATCGGTTTTCGGGTACGGTTGGATGCAGGCAGAGGCATACAAGTCTGGGCGATACGAAAACGTTGGGTGAAAACGTCAAGTCAGTCAAGCCTTAGAGTGTAGCGCAGTGCAGCAAAACTCCCTACTGATCCGGCTCAATGTCATGACGCAACACCTTGTGAATCACTTCGTGCGAGAACCCGCGTGCCGCCAAAAAGCGCCCTTGACGGGCATATTCAGCCTGATCCGAGGGCAACCCGACCGACCCGAAACGCTTGCGCCAGACCTCGGCAGCGCGATCAAGCTCGGTTTCGCGCATTGAGCGGCGCACGTCGGCGATCGATTTTTCGTCGATGCCCTGCTGGCGAAGCTCCTGCGTAACCCGCGCTACCCCATGGATGGGCGCCTTGCGGTGGACCAGCCCCTGGACGTAACGGTCGTCGGATTGCCACCCCTCGGCGGCAAGGGTATCGAGCAAACGCTCGATCTCGGCCGGATCTTGCGCATGCGGCGCCAGCTTGCGGGCAAGTTCGACCCGGCTATGCTCGCGTCGTGACAGCAAGGCAACGGCCCGGGCCTTGAGGGAAAGGCCGGGCCGCTGTTTCGCGCCCTTGGCGGGCACAAAATCCTCATCGGACATGATCAGACTTCGGCGTCGGGCTCCGCATCCGGTGCTGCAGCTGCCGCTGCCGCTGCAGCGGCAGCGGCTGTTGCAGCCGAGCCGCGCGCTGCCTTTGCGGCACCAATTGCTGCGGCCGGCGGATTCGGATTGGTCGTGGGCGCGCGCGGGACGACACCGAGCTTCTCGCGGACGCGGTTTTCGATTTCAAAAGCCATCGCCGGACGCTCGCGCAGGTATTCGCGCACATTGTCCTTGCCCTGACCGATGCGCTCGCCGTTATAGCTAAACCATGAGCCGGCCTTGTCGACGATGCCGGCGGTGACGCCCAGATCGATGATTTCACCTTCGCGCGAGATACCGCCGCCATACATGATGTCGAACTCGGCCTGCTTGAAGGGCGGCGCGACCTTGTTCTTGACAACTTTGACGCGGGTTTCGTTACCGACGACCTCATCGCCCTTCTTGATAGAGCCGATCCGGCGGATATCGAGACGTACGGAGGAATAAAACTTCAGCGCATTGCCGCCGGTGGTGGTTTCGGGATTGCCGAACATGACGCCAATCTTCATCCGGATCTGGTTGATGAAGATCACCAGGCAGTTGGTTCGCTTAATGCTGGCGGTGAGCTTGCGCAGCGCCTGGCTCATGAGGCGGGCCTGCAGGCCTGGCAGTGAATCACCCATTTCGCCCTCGATTTCTGCCCTGGGGACCAGAGCCGCGACGGAGTCGATTGCGATGAGGTCGACCGAACCGGAGCGCACGAGCGCATCGCAGATTTCGAGCGCCTGCTCACCGGTATCGGGCTGGGAGATCAGAAGATCCGTCAGATTGACGCCGAGCTTGGCCGCGTACTGGACATCGAGCGCGTGTTCGGCATCGATGAAGGCGCAGGTGCCGCCGATTTTCTGCATTTCGGCAATGACCTGCAGCGTGAGCGTGGTCTTGCCCGAGGATTCAGGGCCGTAGATTTCGACAACCCGACCGCGCGGCAACCCGCCAACGCCCAGGGCGACGTCCAGCCCGAGCGAGCCTGTAGAGACGACCTGGATGTCGTGTTCGACCTCGTTGTCCCCATAGCGCATGACGGACCCTTTGCCGAACTGCTTCTCGATCTGAGCGAGCGCGGCGGCCAGGGCCTTGCTTTTTTCGGTGGAGCCGGCCTTAAGCGACTTGTCGTCCATGGAATGTCCTTAAAATGTGGGCAAGCGTTGATTATGCATCGAATTATACTGTACAAATAAACAGTATGACAATCATTTCTTTCGCGCATTCGGGTTTCCCCGACCAGAGGCATATCCCATAGGCAACTGTGGCGCCACTATGACAGAATGGGCGTCCCGCGCCCATATAAAAGCCTAATACAAGGCGTCACACCATGCGCATCCTGATTGCGGAAGACGATCCACTCATTGCCGACGGCCTCACCCGGTCGCTGCGCAATAACGGCTATGCCGTCGACGCGGTCAGCGACGGCATGGCGGCGGATTCGGCGCTGACGGCTCAGGAGTTCGACCTGCTGATCCTGGATCTGGGCCTGCCAAGGATGCCGGGGCTCGAGGTGTTGAGCCGCCTGCGCGCACGCAATTCGCACCTTCCCGTCCTGATCCTGACCGCGGCCGACAGCATCGAGCAGCGCGTCAAGGGACTCGACCTGGGCGCCGACGACTACATGGCCAAACCGTTCTCGCTCTCCGAGCTTGAGGCCCGCGTGCGCGCACTCACCCGCCGGGGCGCTGGCGGCGGCGCCACGATCCTGCGCCACGGCCGCCTGGTATTCGACCAGACCGGGCGCGTGGCCACGGTCGATGACCAGACCCTTGAGCTATCGGCGCGCGAGGTCGGCCTGCTCGAAATCCTGCTCACGCGCAGCGGCCGCATGGTCAGCAAGAACCAAATCGTCGACCACCTGTGCGAATGGGGCGAGGAAGTCAGCTCCAACGCCATCGAGGTCTACGTGCACCGTCTGCGCAAGAAGCTCGAACCCAGCGGGGTGAAGATCGCAACCGTCCGCGGGCTCGGGTACTGCCTTGAGCGAGAACCCGGTGGCCCATCCGCAAATAATTGAGCATCCGGACGCAGCGCTGGACGAGAAGCCAGACCTCGATGAGGACGAGGCACCTGCACGCGACGACGGGATCAACCAGGAGGCGCTGGACATCACGCGTGGGACGGCAGCAGCCTCGGAGGCTGGCCCGATCCGCCGATCCCTGCTGGGTGAGATCCTCGACTGGATGCTCGCCCCGCTCTTCCTGCTGTGGCCAATGAGTGTTGCGATCACCTACGTCGTGGCGCAGAACATTGCCAACGTTCCCTACGATCATTCCCTGGCCAACGCACTGAAGGTGCTCGGCCAGCAGGTCGAGATCGACAACGGGCGCCTCGTGCTGCGTCTGTCAGCGCCCGCGCGCCTGGCGCTGCGCACGCGCGAAAACGACGGCGTGTTCTGGAAGGTGATCGCCCCGAACGGAGAATACCTCGGAGGTGACGCCGAGTTGCCCACGCCGGAGCGCACGCCCATCCATAAATCCAATACCGTCTACTACCGCGATGAGCCGATGCGGGAGTTCGAGATTCGCGTGGCGTACATGTGGCTCGACACGGGGGTGCGCGGCGAGGCCGATGTGTTGCTCGTCGCCGCAGAAACGCTCGAGCGACGCAAGCAGCTCGCCAACGACATCATCAAGGGCGTGATCATCCCGCAGTTCTTCGTGCTTCCGATCGCCGTGCTGCTCGTGTGGTTCGGCCTGTCGCGGGGGGTCGCGCCGATCAACCGGTTACAGCAGCGGTTGCGCGCCCGACGCCCGGATGATCTCTCGCCGATCGATGAACACGCCGCGCCCACCGAGATCGGCCCGCTGGTCGCCGCCATGAACGACCTGCTCAAGCGGCTTTCCTCCAATGTGCTGGCCCAGCGACGATTCGTGGCGGATGCCGCGCACCAGCTCAAGACACCGCTCGCCGGGTTGCGCACCCAGGCCGAACTCGCGCTACGCGATGCTCCCCGGGGGGAAACACAGGACAGCCTGCAACAGATCGTCGCCGGCACCGCGCGCGCGACACGCCTGGTCAACCAGTTGCTGCAGATGGCCAACGCGGAAAACCCGGACAGCGTCGGCATGGTGCCTTGCGACCTGGTGGCACTGGCGCGCGATCGCACGCTGCAGTGGGTGGACCAGGCCCTGTCGATGGGCAATGACCTGGGGTTCGAAGGCCCGGACGATCCCCTGCTGATCCGGGGCCAGCCTCTGTTGCTGGCCGAAATCCTCAACAACCTGATCGATAACGCGTTGCGTTACACGCCGGCGCCGGGCCGCGTCACGGTCATCGTGCGCGAAACCCCCCATTACGCGATCCTCGCCGTAGAGGACTCCGGCCCCGGCATCGCGCCCGAGGAGCGCGAACGCGTTTTCGACCGCTTCTACCGGGTTCTGGGTACGAGCGTTGACGGCAGCGGTCTGGGCCTGGCGATCGTCAGGGAAATCGCCACGCGCCATCGCGCCACGGTGCAAATCCTCGATGCAAATCGCAGCGCGCAAACCGGCGCCGTTTCGGGCACCCGCATCGAACTGCGGTTCCCCCGCCACTGACCTGGCCAGCCCAACGCACTAGGACTTACCCTATTTGTAACGTTTGGTTACATATTTAAGGTTCACGTAAGCATTGCGTCAGACGCCCGTCAGCGAGCGAATCCATCATGCGCTCCAACCCGGCGTTTCGCAGCCCCGGCATGAATGACAAATAACGACCGTGCGTATCAACCGAAGGAGACCATCCCATGAGCACAGCAACTGCGGGCAAGGTATACCCAGCCCCGCGTCCGATGAGTAAGGAAGAGCGAAAGGTTATTTTCGCTTCGTCACTAGGCACCGTGTTCGAGTGGTATGACTTCTACCTCTATGGTTCGCTCGCCGCGATTATCGCGTCGCACTTCTTTTCGGGCGTAAACCCGACTGCCGCGTTCATTTTCGCGTTGATGGCGTTTGCCGCCGGCTTCGCGGTTCGCCCGTTTGGCGCACTTGTGTTTGGTCGCCTTGGTGACCTGGTCGGGCGCAAACACACCTTCCTGATCACCATCGTGATCATGGGCCTGTCGACCTTCCTGGTCGGCGTACTGCCCAGCTACGACACTATCGGCATGACCGCACCAACGATCCTGATCGGTCTGCGTCTTCTGCAGGGCCTCGCGCTCGGCGGCGAGTACGGCGGTGCGGCAACCTA
This sequence comes from uncultured beta proteobacterium, assembly GCA_903894155.1. GTDB lineage: Bacteria > Pseudomonadota > Gammaproteobacteria > Burkholderiales > Burkholderiaceae_B > Zwartia. The sequence goes on along the minus strand of CAITPF010000124.1, from coordinate 1,412 downwards.
CGTGGCCGAACACGCGCCGCAGGGTAAGCGCGGTGCTTACACCAGCTGGATCCAGACCACGGCAACGCTGGGACTGTTCCTCTCGCTGCTGGTGATCCTGGGTGTACGCACAGCCATCGGCGAAGATGCGTTCAAAGCCTGGGGCTGGCGCATTCCTTTCCTGGTCTCGGTCGTGTTGCTCGGCGTTTCGGTGTGGATTCGTCTGCAACTGAACGAATCGCCTGCGTTCAAGCGCATGAAAGAAGAAGGCAAAACATCCAAGGCACCGATCAAGGAATCGTTCGGCGAATGGGGCAACCTCAAGATCGTGCTGCTGGCACTCTTCGGCCTGACCGCCGGCCAGGCTGTCGTCTGGTACACGGGGCAGTTCTACGCGCTGTTCTTCCTGACGCAAACGCTGAAGGTCGACGCGAACGCCGCCAACATCCTGATCGCGATCTCACTGTTGATCGGCACCCCGTTCTTCGTGCTCTTCGGGACGCTGTCAGACAAAGTGGGCCGCAAGGTCATCATCATGGGTGGCTGCCTGATCGCCGCGCTGACCTACTTCCCGGTGTTCAAGGCCATCACGCATTACGCCAACCCGGCGCTTGAAGCCGCCCAGGCGTCAGCCCCGGTGGTCGTGATCGCCGACCCCGCGAAGTGCTCGTTCCAGTTCAACCCGGTCGGCACCTCGGCATTCACCAGCTCTTGCGATGTGGTGAAGTCGTTCATGGCGCGCAACTCGGTCAACTACAAGAACGAAACCGCCCCTGCCGGTGCCTTGGCCAAGGTCAAGATCGGAAACCAGGAGTTCACGTCCTTTGAAGGTACCGGTATGGCCGGGCCTGATTTCGTCAAGAAGAGCGGCGAACTCAACAAGCAGCTGACCGAAGCGATCCGCGCGCACGGGTACCCCGCGTCTGCAGATCCTGCCAAAATGAACTCGTTCATGGTCGTTGTGCTGCTCAGCTTCCTGATGATCCTGGTGACGATGGCGTATGGTCCGATCGCTGCGATGCTGGTGGAGATGTTCCCGACCAAGATCCGCTACACGTCCATGAGCCTTCCATACCATATTGGTAACGGCTGGTTCGGCGGCTTCCTGCCGACGGTGTCGTTCGCGATCGTGGCGGCAACCGGCAATATCTATGACGGACTCTGGTATCCCATTATCATTGCGGTCATGACGCTGGTGATCGGTACGCTGTTTGTCAAGGAAACCAAGGACGTGGATATCCACGACTGAGGATAAGTTCCCCCGCCGGGTGGGACTGCTGCGCCCAACCGGCTTTTTTGCCCCACCTTCGGGTGGGGCATTTTTTTTGGGGCGGCCAGTTTCAGTGGCGCGTTGTTGACGCTGGATCCTGTACTTTGCGGGTCGGGCGGCGACAGCGTGCTGGTGACGCTCGTTGGTTTTGTACTTTGCGGGC
>CAITPF010000123.1 GCA_903894155.1 uncultured beta proteobacterium | reverse complement strand
CGGGCGCTCGCGCTCCCGTCGGGAACCGAAATCCTCATCCTGCTGACGGATTTTCTGGGCCATAACGTGATGAAAACCTTCCGCACGGCTGCGCAGAAAAGCGGAATCCGTGTCGTCGCGTGCAGACGCTCGGTCTGCTCGATGCAGCAGGCACTGACGCAGTGTGGACTTTGCCGGGAAGGCAGGGAAGGCGGTGCGTGCAGGGCCGCGACGCGGCCCCGGGACTAGCTAGCGGTTGTTCGCGACTTCGGTCGTATCCAGGCGGCGTGCCCCGGTGAACCGCGTTGTCCAGTAACGCTCGTTCATGTCCTCGATGCGGACCACGCCGCCGCGTGCCGGCGAATGAACAAATTTGCTGTCGCCGATATACACGCCGACGTGCGAGTAACGCTGGCCCATGGTGTTGAAAAACACCAGATCGCCCACCTGGAGATCGCTGCGCGCAACCGTATTGCCAAGCTTGGCGATCTCGTCTGCGCGGGGAGGCAGCTTCAGCCCGAGCGATTGCTGCGCCGAATAGCCCACCAGCCCGCTGCAATCAAACCCTGTGGCGGGCGACTTGCCGCCAAAGCTGTAGCGAATGCCAAGCTGGCTGAGCGCCTGCGCCGCCAGCGGATTATTGATCTCGCCCGGGGTGTATTTAGTGCCGCTGCGCAATCTGGCGACGAGAGCGCCGATCGGGTCATTGGACGATTTCCAGTCATAGCCGGAGGAATAGCGCTCCCACTCGAGCGATGACGTTTTTTGAGGTGATTGTGTGCCCGCGCAGCCGGCCAGCAAGGCACTGCCCACGCAGGCGATCAACGCCGCACCACGGTGAATCGAGGCGGATGCGGATGCGAGTCGGTAGGAGATAGAAACTAAAAAACGCATAAGCCTGGCCCGTGGGAAGACGATTTAGCTCATGAAAGAGCAGAATTTCCTCTGAGCAGGAAAGCCTCGTGCAAGGTTCGCCTGCGACAATAATAGTACAAAAATTACCAATAGATCAGAAAAATCAACTTTGGAGATCGTCATGGGAGCCATTCAATCATTCCACCGCCACTCGATACAGGACCGGGAAGCGTTCTGGAAGAACGAGGCCGCCAACATCTACTGGGAAACCCCATTTACCAAAGTTCTGGATGATTCTAAGCCCCCGTTTGCGAAGTGGTTCGTCGGCGGACGCACGAATCTTTGCTTTAACGCAATTGATCGCTGGTTGGACAGCCGGGGCGATCAGCCGGCGCTGATCTGGGTCTCGACCGAGGTCGAGCGCGAACAGACCTACACCTATCGCCAGCTGTACCAGGAAGTCAACGCCGCGGCCGCCATGCTGCAGGAGCAGGGCGTCGGCCAGGGTGACCGGGTGCTGATCTATATGCCGATGGTGCCCGAGGCCGTGTTTGCCATGCTGGCCTGTGCGCGTCTGGGGGCGATCCACTCGGTCGTCTTCGGCGGCTTCGCCTCGGTGAACCTTGCCCATCGCATTGACGATGCGCAACCGAAAGTGATTGTCTGCGCGGATGCCGGATCGCGCGGTGGCAAGGTGACGCCCTACAAGCCGCTGATGGACAAGGCGCTGGAGTTGTGCGAGCACCCGCCACAGGCGGTGATCGTCCTGAACCGGGGGCTGTTTGATTACGAACCGGTCGCGGGCCGCGATCTGGATTACGCCACCTTGCGCGCAAAACACGACGGCGTTGAAGTCCCCGTTGCGTGGGTCGAATCCTCGACCCCGAGCTATGTGCTCTACACGTCGGGCACGACAGGAAAACCCAAGGGGGTCCAGCGCGACACGGGCGGGTATGCCGTGGCGCTGGCATCGTCGATGAAGCACATCTTCAATGGCAAGCCGGGCGATACCTTCCTCTGCACGAGCGATATCGGTTGGGTGGTCGGCCATTCCTATATTGTCTACGGCCCGCTCATCGGTGGGCAGGCCACGATCCTCTTTGAGGGCACGCCGATCCGACCCGATGGCGGCATCCTCTGGAGTCTTGTCGAAAAGTACAAGGCCAACACGATGTTTTCCGCGCCCACTGCCGTGCGCGTGCTCAAGAAGCAGGATCCGGCGCTTCTGAAGAAATACGATCTTTCGTCCTTGCGCGCACTCTATATGGCGGGCGAGCCGCTGGATGAGCCGACGGCGCAGTGGATCTCGGAGGGCCTGGGCAAACCCATTATCGACAACTACTGGCAAACCGAGACCGGCTGGCCCATCCTGGCCGCGCAGCCCGGCGTCGAGGATGTCAAGACGAAATTCGGCAGCCCTTCGTTTCCGGTCTACGGCTTTGACGTCCGGGTTCTGGACGAGCAGACCGGTGAAGACCTCGGGCCCAACCAGAAGGGTGTCGTGGCGATCGTTCCCCCGTTGCCCCCGGGTGCCATGTCGACGATCTGGGGCGATGACGAGCGTTTCGTAAGTACCTACTTTTCGACGATTCCCGGACGGCAGGTCTATTCGACCTTCGACTGGGGCCTCTACGACCAGGACGGCTACTGGTTCATCCTGGGCCGCACTGATGACGTGATCAACGTGGCCGGGCATCGCCTGGGCACCCGGGAAATCGAGGAATCCATCAACAGCCACACGGCCGTGGCCGAGTGCGCGGTCGTCGGCATTGCCGATCAGCTCAAGGGCCAGGTGGCCGTTGCATTCGCCGTCCTCAAGGATCCGACAGTGCTCGATCCGCCGGGCGCCGTTCTGAAGCTCGAGGGCGACATCATGAAAGTCGTGGACGAGCAACTCGGGGCGATCGCCCGTCCTGCGCGCGTGCGCTTCGTGACAGCCCTGCCCAAGACCAGGTCTGGTAAAGTGCTGCGCCGTGCGATTGTTTCGGTCTGCGAAGGCCGCGACCCGGGTGACCTCACCACGATCGAGGATCCAAGCGCACTTGAACAGATAAAGGATTCCTTATAATGAAAAACAAGCCGATGCTGTGCGACGACGACGTCGCCCGGATCCTCGCAGCCGCCAAAGCCTGTGCCAACCAGAACAAGTGGGCTGTCACGATCGCCGTTGTGGATGACGGCGGCCATCTGCTCGGCTTGCAACGCCTCGATGATGCGCCACCGATCTCGGCCAGTATCGCGCCAGCCAAGGCGCATACGGCCGCTGTGGGTCGTCGCGATTCCAAAGTCTACGAGGACATGATCAACGGCGGACGCGTGTCGTTCCTTTCTGCTCCTGTGCTGCAAGGCATGCTGGAGGGTGGCGTGGCGATCGTCGTCGATGGCGCCGTGGTCGGTGCAGTCGGGGTCTCGGGCGTGAAGTCCTCGGAAGATGCGCAGATCGCGCAAGCCGGAATCGCCGCGCTGATCGCGTGAAGCCTGCTCGCCCGCGCGCGCTGAATGCGGGCGTGGCCCAGCGCGAAGCGTGGTCGTGGGCGATGCTTGATTTTGCCAACTCAGGCTATACGACGGTCGTCCTGACCGCCGTGTTCAGCGCCTACTTTGTCGGGGTGGTGGCGGGCGGCGCGCCTTGGGCGGCGCTGGCCTGGACGGCCACGCTCTCGGTTTCCTACCTGCTCGTGATGTTCACCTTGCCCGCGCTGGGTGCCAGGGCCGACGCACGGGCGCGCAAAAGGTGGCTGCTGTTCGCAGCGTCGCTGGGCTGCATTGTCGGCACGCTCGTGCTGACGCGCGTGGGGCCGGGCGATCTGTGGCTGGCGATCGTCGCCGTGGTGTTTTCCAATTACTGCTATAGCGTGAGCGATTCTGCGATCGCTTCGTTTCTGCCCGAACTCGCGGCGCCACAGGCGCTCGGTCGCGTCAGCGGCTGGGGCTGGGCGATGGGCTACTTCGGCGGGCTGCTTTCGCTTGGCGTGGCCCTGGCCATCGTGCTGGCCGGGGAGTCGCACGGCGAGGGGGCCCCGGTGACAGTGCCACGCGTCATGTTTGCGACGGCGGCGCTCTTCGCGATCGCGGTGATCCCTGCCATGCTCTGGCTGCGCGAGCGTGCGAAGCCGTCGACCATCCCAGTCGTATCGCCCCTGCGCACGCTCGCCCGGGCCTGGCGCGAGATCGGCCAGGGTTTCAGGCAATTCCGACTCCTGCTGTTATGCGGCGCAAGCTACCAGGCGGGGATTTCCGTCGTGATTACGCTGGCCGCCGTCTATGCCGAGCAGGTGATGGGCTTCACCATGACGCAGACCATCACGTTGATCTTTGCGGTCAACATCGCCGGGGCCTTCGGTGCGCTGGTGTTTGGCAGCGTGCAGGATCGTATCGGTCATCGCCCGGCGCTGGCGCTTACGCTGGTTGGATGGCTCTTCACCGCCGTCACCGCGTTCCTTGCCGTCGATGTGCGGGTGTTCTGGGTCGCCGCGTGTCTGGCGGGCCTGTGCATGGGCACAAGCCAGAGCGCCGGCCGCGCGATGGTCGGGGCGCTGGCGCCCTCGGATCGGCTGGCATCGTTCTACGCGTTATGGACTTTCGCGATGCAACTTGCCGCGGCGGCGGGCCCGCTCGCCTACGGGCTGGTCACATGGCTGACCAGCGGTAACCAGCGCCTGGCGATGCTGCTGACCGGATTGTTTTTTATCGCTGCGTTGGGCGTTTTATCCAGAATTCGCTTTTCGCAGGGTGAGCAGGAGCGCAAGGCAGCCGAGGCGCACGCTGTGTAAGCAAGAAGTAAGAGCGCCATACTAAGGTTGCGGATGATTCCAAAAACGCAACGCAACGCTTAATCCCCCGCACCACGAGGAGACCCCATAACATGTCAAATTCCATCGAGTCCACGCTGCACGAAACCCGCGTATTCCCGCCGCCCGAGTCTTTCGTGGCGCAGGCCAACGTTTCGGGCAAAGCCGCATACCAGGCACTGCTCGACGAGGCTGACCGTGATCCGAACGGCTTCTGGGGTCGCCTCGCGCGCGAGAACCTGCAATGGTCCAAGCCGTTCACGCAGGTGCTCGACGAATCGAAGGCGCCGTTCTACACGTGGTTTGGCGACGGGGAACTGAATGTTTCGGCCAATTGCCTGGACGTCAACCTCGTCAATGGCAATGCCGACAAGATCGCGATCATCTTCGAGGCCGATGGCGGCGAGGTCACCCAGGTGACCTACCAGCAACTCTATGAGCGTGTCTGCAAGTTCGCGAATGCCCTCAAGGCGCTCGGCTACAAGGCAGGCGATCGCGCGATCATCTATTTGCCGATGTCCATCGAGGCCGTGGTCGCGATGCAGGCCTGCGCACGCCTGGGCGTGATCCACTCGGTCGTGTTCGGCGGCTTTTCGTCCAAGAGCCTGCACGAGCGCATCACCGACGTGGGTGCGAGCCTGGTGATCACTGCCGATGCGCAGATGCGCGGCGGCAAGGCGATTGCACTCAAGCCTGCCGTGGACGAGGCGCTGGGCATGGGCGGCTGCGAAGCCGTTCGCCACAGCATCGTGTATCGCCGCACGGGCGGCGACGTGGCGTGGGATGCCAAGCGCGATCTCTGGATGCACGAAATCACCGCGAAGCAATCCGCCGATTGCCCGCCAGTGCCGGTCAACGCCGAGCACCCGCTGTTCATCCTCTACACGTCGGGTTCCACCGGCAAGCCCAAGGGCGTGCAGCACAGCTCCGGCGGCTACCTCCTGTGGGCCAAGCTCACGATGGAATGGACGTTCGATGCCAAGCCGTCCGACATATTCTGGTGCACGGCCGATGTGGGCTGGGTGACGGGCCACTCGTACATCACCTACGGGCCGCTTGCTGCCGGCCTCACGCAGGTCGTGTTCGAAGGCGTCCCGACCTATCCGGATGCCGGACGGTTCTGGAAGATGATCCAGGATCACAAGGTCACGACGTTCTACACGGCGCCGACCGCGATCCGTTCGCTCATCAAGGCCTCGGAAGCCAAGGCGTCGCATCACCCGAAATCCTATGATCTTTCAAGCCTGCGCTTGCTCGGTTCGGTCGGCGAGCCGATCAATCCGGAAGCCTGGATGTGGTACCACATCAATGTCGGCGGCGAGCGCTGCCCCATTGTCGACACCTGGTGGCAAACCGAGACCGGCGGGCACATGATCACGCCGCTACCCGGCGTGACGCCGCTCAAGCCTGGCTCGTGCACGACGCGCTTGCCCGGCATCACCGCCGCGATCGTCGATGAGACCGGCGGCGACGTCGAAGCGGGCCACGGCGGCTTTCTGGTGATCAAGCGCCCATGGCCCTCCATGATCCGTGCGATTTGGGGTGACCCCGACCGCTATGTGAAAAGCTACTTTCCGTCAGAACTGCGTGGCTACTACCTTGCGGGTGACGGTGCGCAGTGCGATACCGACGGTTGCTTCTGGATCATGGGCCGGATCGACGACGTGCTGAACGTTTCGGGCCACCGCCTCGGGACGATGGAAGTTGAATCGGCGCTGGTCGCCCACGAACTCGTGGCCGAGGCGGCGGTGGTCGGACGCCCGGATGCGACGACCGGCGAGGCCGTGGTTGCATTCGTGGTGCTCAAGCGTAGCCGCCCCGAGGGCGACGAGGCCATTGCGATCGGCAAGCAATTGCGCGATTGGGTGGCCAAGGAAATCGGCCCGATCGCCAAGCCCAAGGAAATTCGCTTTGGCGACAACCTGCCCAAGACGCGTTCCGGAAAGATCATGCGCCGCCTGTTGCGCGTAGTCGCCAAGGGCGAAACCGTCACGCAGGATGTCTCCACGCTCGAAAACCCGGCCATCCTGGATCAGTTGTCCACGCCGGTATAAGCGACGATTTCCGATGGTTTGTACGTGATCTGGGCCCTGCGGGGCCCAGTTTTTATTTACAAATAGCTATCAAGGCGTTGCACAATTGACGAGAATGACGCAATCTTACGGTTGTGGTTTTTCTTGACCCCTGCGTCTGACGTCAAATTTTTCTGAGGGAATATTATGCAACGCCGTTCGTACTTCAAGTCGCTCGCCGTGTGCGCGGGCCTGGCCCTGATGGCCGTCAGCACCGCGTGGGCACAAGTGGACACGCTGGCCAGCATCAAGCAAAAAGGCAAACTGGTCGTCGGCGTCAAGGCTGACTACAAGCCGTTTGGTTACACCGATCCGTCGGGCAAGATCGCTGGTTTCGAGGTCGACCTTGCCGAGGCGATCGCCAAGAAGCTTGGCGTCCCGGTCGAACTGGTGCCCGTCGTGGCGGCGAACCGGATGGAATTCGTCAAGCAGGGCCGTACGGACCTGATGATCGCGACGATGTCCTACAAGCCGGATCGCGCTGAAGTCGTCGCGATTCCAGAGCCTTTCTACTATGCGAGCGCGGCGACCATCATCGCGAAGAAGAATTCCGGCATCAAGGATTGGTCCGATCTCAAGGGCAAGCCGATCTGCGGCATTCAGGGCGCGTACTACAACCGCCGCACGGGCGACGAGTTCGGCGCCAAGATGGTGATGTTCAAGGGTTCGACCGAGGCGCTCGCGGCGCTCGAGGCGGGCAACTGCGTGGGCTTCGTGTTTGATTCGACCTTCTTCGCGGGCGTGCTCTCCGAGCCCAAGTGGGCCGATTACGCGATCGCCGTGCCGCTCATCGATCCGGAGCCCTGGGGCATGGGCTTGCGCAAGGATGATCCCAAGTTCGCGGCTTTCATCAGCGATACGGTCAAGGATTGGCACAAGTCCGGCTTCATTCTCGAGCTTGAGAAGAAGTGGGGCATCCCGCCTTCCGCTTACCTGGCCGAGCAGAACAAGAAATTCAAATAGCACCGCGCTGAGCGCCGCCCCGAAAGGATGATCATCCGGTTACTGCCATGGATGACGTAGCAGTCTGGTTCAAGTGGCTTAACCAGGCGACCGGTATCAAGCTGACGATTTTTTACGACAGCTATGACCGGTCGCGCTTCATCGAAGGGTTGTTGACCACGCTCGAGGTGTCCGCCGTCTGCCTCGTGATCAGTCTGGTTTTGGGCGCGGTTGTCGCCTGGCTCTATGGATCACGGTCGGCGCTGGTGCGCGCTTCGGCGCACGGGTATGTGCAGCTTTTTCGCAATACCCCGCCGCTTGTTCAGATTTACTTCTTCTATTTCGCGATCGGGCCGTTGCTGCCCAAAGTTGGCGGCGCGCCGGTCGTCGGATCGATCGGGTGGGCGATCATCTCGCTCAGTCTGCTCGAGACAGCCTTTTCGGCGGAGATTTTTCGCGCGGGAATCGAAGCGGTTCCCCGCTCCATGATCGAGGCCGCACAGTCGCTGGGCTACTCGCGCACGCAAATCTTCCGTCAAATCGTGTTCCCGCTCGCGTTGCGCGTGACGATGCCGGCGATCAACAACAATCTGGTGAACCTGGTCAAGACCACGACCCTGGGATACGCCATCGCGGTTCCGGAGCTGCTCTACATGTCGAGCCAGATCTGGTCCGAGCAGGTCAACGTGCCTTCCATGATGATGGTGTTGCTGGTCACCTACGTCGTCATCGTCGGGGTCATCAATCAGGTCATGCAGTGGCTTGAGGCGCGCATGCGCGTTCCGGGGTTCGGTCAATGAGCGCGCCCAAAGATCGCTTTGACGTGATGCTGCCACTGCGCCTGCCGCCGTCGCATCGTCTTGCCGCGCGGGGCTTCTTTGCAGATCGCTCGAGCGGTGCGGCGTTGTTGGGTGGGCGCGTCGGGTTCTTGCTGCTGGCTGTTTTCATGGCGTCGCTCGCCGTGGCGCAGGTGCAGGCAAGGCCAGAGCAACTGCCGGTGTTCGATTTGCTCATCAAATGGACGCCGTTGCTCGCGACGGGGTTTTTGTTCAATCTTGCGATCAGCTTCATGTCGATGGCGATTGGCACGGTCGCCGGTCTGGTCCTGGGGTTCGCGCGCATCTCTTTGCACGCGCCGGTGCGCGGGGGCTCCTGGCTCCTGGTGCAGTTTTTCCGCAATGCGCCCTGGCTGGTGCTGCTGTTTTTCGCCATGATGCTCATGCCCTTCGAGTTTCATTTCGGCAATACCGTCGTGCCATTCCCGGACTGGATCAAGGCGACGCTCGGGCTGGCGCTGCCCATCATGGCCAACATCGCCGAGATCGTTCGCGGCGCCGTGCAATCGATACCGACGGCGCAGTGGGAAGCGGCACGTACGCTGGCATTTTCCCGTCGCCAGATCCTCTGGGAAATCATCCTGCCCCAGTGCATCAAGCGCATGTTGCCCGCCTGGATGAACTGGTACGCCATCCTGACGATGGCCACGACATTGGCGTCGATCGTCGGCGTGAGCGAAGTCATGACCATGGTCGGGCGCATCACCGCAGCCGAAGGCCGGACCGATCTCCTGATCCCCATCTACAGCTACGTTCTGCTGTGGTTCTTTCTGTATTGTTATCCCATTGCCTGGTGGACCAAGCGCCTGGAGGCGCGGTTCGCCGAGCGTTAGCCACTTTATTTCAGTGATCTCAGTTGCCATCCATGGACCTCAACGAATTTTTGAATCAGCACGGAATCGAACTCACCCGCTGCGAGCACCCGGCGGTCATGACGGTCGAGGAATCCGATCGCCTGGTGCCCAAGCTGCCGGGCGCAAAAACCAAGAACCTGTTCCTGCGCGATGGCAAGGGCCGGCGGCATTTGCTGGTGACGATTCCCGGGGCGCGCTCCGTTGACCTGGGGCGTCTGGGTGAGGAGCTCGGTATCGGACGCCTCGGCTTCGCTTCCGCCGAGCGACTGCTGGCGCACCTGGGGCTGACGCCTGGCTCGGTGAGCCTGCTCGGCCTGATCAACGATACCGAACACCACAAAGTCGAATTCGTGATTGACCGGGATCTCTGGGCGGCTGACGCGGTCCAGGCGCATCCGCTGGTCAATACCGCAACCTGCGTGATTCCCCATGCGGATCTCGTGCGGTTCCTGCAAGCCACTGGTCATGAACCGCGTATCATCGAAGTGCCTGCCGCCACCAAGGAGACCGCGACACCATGAGCCTGGGTCCCACCGGCGAGCCGATCGTTCGCATTGTCGATCTCCACAAGTCCTTCGGCGCGGTGCACGTGCTGCGCGGGATGTCCATGACGGTCGCGCGTGGCGAGGCGGTATGTGTCATCGGGCCCTCCGGCTCCGGGAAGTCGACGCTGTTGCGGTGTATCAATGGATTGATCCCGGTCGACAGCGGCGAGGTCTTCGTCGGACAGCACGCCGTGCACACCCTGCACAACGAGCACGACATGATCGCGCTTCGCAAGGATGTGTCGATGGTCTTTCAGCAGTACAACCTGTTTCCGCACAAGACGGCACTGCAAAACATCATGATGGCGCCGATCCAGGTCCTGGGGCAACCCAAAGACGAGGTTGAGGAGCGCGCGCACCAGTTGCTCAAGAAGGTACGGCTCGCGGGAAAAGAAAACAGTTATCCGGGCGAGTTGTCGGGCGGCCAGCAGCAGCGCGTCGCGATTGCCAGGGCGCTTGCCATGCGGCCCTCGGTCATGCTGTTTGACGAGGTCACCGCAGCGCTCGACCCCGAGACGCGCAAGGAAGTGCTGGTTACCATCCGCCAGTTGGTGGAAGAGGGCATGACGTCAATTCTCGTCACGCACGAGATGGCGTTTGCGCGCGAAATCGCGCACAACGTTTATTTCACCGACAACGGGGTCATCGTCGAGCACGGGTCTCCCGCAGAGGTCATGGATCATCCCCAGAAGGAACGCACGCGCGCCTTTCTTGAACAGGTGCTCTGAACACTGGCGAGCCTGTGGGCTGGTGTCCGGTCAATGCCTGTTAACGGGTCGCTGCGGCAAATCGCTGGACGCGCACTACCGGCCCACAGGAGTCATTAGGCGCTGGATCATTGAATCACGGCGCTATTAGAAAGCAATGAAATATGGATTTGACTCCATATGTATTTAAGACCATAATTTGCGGATGACCTGGATCGTTCTCTTTCACGATGCCTTTGACACTGAGTTCGCGGCCTTGGTGGAGGACTTACAGGATGAACTGCTGGCACATGCCCAATTGCTGGCTGAGTTTGGGCCGAATCTGGGGCGACCGACGGTCGATACCTTGAAGGGATCCCGGCACGCCAACATGAAGGAGCTTCGGTTTGCCTGGAATGGTCAGGTGTGGCGAGTGGCCTTTGCTTTCGATCCTCAGCGTCAGGCGATCTTGCTAGTCGGGGGAGACAAGTGTGGGGCAGATCAGCGCAGATTCTATAAGCGCTTGCTCACGGTGGCAGATGAGCGTTATGACGACCATCTGGGATCCCTGATACAACCGGGTAAGGAGTCCAAAAATGGCAAGAAAACTCGATGATGTGATGGTTGCACTGCCCAAAGACAGGCAAGAGCGGGTGCAAGCACGAGCCAAGGAGTTGGCCACGCTCAAGGACCTGCGCCAAGCATTACAACAAACTCAAGCGCAAATGGCGGCCATCCTGGGGGTTCGCCAGGACACCATTTCCCGGCTGGAAAAGCGTAGCGACATGCTGATCTCGACGATGCGTCACTATGTGGAAAGCATGGGTGGAAAGCTGGAATTGGTGGCCAGGTTCCCTAATCGTCCGCCTGTGGTGATTGACCACATTGGTGGCGAAGTGGCCCCTAACAAGCGCGGCAAACCCTCGCGCGGGGTGCGCACGGTAGCGGCCTGAATTCAGGCATTCCCCGAGTCTAATAGCGATTCCGGGTGATTCGTTCCGCTATAAAAATTGCCCCCAGCTAATAGCCTTCTCGTGCACCGCGATGGGCTCACGCATGATGCTCAAAAACCCCCCGCCATATCGGCGCCGAGGCCTCGCCCAATTTAGCCTCCCCCTGCGCCAGCTTACCCGACACGACACGAAAATTTACAACAAAGAGCTACAATCGGTGCGTTAAGCAATAATATTTGCTTTAAGCGCAAAATAATGCGCATTGTGGTATTGCACTCCAAGCTACTAGATGATATCGTACAAAGCTCATAAATCCGCGCATAAATGCACATTTTTACCGTTAGGCGTACTTTACTGCTCATTATGGAATCAGTTTTAGGAAAAACGAACCAGGAAATCGCTTCTGACCTTGGGGAGCAGATTAAGAATGCGCGCCTGCAGCTCAATCGAACCCAAGCAGATATTGCCCTGCAAGCCAACATTTCTAGGCGAGCTTTGCAGGCCCTAGAGGCTGGTGGAGGTTCGTCCTTGGAGACCTTCATTGCTGTTTGCCGCTGCATTGGAAAGACGGACTGGATTTACACGTTCGCGCCGACTCCGGCAGTGAACCCGATGCTTATGCTGCAGCTCAAGACGCGTGCAGAAAAAATGATCCGCAAACGGGCGTCGAAACCGAGGCCACTATGAGACACGTTGAGGCACTACGGGTGATGATGTGGGGGCGTCAAGTCGGAGCCGTCGCACTGGATTCGCAGACCAACCATTACGCCTTTAGCTACGACCCGAAATGGGTTCGCACAGGTGGTCCGTCGCTGTCCCCGATCCATATGCCTCTGAGCGAGACTAACGTGTATGTTTTCCCCAGCCTAAGAGAAGAGACATACAAACGCCTGCCAAGCGCCATTGCGGATTCCCTGCCCGATCGATTTGGCAACGCGCTGATCGATGAATACATGGCGAGCAAAGGCGTGGCCAAGAGCGAGGTCACGGAGCTGGACCGTTTGGCATACCTCGGTTCGCGTGCCATGGGGGCTTTGGAATTCAAACCAGAACTCAATAAAAGAGCCAAAGGTACCGAGGAGGCGCTGCAGATGAATTCCCTGGTGCAAGCTGCTAGGGAGGCGATCAAGGGAAGCTTTGCGGAAGACAAGGTGGCGCAGAAGGCCATTCGGGAACTGATCGAGGTGGGCACCTCCGCCGGCGGAGCAAAGGCCAAGGCGGTCATCGTATGGAATGAAGAAACTGACGAGATTCGCAGTGGTCATGCGACACCCAAGCCGGGATTTTCCGATTGGCTGATCAAGTTCGACAACACCGAGAGCAGTGATGCGCAAGAGCACGCAAAAAACGATGGTCGGGAGGAATACGCCTTCTATCTGATGGCGAAGGCCTGCGACATCGAGATGAGTCGCTCGCGTTTGTTGAAAGAAAACGGCCGGGCGCACTTCATGACGCGGCGCTTTGACAGGCCGACCACTGGATCACGAGCCTATATCCAAAGCGCCTGCGCGATTGGCCACATGGATTTCAAGTTGGTCAAGTCTTACAGCTACGAACAGTTGTTTCAACTTCTCGTCACGTTGAAGTGTCCAGAGTCAGACCGTTCTGAATTGTTCCGTCGGATGGTTCTAAACACGCTTATCGTCAATTGTGATGACCATACCAAGAACACTAGCTTCTTGATTACGCACGACGATTTGCAATGGCGGCTATCACCGGCCTATGACATCACCCACTCACACAAGCCAGGTGGCAAATGGACCGGAGAACACTTCCTGTCCATCAACTCCAAGCGCATGGGTGTTCAACGGGAAGACCTGTTGACTGTTGCGGAGCGGTTTGAGGTGCCCGCAGCAAAGTCTTTATTTTCAAAGGTTCGCGATGCTGTTCACAACTGGTCCGAATACGCGACGCTGGCAGGCCTAGATCCCTCGAAAAAACCTTGGGAAACCGCTAGGTAGAGGACCGCAAATAACGCGTGGTGTATGGTGTTCAAACGCCCTCTAAACTGGCGACATCTCCCTAGATTTGAGTAGCGAACGGGTGTTGAATCGAACTGAAGGTCTGCTATGCGGCTTAGGAACAACCGACCGCAACTGGCCGGCTGCTGTAGTTCAGCCCCTTAATTTCAGCGGCTGATAACAGACGCACTCCGGCCCTTGCCAGCGCGAACAACAGAAGTAGTTAATGGTTCACAGTTCGGACAGCGACGGTCAGTACTTGTCACATCTAATACAGATCAGCCAGTGATCTCCAGCCCGAATTCGGCGCCTGCGTTCACAAGCGTTTCGAAAGCATGCTCCGCATAGCCCCGGTAAACGAGAATCTCGAATGTGGGCACCTCGTCCAGGCACGTGAGCGTCATGCCGATATGGCCAAGGCGGGTATTGGTGGCGCTTCCGGCAGGGAACGCGCCGCCCGCAATGTCGATTGAGCAGAACTTTGCGATGGTTCGCGCGGCCGCTGGCCCGCCCAGCAGAAAAGCCGTGCGCGCGTGGCTCAAATCGACAACAGTTGCCAGGCCGCGCAGTGCAGAGCGCAGTGCATCGGGCTCGGGTGCTACGCCCGCAGTGTCCGCGAGCAGCCAGGTTCCAGGCCCGATCGCACGCAGATTCGTCTGTGCGTCGCCCGTGAACCGGTTGTCGCCAGGCAGTGCAAGCTTCACGAGATCGGCCAGCATTGCGCCAGCTTGCGCGATGCACGTCGCAAAGGCGGTGACCTGCACGAGCGATCCAAGCCGGTGCTCGCCAAGGTGCACGCCGGCGTGCGCGCGGTCGGCCGCCCCGAGCAACCCCGGTGGGCGCAGGCGCAGTGCCGATTGCAGGGCGGACTGTCTTTCAAGCATGCTTAACCCTTCATTTTGCTGTTGTCCGGGTCATGGAAGACCGGCGAAACGATCCGCACGCGGACATACTCATTCGAGATCGGGGATGCCGCAACGACTTCCTGGCCATGACGCGCAGGACCGTTCTCGAGGAACGCAAGCGCGATCGGATGCCCGAGCAGCGGGCTCGGGGTCGCGGAGGTGACAAAACCCTGTTTCGCGACGACGCCGCCCGCGCGCGCTTCGACTTCGGTGGCGACGAGCTGGCTTCCTGCCCGGATGGGTGTCTTGCCGTCCGCAGGCTCAAGCCCGACCAGGGCGGGACGCTTGGGGTCGACCAGGGCCTCGCGCCGGGCCAGCGCCGCGCCCACGAACCCGCCGCCCTTGCGCACGAGCTTGCCGAGCCCGAGATCAGCCGCTGTCATGCGGCCGTCCAGTTCGCCGCCTGCGACATGGCCTTTCTCGATGCGCAGCACGCCCATGGCTTCAGTGCCGTAGGGCGTGATGTCGAATGCTTTTCCGCAAGCCAGCAGCCGTGCCCAGAGCGCCGGGCCGCAGTCCGCGCCCACCGAGATTTCATAGGC
Source organism: uncultured beta proteobacterium (assembly GCA_903894155.1). GTDB lineage: Bacteria > Pseudomonadota > Gammaproteobacteria > Burkholderiales > Burkholderiaceae_B > Zwartia. Next base: position 4,687 of record CAITPF010000123.1, on the reverse strand, counting down.
ACGTTCGCCCGAGTAACTCATGCGGAACACGGTGACAGGTGTTCCCTCGACCGTGGCCTGAAGAATGCCGAGATGCGGCAGGCCGGCGTCGGAAACATCGAATTCCGGCAGGAGCGCGGCTAATACATCCCTTGAGCGCGGCCCGGCGAGTGCGAACTGGGCGAACTGCTCGGTGACGGACAAGGCGTGGCACTTCAACTCGGGCCAGGCCACCTGCAGGGACCACTCCAGGGTGCTTTGCACCTTGCCGGCGTTCGCGGTGGTCGTGGTGATCACGAAATGATCCTCGGCCAGCCGTGCGACGGTGCCGTCATCCATGACGATGCCATCCTCGCGCAGCATGAGCCCGTAGCGCACCCTGCCAACGCCCAGGGTCGTCAGGTTATTGCAGTAGATGCGCTGCAGAAACTCCAGTGCGTCCGGGCCCTGCACGTCAATCTTGCCGAGCGTGCCGACGTCAACGAGCCCGACGCGCTCGCGCACCGCCTGGCACTCCCGACGCCAGGCCGCATCGTAGGATTCCCCGCGCCGGGGGTAGGTCTTGGGCCGCATCCAGTGACCGACTGTCGTCATCACCGCGCCGTTGTCCAGATGCCACTGATGCAACGGCGTGCGCCGCACTGGCGTGTGATGCTTGCCGGTATGCTCGCCCACGAACAGTCCGAGCGCCGCAGGCGTGTAGGGTGCACGGAACGTGGTCGTGCCAACCGCGGGGATCGCTTCGCCGCGCAGGGCGGCCATGATCGCCAGGCCGTTGACGTTCGACGTCTTGCCCTGGTCCGTGCCCATCCCGAGCGCCGTATAGCGCTTGAGGTGTTCGACGGATTGATAGTTCTCGCGGTGCGCCAGCTCGATGTCCTCGACGGACACGTCGTCCTGGATATCGACGAATCGCTTTGCCCGCGAGAGTTCAGCCGGCACGGCCCAAAACGGCTCGATCGCAAGCGCGACGCGCGGCACGACGCTGCTCGCAAAATCCAGGCCAAGGGTCGAATCGGAAGTAAACCCGCCGCTTCCAGCAGCGCGCAGGCCGGCCTCGAACCCTTCGGTCAGTGCCCCGGACAGCGTGAACTCTCCATTCGCAGCGCCCGCCACGATGATATTGGCCGGGCAGGAAAGCGGCACGAACGCGCATAAGCCGTCGTCATATCGCAGTTTGCCGCCGGATTGGGAATAGAGGTGCACGGTCGGGGCCCAGCCGCCTGACGAGCCGAGCAGGTCACACTGAATCCGGGTGACGCCGGCTGCGTTGCGCGCGCGCACTTCAACCGATTCGACTTGCTTGCCCTTGACGGCACTGACGCAGGCGTTGGTCATCACGGTGACGCCGGCCGAACCGGCCTCGTCGAGTATGGCAGGCGAGACGGTCACCCGCGAATCAACGACCGTCACGGTTTGTGCGCCGGCCCGCATGGCATCCAGTGCGGTTCTGTAGGCGTCGTTGTTGTTCGTAAACAGGACGATCCGGCGCCCCGGCAACACGGCGAACTGATTGATATAGGTCCGGATGGCGGATGCCAGCATGACGCCGGGCTTGTCGTTGTCGCCAAACACGATGGGGCGCTCAATGCTGCCCGCGGCCAGCACGATGTGACCAGTGCGCAGGTGAATCAGGCGCTGGCGCGGCACGTGGGCGGGCGACTGCGGCAGGTGATCGGTGACGCGCTCCACCAGCGCAACAAGGCCATGGTCGTAGCTTCCCGTGGCCGTCGTGCGCGGTAAAAGCCGCACGTTGCGCATGGTCGAAAGCTCGGCGATGGTCCTTGCGGCCCAGGCGGTGGCTGTCTGACCTGCAATCAGGTCGGTTTCCCACAACAGCGATCCGCCGAGTTCGGCACGCTCGTCGGCGAGCACCACGCGTGCGCCCGCGCGCCCTGCGGCGAGTGCCGCCGACAGGCCGGCCGGCCCACTGCCCACCACGAGCACGTCGCAGTGCGCGTATTCGTAGGCGTACTGGTCCTGGTCGTTTTGCGTCGGGGCGAGCCCTGAGCCCGCTGCCTTGCGGATCTGCCGCTCGTAAAACATCCAGAGGCTTGGGGGCGACATGAAGGTCTTGTAGTAGAACCCCGCGGGCAACAGCGCGGAAAACCACTGGTTGACCGCGCGCCAGTCGAATTGCAGCGAGGGCCAGGCGTTCTGGCTCGCACAGACCAGGCCGTCAAACAGCTCGACCATGGTGGCGCGCGAATTGGGCTCGGTTTGTGCACCGACGCGCAACTGCACCAGCGCGTTGGGTTCTTCCGGCCCTGCGCTATAGATGCCGCGCCGACGGTGATATTTATAACTGCGCGCGACCAGGTGAACGCCGTTGGCCAGCAGCGCCGAGGCGAGCGTGTCGCCCGGGTGCCCATGGTAGGTGCGCCCGTCGAACGAGAAATTCAGCGTCGAGTCGCGCGAGATGTGACCGCCGGTCGCCAGGCGGTTGGGTTGCTGATTGCTCATGGACGAGCCTCCAGCGGCCGTGCCGATTCGATCGAGATGATTTCGTGTGTCATGGTGTCGCGCACGATGTGCAGCACCTGGCGGCAGCCGTGATTGTGATGCCACCACTCGGCGTGCGGGCCGCGCTGGTTTTCGCGCAGGTAGACGAAGTGGTGCCACGCGGCCGTATCCGCGTCCAGCGCGGGCACGGGCGCGGCTTCGCGCAAGTAGGTGAATTCCGACTGATCGCGCGGACCGCAGAAGGGGCAGTTAAGCAGTTGCATTCCCGGGCCCTTTCTTCAGTGCCATTGCGGGGTGGGGCCCGCGCCCTTGTCGTCGATGACCCGCCCGTTTTCAAACCGCTCGAGCGTAAAGCCCCGGTTGAGTTCGTGGGGTGCGTCGGCCGCGATCGTGTGGGCAAAAACCCAGCCCGAGCCCGGTGTCGCCTTGAAGCCACCGTAACACCAGCCGGCGTTGATGTAGAAGTTGTCGATGGGTGTCTTGCCGATGATCGGGCTGCCGTCCATCGACATATCCATCACGCCCCCCCACTGCCGCAGCATGCGCACGCGCGAAAGGCTTGGAAACATTTGTAGGCCGGCACTGATGGCTTCCTCAACGATGGGCAGGTTGCCCTTCTGGCCATAGCTTGGATAGAAGTCGAGGTCGCCGCCCATCACGAGTTCGCCCTTGTCGGACTGGCTGATGTAGAAGTGCCCCGCGCCATAGGTGACCACGGTGTTGAGGACGGGTTTGAGCGGCTCGGAGACGAACGCCTGCAACACATGGGTTTCGATCGGAAGCTTCAGCCCTGCCATCGCCGCCACGCGCCCGCTGTTGCCCGCCACCGCCATGCCGACGCGCCCGGCGCCGATGCGCCCGCGCGAGGTCTCGACTGCCACGATGCGGTTGCCCTCGCGCACGAATCCGTGCACTTCACAGTTCTGGATGATGTCCACGCCAAGATCCGAGGCGCCGCGTGCGTAGCCCCAGGCCACTGCGTCGTGCCGGGCCGTGCCACCGCGGCGCTGCATCAGGCCGCCGATGATCGGAAAGCGCGGGGTGTCGGAACAATCCAGCGTCGGGACAAAGCGCGCGATCTCCTCGCGCGTCATCCACTCGGCGTCGATCCCGTTGAGCCGCATGCGGTTGCCGCGCCGGAACATCGCGTCGCGCTGCGCCTCAGTGTGGGCGAGGTTGATCACGCCGCGCGGGCTGAACATCACGTTGTAGTTCAGCTCTTGCGACATCTGATGCCAGAGCTTGAGCGACCATTCATAGAACATGCCGTTCTCGTCCGGCATGTAGTTCGACCGCACGATTGTCGTGTTTCGACCTGTGTTGCCCCCGCCGATGTAGCCTTTTTCGAGGACAGCCACGTTGCGCACGCCGTGATTCTTGGCCAGGTAGAACGCCGTGGCGAGGCCGTGCCCGCCACCGCCGACGATCACGACGTCGTAATGACTTTTTGGCTCGGGGCTGCGCCACGCTTGCGGCCAGCCGCGATGGCCCGAGAGGGCCTGGCGCGCGAGGGAGAAGATGGAATATTTCATCTTCGCACTGTGCGCCCGGCCGGGGCGCACTGTCAATGACAATCATCGGCGGGGCTAATAAGTATTAATATTATTCATACTCACCATGATTGCGAGGCTCTTGTGGCCAATCGGCCGTTGACGATCGCCTGCCTTGAGGCTGTCCAGGCCGTTGCCGCGACCGGCAGCATGTCGGCTGCGGCCGCCCGGCTGGGTCGCAGCCAATCCGCGGGTTCCCAGCTTGTTTCGCAGGCGGAGTCATCGCTGGGCTGCACGCTTTTTGATCGCTCAAGCCGCCCGTTTCGTGCGACGCAGTCCGGCGGCGAGTTATTGCGGCATGCCGCGGGTATTCTGCATGATCTTCAGGCCTTGCCCCAGCGCATGGGCGGGCGCGGCGGCGGGTCGCTGCTGCGCATCGCGATGGTGGATTCGGTTGCCAATACCCTGGGCGCCGATCTGGTCCGGTATGCGGCTGGCTATGGCGGCGATCTCTACGTATCGCAGGGGCTCACGCCTGCCCACGTCAACGATCTGCTGGAGCGTCGTGTCGACGTCATCGTGGCGTCGGACACCATGGACGAGTACGATGGACTATCCAGATTTCCGATACTGACCGAGAGATTCGTCTTGCTGCACCCAGCCGCGCGAATGCCTGGCCGCGAGGGGGCCGTCGACCTGGCCGACCTGGCCGGCCAACTGCCGTTTATTCGCTACACGAGCCGCTCGACCACCGG
>CAITPF010000122.1 GCA_903894155.1 uncultured beta proteobacterium | reverse complement strand
GTCTTCACACGCTCCAATCCAGCCATGTTGGAAAGCAAATGGGAGAATCAGGGAGTGGCGCCCATTTATATTCCGGCCACCTTATGCTATGCGCTATTGGATGACCGAGGCCAAATGGTGGACGAATGCGCCGCTTCATCCGCCAAACCTGCCGATTGGAAACCGGGTCAAGCCGTCGTTGTCCGCGACAGCGTGATGTTTTCCAAAGCGAAGCCAGGCTCTTACTCCCTAGCTGTTGGTCTCAAGCGCCCCGGCATCGTGAAGCCGACCATCCGCATCGCCATCGAGTCGGAGACTTCCGGTGGCTGGCAGATGCTGGGAAAGGTAAATGTGAAGTAGTGCTCCAAACGCCGACAAAACACCCAGCCATGAAACTTCACCATCCTGTCATCGTCATCGCCTTCGCGGCCCTGCTGTCTTCAGCCACGGCTGCGGAGAAGACAACAGCGCCGTCCCAACCCGCCGTGGTCAGCGCGGTGGAGCAGGCCCACTCGGAACTATGGCGGCGATTCATTGACAGGCACAATGTCATGCTCGACTTCACCATGCTCGACGGCTCGGTTTCGTTGCCGACGCCGGAAGAGTGCCACCTGGGCAAACCGAATGCTCTCGGATGGTGGACGCCCATCGAGAACGGCGCGATGTTCGGCGGACTCTATATGGACGCGGCGGTGAACCGCTGGCGCCATACGAAGTCGGCAGACGATGCGGCCAAGGCGCGCCGCTTGATGGAGGGATTGCTCTTTCTAAGTTCAATCAGCGATGTGAAGGGCTTTGTCGGCCGCGGCGTCAGCACGGATGGGAAGTCGCATTACGCCATGGGATCAAACGACCAGACATTGCCGTGGCTCCTCGGTCTCTGGCGTTATCTCGATTCCGGGTTAGCAACGCCTGATGAACGTAAACGCATCGTAGCCAAGCTGACCGAAACCGCCGAAGTTATTCTGCAACTCAACTGGGCGATGCCTGCAGAGCCGCCCTTTGGCAAACGCGGCGCTTTCTCGTCATCCGCTTTTGGAGGCATGTCGCGTTTGCTTTTTACGGCGAAGCTGATGCACACACTCACTGGCGATGCAAAATGGGATAAGATTTACCGGGAGGCGCTTGCGCAGCGCGGCGGCAAGGACCGCGCACCGGCCTTGAGATGTGCGAACGAGGCATGTTCTTTGAGACGGCGCTTCACCACACTTGGACCGACTGCTGCAGCGTGGGTGCGCTGCGCGCCTTGTGGGAAATGGAGAAGGACGAAACCCTGCGCGCGGCCTTCGCCCGCGGCCTGCAAGCGAGTGCCGATGTCGCCTTCCAATATCTGCCGCTGGCACAACAGTTCAAGCTCAATGACAAGTCATTCTTCGATCCCGACTGGCGCAAATGCATGATGCCGCTCTGGAAACCGCAGCAGACCGAGAAGCAGGCTCAAGACATCGCACACGAGCAGTTGCGCGCCTTGGGAAAGCAATCACCACGCCGGAGCTTGGAATGCACCTTGGTTCGCGAGCCGGCTTCCGCCGCCTGGATCGTCACACTGGCGCCCGATCCCGTGATCTTGAAACAGCGTGCCGCCGAAGTCGAACGCGTCATCGCGCACTATGACTACCAGCAACTCTACTGCTGCACTTTCTTTTGGGTGGAGTCAGCTTGGTGGCGACTGCGCAGCGCTTATTAGTCGAACCAACAAAACAACGTCCTGCAAGCAAACAATCGTGAAATCAATCATGCATATAAAAGTGGCTTTGAGAACGCCCACAAAAAAGCAACTGATCCATTGGCTGACGATGTTTATCCTGATGATAAGTGCCGCTCGACTAGAGGGGGCCGTATATTACGTCGACAGCGTAACGGGCGATGACAGCAGGAGCGGCACCAATGAGAACTCGGCCTGGAAATCCCTGGCCAAGGCCAACCAGGTTACATTAGCGCCCGGCGATAAACTGCTATTTAAGGCCGGCTCCCGATATTCGGGGCAGTTGAGGCCAAAAGGCTCGGGCAGTAAGGATGCCCCTGTCATCATCGACATGTATGGGACGGGACAGAAACCCCGCATTGACGGCGAGGGGAAGTGCCTCGAAACCGTTCTCCTTCAGAATGTGGAATACCTGCAGTTCCGCAACATCGAGATCACCAATACCGGCGCAGAACGTGCCCATGGCCGGGCAGGCGTCAGAGTCAAGCTCAGCAACTTCGGCACGGCGCATCAGATCCGCCTCGCGAATCTCTACGTTCACGACGTCAACGGGAAAGTTGACAATGGAAAAGGTGCAGGCATCGACTTTGTCATCGCCGATGGCGCGCAGAAATCCCGCTATGACGGTCTGACGATTGAAGACTGTCATCTGGTGCGCACCGACTTCTATGGCATTCACGGCGCAAGCCCTTACACACGATTCGAAGACCGCTATCTTAGCCCCCATGTCGTCATTCGAGGCAATCTGCTTGAAGACATTGGCGGCAGCGGGATTGTCCCGATCGGCTGCGATGGCTGCCGGGTGGAACACAATATCCTCAAGGGGGCAAGAACCAGAACACAAGGTTATGCCGCCGGAATTTACCCTTGGGGCTGCGACAATACGATCGTCCAGTTCAACGAAGTCTCCGGCGTCATCGGCACCAAAGACGCCATGGCCTTCGATTCGGATTATTACTGCCGGAACTCCCTTTTCCAATACAACTACAGCCACGATAACGGCGGCGGCTTCTTTCTCGCCTGCAGCGCAGGAGATGACACATCACTGGAGGAGGCGATTAAGACAAATACCGGCACTGTCTGCCGATACAACATCAGCCAGAACGATGGCACGCATAGCGACGATCCTTGGGGCGGAGGCATGATCATTAAACTTGCCGGCACCATCCGGAATACACGGATCTATAACAACGTCATTTATGTGCCCAAGGGTAAAAACGTCAAGCTTATCGGCAATCTCAGCCTGCACGTGGGCTTTCCGGACAGGACTTGGTTTTGCAACAATATCTTCTACGTTGACGGAAGAGTTGATTACTCCCTCAACCAGCCTGGGGATAAGAGCTCCAACAATGTGTTTCTAAACAACGTCTTCTACGGCAATCATGCCTGGCTACCGCCCGACCCTCAGGCGATAAGGAGCGATCCAATGCTCATCAAACCGGGCAGCGGCAAAGACGGCATCAACTCTCTTGACGGCTACAAGCTAAGGCCGGGATCACCCTGCATCGGGGCAGGAACCGATTTTGATGTTGACCCGAATATCTACATTAACGGCGGACGCGATTTCTGGGGCAACCGACTCCCTGCTGACAAGAAACCGAACATCGGTGCATACCACAATTAAGTGAACGAGGAATTTACGATGAGGAACGACAGGTCATTAGCGGGCGTCACCCGGTATGGTTTCACCCTGCTTCGCGCGGCGCTGTTCGGCAGCCTGGTGATCGCGTGGGCCGGCCACGCACGGGCGGACGTCTCGCTACATCAGGTCTTCACCGATCACGCGGTTTTACAGCGAGCGGCCTCAGTTCCGATCTGGGGCAAGGCCCAGCCGGGCGAACGAATCACTGTCACGATCGACAACGTCACGGCGCAGACGACCACCGATGCGTCAGGCCGGTGGCGAGTGAAGCTGGACTTACAGAAGCTCGGCCAAGGTCCCTTCAGCCTGAAGGTCACCGGGAAAAATACCATTACGTTAAAGGATGTGTTGATCGGCCAGGTGTGGTTGTGCTCTGGGCAATCGAACATGGAGTGGCTACTGCGCGACTGCACACATGGCAAGGAGGACGCCCAGCAAACGCCGACCACGATGCGATTCTTCGTCGTGAATGCTCCAGCAGCGATAAAGCCCATGGACGAATTTCAACCGAGAGCGATAAACCTTCCGGTGACCGCGAATCAGTGGCAGCCAGGCAGCCCGGAAGCGAGCGCGTATTTTAGCGGCGTGGGTTATCACTTCGGCCGGACCTTGAGCGATAAACTTGGCGAGCCGATTGGCCTGATCAACGCTTCGTGGGGAGGAACCGTCGCGGAGGCGTG
>CAITPF010000121.1 GCA_903894155.1 uncultured beta proteobacterium | reverse complement strand
GAATCTGAATTCAAATCGGCACCAAATAAAATCGGCCGCTAGGCCACGCCAGTATTGGTTCTTACCCAAAAACAACCCGGTTTAACCGGACACTACTGACTTGAAGGCTTGGCGTCGAAGCATGCCTTCATTGTATTTCTGTCGATCCGCGGCTTCAATGGAATCTGGCTCGGCGACCACGATGTCGTTGCGCTACTTTTTCGGTTGACCATCTTGACAATCGACCAACTGACTCCAAACAAAACAAGAACGGCTTCGCCGTCCGCGCTCTTGACCCCGCCCTGAACGGCAGGGTTTGCCGCGCATCGGATCAATTTCCCGCGGAAATCTGCTCATCTGAGTTAATCATAACAACGAGGCTCTGATATCGTTGACGATAACGCTGACGATCAAGGCGAGTGTCGACGGACAGAAATCCATCCGCTCTTTCGGGACAGCCGATGCCGATCAGTTAGACTAAAGCAGGGCTTCAGGTTGCGCTTCGGGCGCGAATACGAGCCAACCAACCGGCCGAGGTCACATGATTCATCTTTCATTCGCCATCGACCTGCGATACGACGTCAACCTTCCGAACGCCGATTTTATTTTCAACCTGCAGGCGGCGAGAACCCGTTGCCAGCATGTGCTTGAAGAATCCCTGGCCATCAATCAGCATGTCGCCGTCAGGTCCTATGAAGACCCGGTCACGCGCACCAGGATTTTTCGTTTGAATGCCGTTCAGGGCCCTCTCTTGGTGACCTACCGTGCCAAGGTGGAAATCGATCATTTCGTCTCGAATCCGTCCGCTGTGTTCGAGATCCCGGTGACCGAACTGCCCGACGAGATTCTTCCCTACCTCTACCCGAGCCGCTACTGCCAGTCAGACAGATTCGCGACCCTGGCCATGGCCGAGTTTGGCCTTCTTCCGCGCGGATACCAGCGCGTCGAGGCCATTCAAGGGTGGGTCAGGCGCCGCGTCAAGTTTCAGAAAAAATCCAGCACCTCGGTCACCTCAGCGATCGAAACGTTCGATCAGAGTTCTGGCGTGTGCCGCGACTTTGCCCATTTGATGATCGCGCTGTGCAGGGCATTAAGCATCCCGGCGCGCTACACCACGGGGATTGACTACGGCGCAGATCCGTCACTGGGCCCGACCGATTTTCATGCCTATGTCGAGGTCTACCTTTCGCATCGCTGGTTCATTTTTGATCCTGCCGGCGTCGCCATTCCGATGGGGTTTGTCAGGCTGGGAACAGGGCGCGATGCAGCAGACGCTTCGTTTGCGACAATATTTGGCGACGTGACGCCCCAGCTGCCCATGATCCAGATTGGTGCATCGCGCGATCCGGCCAGGCGATGGGAGCTTCCCGTGCACCGTTCGGAGGCATTGTCGACGGATTGACCTGCGCGGCGCTCCTTTGCTTGTGACCGGCGCGTCACAAGATCTGAAATTTTCCAGCCGGATCCCGTGCCTGCCATGTACGGCAACGTAGAATGATGCCCAGGCAAATCACCGGCTCGATTCATGCAAAATCCTTCGGACAGTACCCAGGCAGTTTCAAAAGTCCATTTCATTGGTGGCGAAAAGGGCGGCGTCGGAAAATCCATGGTCGCCCGCCTGATCGCCCAGTTCCTGATTGATCACCAGTTTCCGTTTGTCTGTTTTGACACGGATCGCTCGCACGGCGCGTTGCTTCGGTTTTATGCCGACTATGCATCCCCTGTGCTGATCGACCGCTATGAAGCGCTCGATCGTGTCATCGAGGCCGCGGTGGAGGAGCCCGGCCGCCGTGTGCTGGTCGATTTGGCAGCCCAGACGCACGAACCCCTGGTGCGATGGATGGACGAATCCGGCGTGCTCGAGATGGCGGAGTTTTCCGGCTTCACCCTTCATTACTGGCATGTCATGGATTCCGGGCGCGATTCCGTCGATCTGCTGGCGCGCCTGCTCGACCGGTTCGGCGCGCGCATTCAGCATGTGCTGGTGCTCAACCAGCTTCGCGGCGGCGATTTCACCCAGCTCGAAAAGTCAGGCCAGCTAGAGCGCGCGCAGGAGCTTGGTGCCAAGGTCATCACGATCAAGCGCCTGCATGAATCCGTCGTCCAGAAAATCGACACGCACAACGTCAGTTTCTGGGCTGCCAGAAATCCTTCAGCAAACAGCATAGGCAGCCTGGGACTGATGGAGCGCCAGCGGCTCAAAATGTGGATGAACCACGCCTACGCCGAGCTTGAAAAGGCAGGCGTTTAAAGACTGCCTCGAACCGCACGACTGCGCAAGAATCCGCTGGAGTACAGGGATTCGAGCATAGATTGGCGTGGGCATTGCATCCCTGAAGTGGAATTATGGAAATACACACCCAGCCAGAGCCAATTCCGTTGATGCCGGGCGTGCTGGTCGCCGTTCTATTTCTCGGTGCTGTCGCCGCCGTGGCCACGATGACTGGCGCACCCTACATCATGTTCCCGGAGCTGGCAGCCCTGTCGTATGGCGTTTTTCTGCGACCAAACGGCGAATGGGCCCGATCGCCGCTGTTGCTTGCCATGACGCCGGTCGCGACCGCCATCCTGGGTGTTCTCGTGACCAGGACAATGCCTTACGACCTATTGTCCGTTTCGCTTGTGATCGCCTGTTCGATGCTGATCATTCACCTGCTCCGATCACCAATCACACCGAGTATTTCAGCCGGATTCCTGCCCCTGGTCCTCCATATCGATAGCTGGTGGTATCCGGGTTCGATCGCCTTCGGGACCATTGTTCTTGCGTTGCTGTCGATCGGCTATCGTCGCGCCCTGCCCTGGCTCGGCGATTCAACCCGATCAAAGCCGATTACCGCAGCAACGATTCAAACTGCCCCGAGCAACTTCTCCTGGTTGCCGGCTTTTGCGCTCTTTATTGTGGTCACGTATGTTCTTGGCTATCTGTGTGATGACCGGATGGTCTTGTTTCCGCCTCTTGCCGTGATTGCCTTCCAGATGTTTGCCCATGCGAAAGTGTGCCCGTGGGCACTACGCCCCGCCATCATGCCGCTTGCATGCACACTGACCGCAGCCATCGGCGTGCTGTTTGTCCATCTGCTGGGCGTCGGCGCCGCTTCGGTGATTTTTTCGGTGCTCGTCAGCATCGCAGTGATTCGCCTGCTACGGCTTCATATGCCCCCCGCGCTTGCCGTCGCCCTGCTTCCGCAGGTGATGCATTCGTCGCCACTGGATTTCGTCGTCGGCGTCGGCGTCGGAACGCTGGCCCTATCCCTGATTTTCATGGCGTGGAAACGCTGGAAGCTGGCCGTCAACTAGTAGCTGGAATCGGCGCACCCTGCGACAATGCTTGCGCCATGCATTCCACAAGAGGAGGTCGTCCGACCATGCTGATTGATAACCACACACCGTCGGGCAGCCCGGGCCAGCGATTCCGCGCCGCGCTGGCGCAAAGCCAGCCGTTGCCTGTCGTCGGCGTCATGAATCCGTTCTGCGCCTTGTTGGCCGAGCGCGTCGGGCATCGCGCAATCTATCTGGCAGGTGGCGGGATGGCGACGTATTCGCACGGCCTTCCCGACCTGGGCCTGACCACGCTGACCGAAGTGCTGCAGGACGTACGGCGCATCACTGATGCCTGCGATCTGCCGCTGATGGTGGACGTTGACACCGGCTTTGGGGCGATCTTCAACATCGCCCGCCTTGTGAAGGGGTTGATCAAGGACGG
>CAITPF010000120.1 GCA_903894155.1 uncultured beta proteobacterium | reverse complement strand
TGCTATCCGCCCTCGGGTTGGGGCTGATCGCCGGCGAACACGCGGCGATGTCGCTTCGGGGTGCTGGCGCCTAGGCGTGCCAGCCTGAATCCGAATTCAATTGCCCAGGCTGATGTTGCCCGCGCGCAGCACCCGCGACCACTTTTCGACTTCGCTTTGGAGGAAGGCCCGGTATTGCTCGCTGCTGCCAGCGTCCGGGGTCACCGCAAGATTCGTCAGCCGAAGCCGCAGATCCGGGTTGGCCAATGCCTTGGCCGCGGCCTGGTTCAAGGTCAGGATGACGTCGGGCGGCGTGCCGGCAGGTGCCATCAGCCCGAGCCATCCGCTGGCCTCGTAGCCTGGCACGCCTGCCTCGTTGAGCGTGGGAACATCCGGCAGGCCGTCGAAGCGCTGTGCGCTCGTGACGCCAAGCGCGCGAAGCTTGCCGGACTGGATGTGCGGAACGACCGCGGCCACGTCGATGAAGGCAAGCTCGACCTGGCCCCCGAGCAGATCGTTCACGACAGGGGAGGCGCCTTTATACGGGATGTCGCTGATGGACACCCCTGCCATCTGGCGAAACATTTCACCGGCAACCAGTGATGCTGGCGTCATGACCCCGAAGTTGAGCGCTCCCGGTTTTGCGCGCGCGAGCACGATCAGTTCCTGGAGCGACGTGACCGGCAGCGCCGGGTTGGCGACCAGAATATTTTGATTGCGCACCAGCAGCACGATCGGTTGCAGGTCTTTCAGAAAGTCATAATCGAGTTTGAGATTGCCGAGCGATGCCGCTGCTGCATTGATGCCGTTGGACGCGGTCGAAAGATAAAGGGTGTAGCCATCCGGAGCGCTTTTCGCGACGGCGAGTGCTGCGATATTGCCCCCGGCGCCTGCACGGTTCTCGACGATCACGGGCTGGCCAAGCTCCTGGCTCATGCCGGCGGCGACTTGCCGCGCGACGACATCCGAACCGCCGCCCGCAGGAAATCCGACCACGATGTGGATCGGCTTCGTGGGAAAACTTGCCGCCGATGCAATGCCGACGGACAAGGCGCATGTGGCGACGAATTGCAGGAACCTGCTGGCAAACCGCATGATCACATCCTCGGAAAAGCTTGTTTGGGCCGCGGCCACCTGAATTACTTGCCGCCGGGGATTTCCGGTCGCGCGTGCAGGCGGCGCGCATGTTCAACCATCTCGCGGGGAGGCCTTGCATGCGTGTATCCGCGGCGGGTGACGCTGATCCCGAATCGTTTGAAATCGGCCATCGCCTCGGCCATCTTCAATGTCGACACCAGGCCGTCGATGATCGGCACTTCATCGATACGGGTGACGCCGGCCCGGGCGATTGCCTCGCTCAGGTACAACTGCCCGGGAATAATTGCCTCGGCGCCCCGCGCGATCGATTCGCGCGCGGTGGCGATGAACCTGTCGACCAGCGCGTCGGGCTGGCTTTGCGCATTGCCGACATCCCTGAAGGTGGCATCCATCAATACGGTGGGCAGCGCGCGCTCGGCGAGCCCGAGCTGGCGAATGCGCAGATCCATCATCTGGTCGAATCCCGCCTGAAAAGCGACAACGACAAACTTGCTGCCAAGCGTGCAGGCAAAATGCATCGCGGCCTCGCCGTAGCTGACGACGGGAATATCCAGCAGTGATCGAACCTCAGTCAGGCCCGGATCCTGAACGGAGCCAACGGCGAAGACATCGTAGCCTTCGGCCTGCGCGCGCAGGGCATTGTCGAGGATGAATTGAATGTGCAGCGACATCATGTACGGGTAGATCACCACCTCTGCAGGGGCGTGGGTTCCGTAGACGCCTTCTGGCATGCTCGCGAAGGTGACTTCGACGCCCGGACGGGCGATCAGGCGTGCGCGCTCTGCCAAACCTTCGAAATAAGCTGGAACGCGACCGCCTTCCACCAGACTCTGATACCAGATGCGCATTGCAAATCCCTTCACCCGCGCCGGGCCGGATGCGATAAATTGGAGAATCGACGGTGCTACCTTACACAAGGGCGTTCGTGCGCGCAATGCTGCCGCCGGGCGCTCCGTACGACAGACTACTGGAGGGTTTCCCGGCCGTCGGCGACGGCCTGCGCTGCCTGTGCCGTGGACAATGCGTTCAGATCGTCTTCATTGAGCCCCAGCAGCCGGGCGGGATTGGTCCTGACCATTTTCCGGACATCCGCTTCGGACATGCCAAGCTGCAGGTAAGTGCCGATCATCATGCGCATCGTTTCGGATGCGGGCGGGGCCCATTCAAAGAAGTAGTCCGTTGTCAGCAGGATTTTGTCGCTGCCGATATCCCCGAGGATGTCGATGAAGTCCTTGGTGTTGATCCGCTGGAATGCCGGCAGGCATCCAAGCGCGCAAAATTCGCAGACAGCGCCCAGCTGGCACATGTCGCGTATGTGTTGTCGATCCGCGCCAACGGAATTGCTGTCCGGGTGCGAGAAGATGATTTCATTGATCCCGAATTCCTTCGCTTCATCCGCCAGCGCGATGGATTCGATCGGCGAAACGTGGCCGCTGCAAACCACCATGCCAAATTCGCGGGCGACGTCCAGGCATTCTCTGCACTCCGCCGTGAGCTTCCCGTTTGACCCGGTCAGGCGGATGCCCCGTCCGGGCTTGAGCTTGGCTTCGGCCCGGTCGATAAAGTGGCGCAGGTGTTTGCTCATGCCGCCGCGCTCGATGTCGTTTTCGGCGCTCCAGGTGGGCATGAAGAGCAACTTTGCGCCCTGTCTGGCAGCGGACTCGACTGCGATCGGATTCATGCCGCCGACCGAATGGTTCAGCGTGATGCTCGGATAGATCTCGAGGCCGGGCACGAGGTTGCGCAGATGGTAGGCGCGCCCGACCGTCGGGAACATGTGCGACTTCAGCACCAGGCCGGTCATCCCGGCGCCGCGCGCGATGGAGAACTCGTCGACATCTTCCATCCGCGTCTTGCAGTCGAAACTGAGTTCCGGAAATCCGTGGTGGTGCAGATCAAACGACCCTTGCAAGAGCCGATCGATCACGGTCGGGCCGCCGGGCGGATAGGGGTAGCGATGCGAAACATTCATGGTTGATCTCCTAATAACCTGATTGCTTTGCGCAACCTGGGGGCTTGTGCCTGTTTACAGGGTCACCTGCGTGCGGGGATGCCAGCGCAGGGTTCGCTTCTCGATGGCGCGGATGATGTAATCCAGAGTTCCTGCAAGGAGCAGGACCAGGAATACGCCAAAATATACGTCGGCCGTATTGAACATCGTACGATTTTGCGTGATCAGAAACCCGATCCCCGCAGTCGATGCCATCATTTCGGCCACCACGACGCCGATGGCCGTCATGGCGCTTGCGATGCGCAGCCCCGAAAGTACTGCGGGCAGTGAGGCTGGTAGCAGGATCTGCACCATGAGCTGCACGCGGGTGGCGCCCATGCTGCGCGCAGCGAGCAAATAGCTCTTGTCGACGGTCTGAATGCCGGCTGCGGTTGCCAGCAGCATCGGAAAAAATCCGTAGATCGCCCCGAAGATCACCTTGGACTGTGGCCCGATGCCCATCCATGCAGTGAGCACAGGGTAAAGAATGACAAGCGGAATGGCATAGATCGAAGCGAAGATCGGCAACAGGGTTTCGCGCAGCTTCCGGATGCCCCCCAGGAAGAGCCCGAGCGCGGCGCCCAGCGAGATCGCGATGACCAACGCAAAGAATAGTTCGAACCCCGTATAGGCAAGCGCCGTCATGAACTCGTTAAAGTTTGAAAACCCGGCGACCAGCGTGGCCGATAAAGGTGCCAGCATGACCCTTGGAATCCAGTCCAGGCGTGGCGCGATTTCCCAGAATGTCAGCAGGCAGCCAAAAAGGATCCAGCGCAGCGTATCCGGATCGATCCAGTAGGGTCGTCTGCCTGCACGAACGCCCCGGGTCTCGGGCACCTTGAGGGTGGCATTCATGATCAGTGGCCCATCCGGATCAGTTCCCAGATCTCGTTGCGCAACTGGCCGAACCGCTCGGTCGCCATCATCGTGTAGGTTCGGGGGCGAGGCAGGTCGATTTCCAGGCGCTTGAGGATGCGCCCGGGGCGCACGCCCATGATGATGACCTCGTCGCACAGGTAGACAGCCTCCGTCAGGCTGTGCGTCACAAAGACGGCGGTCTTCTTGTGCTTTTCCCAGATGGCCAGCAGTTCGTCCCCGAGCGTCATGCGCGTTTGCTCGTCGAGGGCGGCGAAGGGCTCATCCATCAGCAGAAGATCCGAGTCCTGACAAAATCCCCTGGCGATCGACACGCGCTGCTTCATGCCGCCGGACAACTCGTGGGGAAAGCGATGAACGAAGTCCTTCAGGCCAACCAGCTCCAGCATTCCGATCGCCCTGGCCTGCCGTTCGGCTTGCGGCACGCCACGCAGCTTGAGAGGAAACTCCACATTTTCCAGCGCCGTCTTCCAGGGCAGCAGGCTGGATTCCTGGAACACGACACCGATTTCCTGTGGCCTGGGCGCGACGATTTCTTCGTTGCCCAGAAGGATCTTCCCTTCGGTCGGTGTCAGCAGCCCGGCCATCATCAGCAGCAGCGACGATTTTCCGCAGCCGCTTGGGCCCACCAGGCCTACGAACTTGCCTTGCGCGACACTAAACGAGACGTCATCGACGGCGTGCACTTCGCCAAGCGCAGAGCTAAATCGCTGGGTGACGTTCCGTACATGCAGGTCAGACACGCCATTGCCCCAGTTTGTTTTCGAAATGCCGGAGCGTTTCATTGATGATGATGGCGAGCGCCGCGGCCAGTACGATCCCCGCAAACAGACTCTTCATGTCGAATTGCATTCCCCACGTCGCGACAAGGTTGCCCAGCCCGCGCCGGGATGCATACATCTCGGCAAAGATCACGCCCGTGATGTTGAAGATCATGCCCAGGCGCAAGCCTTCGAGAATGATGGGCAACATCGCGGGCAGGTAGATTTCAAGATAGATTTGCCGCTTGCTTGCGCCGTATGAGCGCGCCATCCTGATGTAGTCAGTTGGCACGCTTTGGGTGGCAGCAATGGCGCTGATCACCAGCACGAATATCGCCTGAAAGACGCCGAACGCAACCTTTTCGGCATAGCCGATTCCCAGCGCGAGAATGAAAAGCGGCAGGAAGATGGATTTGGGAACGCTGGACATGAAATAGAAGAAAGGCTTGAAGACCTTTCCCCAATAATGGCTTTCACCCAGCAACAGCCCGATCAGGATTCCGATGGGAACAACGATCGCGCCTGCCAGTAAAACGGCGCTCACCGTTTCCCAAAGGCTCAGCAGAATGGAGCTTTCCCCAAGCAACTCGACCACGCGCACCGCCACCGCGCTGGGCGGCGGCAAGGTGCGGGAGTCGACAAGCCCGGCCGTCACCGCGAACTGCCAAAGCAGCAATGCGGCGACAAGAATGCCCAGCTGTTCAGCCAGGCGTGCAGCCTTTCCCATGCCGGTTTACGGTGTGATGGGTTTGACCGGGACAAACTTCGTCGTGAACATCGACGCCGCCGGAGGAATTTCCTTCATTCCAGCCAACTCGCCGAGCTTGAGGGATTCCTTGACCCACTCTTCCTTCAGCATGCCATCGGGCGATAGGCCCTTGATCGTATTGTTGTATTCCTCGGTCGCGATCGCCTTGTCCATTCCGGTCTTCTTAGCAATGAAATCGATCGACCACTCGGGATGGGCCTGCATGTAGACGACCGCGCTATAGATGCCGGTAAGCGCCTTGCGCAGTTGTTCCGGTCTCTTTTCAATCATCTGCTCAGAGGCGACCCAGACGTCCGGCAGATTGATGGGCATTTCCTTGCCGAAATCGACGATGCTCCTGCCATCCTTCTTGATCATCAGGTTGTAGCTGAGCGGAGGATACGCAATGATCGCGTCCACGTTCCCCGAGAGCATGTTCGGGATCAGCCCGGGGCCTCCCACCGGAATGCGTGTGACGCTTCCCCCGGACTGGCTTCCAGCCCACAGGGCAAAGAAATCGGTCGTGGACCCTGCCGAGCTTGTGCCGATCTTCTTTCCCGCCAGATCCTTGACATTTTTCAACGGGGAATCTGTCTTGACCATGATGTGCCAGCCCCGCGGGGTGAGCGTGCCGGCGCCGACGACAGTCGCCTTGACGCCGCCGCGCGTCGCCAGCGCGAGCCCGGGCGGGAAAAAGTTGATGATGTCGACTTCCTTGGCGGCCAGGCCTTCCATGCTTGCGGCGCCGGAGGCAAACGTCGTGAACACGACATTGACGCCCAGTTTGTCGAATATCTTCAGTTCTTGTGCTGCGGCGACAGGCAAAACCGGCCCGTAGTTGCCGGTACCCCCGATGCGCACCGGATCTTCAGCGCGGGCGGCGGTTGCCGCGACGGCCAGCACGGCGCCTAACAATAACGACAGATTCCGAATCTTGGGCAACAACATGGTTGGTCTCCTGAAGGCCGCTTTTGGGCTGCGGCTCTGTTGTCTCTGATGGGGGCACGACTTGGTGCCGCGGACTTGAACCTGCATGCCTTTTTGTTATTGTCCTGAAGGGGTTTTATGCAAGTTCTGGATCATCTTATGGTCTGGTCATCAGCGTGTCAATGGCAAACCCGCCCCGAAAACCAGCCATACGTTTGATGCGCATCGATCCTGGTCAACGGGACCGGCCGAGCGCACTTCTGGTTCGTTGTGGACTGCAGCGCAGCTTGCTGCCGCGCGTGCCTAATGCGGTTGAAGGCAGATCGTTCTCAAGGACAGATTTACGGCGAGCCCTTATCCGCTTGTCGTCGCCATTCTCAGTGTGGTGAGATCGGGGTGCATCGCTGCCTCAGGCCCCGCTTCAGGGATCCTCTGATGCAGCGTGATGCGTTTCAGAAGCAGCGCGGGGCTTTCAACGAATACCCAGGACAGCATTGCCATGACCATCGTGCCCAGCAGTGCGACCGCCAGCGCCAGATATGAACCTGTAATGCCTTGGTAGATCAGGAAGTTGACGATGGGCATGTGGTAAATGTAGACGCCATAGGAGATGTCGTTGCGCCTGAGCAACCGGTCTGACAAATCCGGTTTTGTATAGGCAGCCTTGATGACAATGCAGCAAAGCAGCAGGAAGAGGAGCGGGTTCAGTGAATTGTCGGTGCCAAAATTGAACAACAACGAAAAATAGTAGATCACTAGATAGGCTGGCAAGGTCGCCCAGATCGGAATTTGCACGATTTTTTGTTGCAGGGCCTTGTTCGTTGACAAGTACGCCCCGGTTGCGAACATGAAGATCCAGGGCGCAAAAGATACGTTCAGTATCTTTTGCAGTGTCGTCACTCGTGGATTGAAAAACGAATTTCCGACATTGATGATCGCAAAAAGCACAAACAGGGCAAACGCTGTTTTCCTGAATTTTTTCGAAACCAGGAAGATGACCGGTGTGAGGACGTAAAACTGTAGCTCGATCGATATGGTCCACAGGCTGGCATTGAGTTTGCCGGTTCCGTACCCACGCAGGAAGTCGGGGTTGTAAAACTGAAGGAAGGTCAGTTGACTGGCCAGCCAGGTGAAGATTTCCCAGCGCGAGGGGTCAACGGCGGTCAGGTAGCCGCTGGCGTAGACCGATATAGCAGACAAAACGATGCATATACATAGCGCTGGATATAGGCGCAGAACGCGATTCGTAAAGAACGTCTTGAGTTTGTTGGCCCGGATGTTGTTGTAGGACTGGTAAATCAGGAATCCGCTGATGAAGAAAAAGATCGGTACGCCCGGAAAATAACCCAGGTAATGCACCCAGACTGAGCCGACGTCCATGTAGACCGCTGTGTGAAAAACAGTCACCTGCAGCGCGGCACACAGCCGAATCAGATCGAAATTGTTCTTCATCAAAACAGATTGACCCGACTGCGTCGAAGGTGGCGGGTGATCATCAGATGGCCTACGGGGATTGATTAACACAGCAGCCATTCGGCAAGTCGAAAACTTACCTTAGGACGCTATTTTTAGCCGACGTGACGATGGCCACGTGGTTGATGATGGCCAATTTGGTTTCCAATCGTAACATCGCGCCCTTGAACCGTCTCTGTATTTCGCTGTATCGGGAGTAGTTATTTCGCGGGTTCGAGGCTCGATTTCTGGCCACGTGCGGGCGATCTCTGTGCGTGCGCTAACAAGGCAATGGGTTATTCGTAATTTCCCGTTCCTTGCGAGTCTCAAAAAACTCTTGTGAACGGAACAAGGTCGCTGTACAGTCGGAAAACATAAATACGATTGTTAATCACATATGCGATTTAACCCGGTAAAATCGGCGACGCGTGTCCTCGACCTGCTGGAGCTATTGGCTACACACCCTGCGGCATTGCGGATCAAAGATATCGCTGCGGAGCTCGACATCCCGCAAAGCAGCGCTTCCATGCTGGTCGCGACCGTAGAGCATCGCGGATATCTCGAACGCGAGGGCGACCGGTATCGAATCGCGAGCGAGCTGAGTGAAAGCGGCTGGGTCGCCGGAAAGCGCGGGGTGATGCTCAGGGCCGCACGCCCACATATGCAGAAGCTGACCGAAATCACGGGGGAGTCCTGCTTTCTTGGCGTGCTGACCAGAACGCACATGCTGCAGTATGTGGAAAAGGTCGTTAGTCAAAGCTCATTGCGATACGACGCCGATCTGCGTGCGCCGCGAGCTGCATACGCTACGACCAACGGACTGGCGCTTCTTGCTGCCTTGCCTGGTGAGGAATTCGAGTCATTTCTCGACGACATCAAGCTTGAGGCCATTACGCCACACACTGTCACGAGCAAGACACAGTTAAGAGCCGAAATTGAAAAAGTCAGGCGCGAGGGGTTCTCGGAGCTGCGGGATACCCATGTGGTTGGCGCCTGGGGCTTGGCGCGCGCCATCCATGATGCCAATGGCATCGCCGTGGGTTCTCTGTGTGTCATTGCGCCAAGCGACCGGTTCAAGCAAAAGGCAAAACTCGTGCATGAGACGTTGAATAAAACCTGCACGAATATTGAG
>CAITPF010000119.1 GCA_903894155.1 uncultured beta proteobacterium | reverse complement strand
GATGCCGCAGGTGCGCTGACGGCCGGGCTCGTGCTCGAAGGGCGCGGGCTGCTGCCCCCGCATCCCCGCACCGCGCTGCTGCTCGCGCTCGGATGGTGCGTGTCGCTGATCGGGTTCGCGCTCGTCAGCGCGTATCCAATTGCTCTGTTGGCCCTGTTTGTCTGCGGGTTCCTTGAGTTGTCCTTCAACTCGATGGCGCAGACGCTCGTGCAGCTCAACGCGCCGACCGATATGCGGGGGCGGGTCATCGGGCTGTTCAACATGGCTTCGATGGGCATGCGCGCGGGCGCGGGCGTCACCGTCGGCTTGCTCGGAAGCGCAATCGGCATCCATTGGTCGCTCTCCCTGGCGGCGGGCGCGCTCATGGGCGTGATCAGCGTGCTGTTTCTCCGGTTGCGCCGGCGGACGGCTGCTGAGCGCCAGATCTGAGGCCCGGGCCACGCAGGGTCCTTCAGAACGGTGCGGTGAATTGGGCTTTGACAATCTCCCCGCCATGAGCGACGGGGCTCGCCGCGCACCTTGTCAACTGGCGCGCAAACAGCTAAACCAGCAGCATTCGGGAGACGAAATCATGCGTATCACTCACTGGCCTTACCTTTTGACGGCAATCGCCTGTTCGCTGCTGGTGGCCACGCGCGTCGCGGCTGCGCCCGTCACGATCCGGGCGGCCACGCTGATCGACGGCAAGGGGGCCGTCATGCGCGACATGACGGTCGTGGTGGATGGGGGGCGCATCATTGCGGTCGAGCCCTCGAAGCCCAATCAGCCGGTGACGTACGACTTTGGTCAGATGACGCTGATGCCCGGCATGATTGATACCCACGTGCATATTGGCTGGCACTTTAACAAGGACGGCCGGGCGGATACGACCGGCGAGAGCCAGGCGGAGCAGGCCCTCGCGCACGAGGCCAATGCATGGGTCACGCTGATGGCGGGTTTCACGACGGTGCAAAGCATCCGCTCGGATTTTGACGTGCCGTTGCGTGACGCGATCGCCAGGGGGCAATTGCCCGGCCCGCGGATCGTGACTTCGGTCACGCGGCTCGTCGACAATCAACTGACGCCTGAACAGATTCGCCAATGGGTCCGCGACTCTGTTGCCCAGGGTGCCGAAGTCATCAAGATTTTCGCTTCCAAGAGCATCCGCGAAGCCGGGGTTCCCACGCTCAGCCAGGAGCAACTCGATGCTGCGTGCGGTGAGGCCAACGCCCTGGGTAAGCGCACCTGGATCCACGCGCACAGTGCCGAGGCGACAACCCGCGCAATTCTGGCCGGCTGCAAGGCGATCTCGCACGGCAGCCAGCTGACCGACCTGGAGTTTGCGCTGATGGCGCGCAATGGAGTGATTTTCGAGCCGAACATCGGCCTGGTCTCCCAGAACTACCTGGAGAACAAGGGAAAGTACCTGGGCATCGGCACTTACACGGAGGAAGGGTTCAAATACACGGAAGACGGCATTGCGCTGAAGCTCGATATGTTCAAGCGCGCGATCCGGCACAAGGATCTGAAGATTGTCATGGGCACGGATGCCGTGGCCGGTGCGCATGGCCAGAACGCGCGCGAAATCGTCTACCGCGTGCAAAAGGGCGGCCAGCCGCCGATGGATGCGATGGTGGGCGCTTTGTCGCTGGCGGCCGAAGCGATCGGATTGGGGGATTCGATTGGCGCCATCGCGCCGGGCATGCAGGCAGACATGATCGCGGTCGAGGGTAATCCGGTGCAGGACATTACGGCGCTGCAGCGTGTACGTTTCGTGATGCGCAATGGTGTCGTCTACAAGAACGTGGCGCAGGTAAGCGCGGCGTCTGCTGCCAGGAGCGAGGCGCCCGTGTCCGCAGCGCCTGCGGTCACTGCGGCCGCTGCGGGCAGCGCGCCCGTGCCGGCGGATGCCGCCGTCGCCCGGATCATGCAAAGCCCGGTCGCCACGCAACTGATGGCCGACCTTCGGGATGACGATCCGCGCACGTTGCAGGACCTCACGGCATTGACCGAGATTCCGGCGCCGCCTTTCAAGGAAGGCCGGCGCGCCGAGGCGTTTCTCAAGCGGATGCAGGAGCTGGGTCTGAAGGATGCGGCCATGGACGCCGAGGGCAACGTCATCGGCGTGCGCCGCGGCAGCGGCAATGGCCCGAAGTTGCTCCTCTCGGCGCACCTCGATACGGTGTTCCCGGAAGGCACGGACGTGACCGTCAAGAGCCGCGACGGCAAGCTGTACGCACCCGGTATCTCGGATGACACGCGGGGCCTGGTCGTGTTGCTTTCCTGGATCAAGGCCCTGAACGAGCGCAATATCAAGACGGTGGGCGACCTCGTGTTCGTCGGCAACGTGGGCGAGGAGGGTCTGGGCAACCTGCGCGGGATGAAGGCGATCTTTCGTGATATGCCGGATATCGACGCGATGCTTGGCCTGGAGCCCGGTGCGCAAAGCCGTGTCACGACAGGGGGCACGGGCAGTCACCGCTACGATGTGATTTTCAAGGGCCCTGGCGGCCATAGTTTCGGCGCTTTCGGGCAGGTGCCGAGTGCCATCCATGCCATGGGCCGTTCAATCAGCAAGATTGGCGACGTACGTCCGCCCGAAGATCCCAAAACGACTTTCACCGTCGGGACGGTCAAGGGCGGAACCTCGGTCAACTCCATTGCCGGGGACGCCACGCTGGCGCTCGATATCCGGTCGAACTCGGCCGATACGCTTGCCGCGGTCGAGAAGGAGCTTATGGCGGCAATCGGGCAAGGCGTGGACGAGGAAAACGCGCGATGGGGAACACCGGCGCGGATCACGTTCGAAACCCGCCTGATCGGCGACCGACCGGCCGGCCGCACCCCCGAGGACGCGGTCATCGTCCAGGCCGCGCAGGCCGCAATCAAGGCAAACGGAAAGAAGCCTGAATTGAGAACATCCAGTACGGACGCCAACGTACCGATGTCGCTCGGCATCCCGGCCATCATCCTGGCAAGCGGTGGCAAGAACGGCAGCACGCACGCGTTGGGCGAATGGTTCGATCCGACAGAGGAATGGGTCAGCGCCCAAATCGGCTTGACGGTGGCGCTTGCCCTGGTCGGGGTTCAGGACGTGAGCCCACCGCTGCTCGCCAGGCGAACCCGTTAGCGCGCGGCGGGTCGCCCAGTGCCGTCAAGTTTGGCTGCGTTCATCCCCGAGGTGCTCCATGATGCGATTCATCTGGTTGTGTTTGGCGGTCGTGTTGAGCTTCACTACGCGTGCCGCACCCTCGGAAGATCCCGCCAGGCCAGTCTGGATCATCGTGCCCTATGCACCGGGCGGGGCGGTGGACATCATTTCGCGCATGCTTGCCCGGGACCTGACCGTGCGCCTTGGCCGACCGGTCATCGTGGACAACAAGCCCGGCGCGGGCGGCAACCTGGGCTCGGCTTTCGTGGCCAAGTCCAAACCGGATGGCGCGACCCTGGTCATGGGTGGCCCGTTTCATACGATCGCGCACCGCATCTTTGCCAACCTGACATATGACCCACTGAAGGACCTGGTGCCGGTGGCGATGATCGGCGCCGCGCCGTCGGTGTTGCTGGTCTCTCCAGAACTCGATGTGCGAGACCTCGCCGGTCTGGTGCGCATGGCGCGTGAGGCCCGAGATCCCCTGACATACGGGCATGGCGGCGCGGGAACCACGAGTGAACATCTCGTGGCCGAGCTGTTTCAGCAGCGTGCCGACATCCGGCTCACGGCCGTTCCGTACAAGGGTGGTGCCCAGGCGATGCAGGATCTCATGGCCAACCGGATCACCCTGATGTTCACCAACCTGCTCAACGCTTTGCCGCATATTCGCTCCGGCCGGCTCAAGGCGCTTGCGATTGCCCAGGCGCAGCGCGCGCCGGCCATTCCCGATGTTCCGACGTTTGCGGAATCGGGATTCCCGGACTTCAACGCGCAGGTCTGGTGGGGATTGATGGGGCCCGCGCATACGCCACCATCCGTCATCCAGGCAATGAACCACGAGGTCAACGAGACGATTCGACAGGCACAATTCGTGGAAAGACTTGACGCGCTCGGCGCACAAGTCGTGCCCCTGAGCGTGGACCAGTTCGCGGCCCGATTCGACGCGGAGCGTCTGCAGTGGGAGCAGACCGCTGAGCGTGCGGGTCTTGCGCCGCAGCCGTGAGCGGCGAGCCTGCGCAGCTCAGGCTTCGATGAACTCGTCGGCGAAGATCTGGTATTTCTGGGATTTTGGCTTGTCCGCGTCCTCAGGCAACACATACCGGATCGAACTTTTGCCCTGGCAACTGCGCGGCAGGATCATGACGCGGGCGAACCCGGTGGGTTCGTGGGCGGATGCGGCTGCGTAAACGGGATCGGGACCGGCTTCGAACCATGCATGGCCCACGCCGTAGGGTGTTGACGATCCGTGCGTGTCGATTCGGATATCGCCCGTGAGCAGGCACCGGATCCCCGGTCCCTGGTGCACGTGCGTCAAGGCTTCGCCACCCTTCGGGAAGTCGACGCGGTCACAGCGCATCAGGACCCCGTTCGGGTCGGACAGCGTGATCTCGCTTTGGAGCGTCAGCACCGATTCGGCCGACGCGCGCGCGTGTGTGTCCTCGGCCAGGTTGGATCGCACGAGCTCCCACCTAAGCACCCGGGCCCCACTCTTGCCCGCGACGACCTGCGGCGTGACGCTGCCCTGCCAGGCGCTGTTCGGATCAAGGGATGCCGTGACCGACGAGGCACGCACGGTGATTCCGCCAGCCACTACATAGAGTACGCGCGCGACCGGCGGCAGGGGCGAAGCATTTTCGCCAGGTGCGTAGAGGTCGGTAAAAAGCCTGAGGGTGTGGGTCGTCACGTTGTGCCTCCCGATGACGGATAACTGTGCTTTTTGGAAATTTCGAATGATCAGTTCTTCGGAAATAATGCCATACATTGAGAATCTCTAGAGAACAGGAACGAATCATGTTAGTTTTGCACTCGAACGTCGTGAGCTATGAGGAGTTTTCGCACTATGACCGCAGCGTGTGCCGGACCTGACCCCCGCCTTCGTGCAGCCAGCATTCCTGTCCCCGCGCTCGCCACGGACACCCATTTC
>CAITPF010000118.1 GCA_903894155.1 uncultured beta proteobacterium | reverse complement strand
GCCGGGCTCAGGCTGCGCCGGTCCGCTTCGCGGACTCCCCTGCGGTTGCTGGTCCCGCCGGGCGGCGACCTGTTCGGTCGCCTTGTTCCCCGGCGGTCCTGGCGCAATCCTCGGCGGCGCAATTCGCCCAGCAGGGGGAGGCGCGACCCAACCCGCAAAGGGGGATGCCCAGATTGGGAGGGTCGGGCGTTCTTGTGACCCGTCAGAACCGGATCATGAGGCCAACGTTGGCTCCGACCAGGGCCTGGCCGCTGCGTAGTTCGCTCGTGATCCCAGCATAGGCAAAGGCGCTGTCGGCGATCTTTGCTGTGCCGTAGACGCCGATTTGTACGAATGCGGCACTTGGTGCGGGTGTGTAGATCTGGGTGGATAGGCCGGCGATCGAGGCGTTGAGTGTCGGGCTCAGCATGGCGTTGGAATCCATGCCTACGCCCACGTTGGCCTTGTAGGTGTAATGCTCTTTGATCGGGTCGGTCGCTCTGGATCCTGCGGTGAGCCCGATCACGCCGCGCACGCCGTTGCCGCTGTAGCTGTTGACGGTCAGGGCCGAGGCTGCACTGCCCTCGTTGAAGCCGTTCTGGTTCACGCTCTGCCATGTCACGCGCGCGTACGGCGCGAGGGTGGCGCTCTCGGTCTCGATCGGCAGGCTCACGCCCGCGCTCACCAGCGCGTCGTTGCCCTGCACGTTCTTGGCCTGCAGGCCGCTGGTGATGCCGGTCGGGTCGTTGCGCGTGTTGTTGGTCGAGTTAAATCCGTAGCTCGCCATGCCGTCGACCACGAACTGGTCCACCGGCATCTTGCCGTACAGGAACAGCGTGCCTTGCTGCACGGTGCCTGAGCCCTGGGCTGCCGACACGTTGGTGTTCGAGAGCGCGAGACCGCCGCCCGCCCGCGTGCCGCCCTGCGAGTAGGCGTCTACGCCCACCACGGCCTGCACCAGGTTGCTCGTCCAGCCGCCCGAGTTGCTGTCGCCTGAGCGGTTGCCGTACTGGTAGGCGACTTCGCCCCAGGCAGCGCCATTGCGCATCGAACCGGATCCGGAGCTTGCCGCGTATGGGTTCACGCCCGGGTTCGAGCTCATGCTCGCCGTGGGCTGGCCGCCCGGGTTGGTCGCGCTGATCGCCGAGTTCGTGGCAGGCATCACCTGCGCCATGCCGCGGGTCGCCACGAACATTGAGTCGCCCAGACGCGAGAGCACCGCGGCCTGCAGGCGCTGGGTCGTCTGCGGCACCACGGCGAGCGTCGCGCCGTAGATCTCGCCGGACATCCCCTGCAGGTACGAACCCAGATTGGCGATCGACTGGCCCGAGGCCGGGTACAGGAGCGCATCCTGCGCTGTGGTCGAAAGCCCTGTCTGGTTGGCTGGCACCATCTTGTCGAGCGCACTGGCCAAGGACCGGGCGTTCTTGTTGCCCGACGACGCGGTGCTGAACGAGGACGGCGCCACGGCCAGATCCAGGCTATTGCTGCCGTTGTAGTTGTAGAACTGCAGGAGCTGCGTGCCGGAGGCCAGGCCCGCGGGTTGCGTGAGGGTCGTGAACTTGCCCGTGATGCCGTTGGCTGCCGTGAGGATGCGGAACTTGTCGCCCACGACCGGCACGTACGGCGCGCTGCCGTAGCCGGATTCAGACGGGCTGAACAGGTTCTGCAGCCTGGGGCTGAGCGTTGCGCCCGGGTTGACGGTGTACTGCCCGCCCACATTGAGGAAGGAATAGAAACCAGTGCTGCCCGCGGGCGTGGCGCTGGCGGCCTGGGCCTTGCCCGCGATGTCCTGCTGGTACGTGCCGCCGGAGCTCACCGTCACGCTGGAGGTCACCGAGAGATAGCCTGGTGAGTTGCCGGGTTTGAACACGCCATTGACGATCACGTTGCCGGCGATTGTGCCGGTTCCCATCAAAGTGGCGGAAGATGCCACCACAACGTCTCCGGTGCCTGTGGGGGAGGCTCCCGCCACGACGAGCGTGCCACCTGATACCGTGGTGCCCCCGCTATACGTGTTGGCCCCGCTGAGCACGAGCGTGCCAGCGTTCTGCTGGGTCAGATTGCCGGTGCCAGACATCGCCCCGGCGTAGGTTCCGCTACCCGCCTGATCAAACACGACCGAGCCATTGTTGACGATCGTACCCTGCAGGCTGGTGGTGCTGCCCTGAAGTGTTCCCGATGAAACCAGCGTGCCACCCGAATAAGTGTTGGCGCCGGTCAGTATGAGTGTGCCCGTGTTCTGCAAGGCAAGGCGCCCGGTGCCGGACATTGTTCCGGTGTAGGTTCCGCTGCCCGTCTGATCAAACACGACCGCGCTATTGTTGACGATTGCGCCTTGCAGGCTGGTCGTGTTGCCCTGAAGTGTTCCTGACGAAACCAGCGTGCCACCCGAATAGGTATTGGCGCCCGTCATCACCAGTGTGCCCGTACCCGTCATCGTCAATCCGCCCGGGCCGGAGAAAACGCCGGACAACAGGGCAGAGCCGCTCGTTGGCGTGATGATGGTTCCACCAGCGCTTTGGACCGTAAAGGGCTGGCCTGAGTTGTCACCAGCCGACAAGGTGAGCGCGCCGCCATCAAATACCGGATTGGTGGTTACGCCGATGCTGCTGAGTCCGACCGTCGTCCCCGCGACCATGGTGGTCGGTGGCACTGGCGCCGGAACCGGCGCAGGCGTGGGGGCAGGCGTGGAAAACACCAGGTTCCACCAACCGGCGTTCAGATTGTCCAAGACCAGGCTGTAGTCCAGGCTCCCGTACGTTCCCGATGTTCCGGTGACAAAGCCTGTCAGCGTCGAAAACCCCTGTAATACGTCTGCATAGACGCCGGCTTGCACGACGGATGCGGGTACGCCGCTGATCAGTGTGGTGCCGGTGTTTCCATAAATATTGAAGACGGTGGTTCCGGTCGGCACGGCAGTGGAGAGCTGGCCAAAGGAGGACGGGCTGTTGATGATGACGTTGTAGTTGGTCGGCAAAGTGCCGGAGTATGTCAGTGCCGTACCCGACTTTCCCTGGCTGTTGTTCAGGGTTGTGATGGTTCCGGTATTGCGGATCCCGGCGGTCGTGCCCGAAATGGTGCCGGTATTGACCAGCGTGGTGATCGTTGCGCTATTGGTGATCCCGTATTGCGTGCCCGAGACGGAGCCCGCATTGTTCAGGAGTGTGACGTTGGCTCCGCTGATGCCGATGCCCGAAGTTCCGCCCGAAATCGTCCCGGCAGACGTGATCGTCAATGCATCGACCGCGCCGGAGTTCACACAGGGCCCGGTTTGTAAATCGCTGATGGTCGTGGTCGCACCCATCGCGAGCTGGCCTACGCAGCCATTTGCGTTGGCCATCGATTTGGCTGGATAAACCGTGGATCCCACGGCGATCAGGACAGCAAATGCCAAATCGGCAAGCGCAAGAAAGCCCAACGAGTTGAGTCGAGGGCCAAGCGCAAAGCGCGGACTTTTATGCATCAAAATCTACTCATCCGCGAACAATTGTTTGCAAGTATGATTGGTACAGCCTCTGAATAGTCGATTCCGGCGAAATAAAGACGGTATTACAACGCTTTCGCAACAGGCCGCGTCAACAAGCCCCCGCAATCCGTGCCGCAGTGATCGCGGCACAGTGGCCCATCTCAACACAACGACATGAAGTTCAGCGTACTGGCCGGAAGCGCGCGCCTTGCCTTGGGTCGGCTGCTATTCTGATCCGCCTCATGCGCTACCATCCGGATCGTTCGGTACGACAGCCCTGGTTCGTTGTTGCACTCACAAGATCCCAACGTCGCTCCCCCACGCTTCGCGCACTTCGGAAATGACATGACCCATAAGCTCTTCAGATCAAAACGCGCGATCGCGGCCATCATTGCAGCCGTGCTCATCATCGGAATCTATGCGTTCAGATCGCCCATCCTGCATCGCGTGATCGAGTTTGCCGTCAACCACCGCCTGACGAACAGCACGGTCACCAACTTGCCGGATGGCCTGCACGTTGGCTTATGCGGAGCGGGCTCCCAGTTGCTGGTTGATCCCAAGCGCAGCGAGCCGTGCGTGTTTGTCCTGGCTGGAAAAAATCTGTTTATCGTCGACGCCGGCAACAAAAGCACCCAACTCATCGAAAGCATGGGCTTTGGAGCAGGCGAGGTGAAGGTGGTGCTCCTGACTGGCACAAACTCGTACCGCATCAACGGGCTTGGGCAACTGCTGAACTGGAACTGGATGCTCTCCAGAAACGACGAGCCAACGCCGGTCTTTGGCCCCGAAGGTGTCGCGGAGATCGTCGCCGGGTTACAGCAGGCATACATCGCCGATAGCCGGTACAAAATTTCGCAACTGGGCGCCAACGCCCTCAAGTCAAAAGGGTTTGGCGGCCGATCCATCACCGTAAAATTCTCGTCGCCCTCCGAGTTGCTGACGATCATCAAATCGCCGGACCTGGAGGTCATGGCCTTCCCGAAGGACCGTTTCCCGGAAGAACCGGGGATCAGCTACGTCTTTCGCTACAAAGGCCGAAGCGTCGTCATCAGTGGCGACACGGCGAAATCCGAGAACGTCCAGCGCCATGCAAAAGACGTCGACTTGCTGGTGCATGACGCACTCTCCCCGACGCTTATGGGCTTCTACATCGACGGGGCTGCGAAATCCGGCATGACCAATGTCGTCGAGATCTTCACGAAGATGGTGTCGCAGCATGCGACTCCGGAGGAGGCAGCCCTGACCGCAACCAATGCAGGCGCAAAATATCTGCTGCTGACCGGCATTACGCCCCCGTTGCAACTGCCCGGCGCGGAAGGGATCTTCCTGGGCGACGCGGCGAAGCAATTCAAGGGGCCCCTCAGGATCGGCGAGGACGGGGATATGATCTCCATGCCGGCCAACAGCACCGACATGAGCCGCTCGTCGATCATCAGCCGGTTCTGACCTGCGGGCAGGAATGCAGATCATCGTCGACCGCAAAAGGATATTTTCACGAACGCAGGTGTTCTTCATCTGCTTCGGCGTGCTGTCACACCTGTCGATCTATTTCACTGTCGCGAATTTTTTTAACACCGGCAATTGGGGCTACCCCCGGCTGGGCTGGATCATTCCTGAGCGTGCAATTTCAATTGCCGGCTTTCAGTTTTCATCCAACACGCTGCTCTCGTATCACGTTCTATCGAGCTACTGCCTCTATTTCGGGCTGCTGGCGCAACTGTGCCTGATGGGCATCGTGCGCCGAACCGGGCTCACGATCGACGTGCATCGCGTGATCGGCTCGGTGTTGCTACTGGTCGCATTGCCGGCCTTCGTCGTGTTTGCTGCGACGCTGGATATGACGATGGCGAGGAATCCGGCCAATCGATTGCTCTTTGGCATCATCCCGGTACTCGTCTGCT